>JADGOZ010000178.1 GCA_017882705.1 Candidatus Nanopelagicales bacterium | reverse complement strand
GCAGGACCGGCCGGCCCGGCCGGAGCGGCCGGCCCCCAGGGCCCCGCGGGCGCAGACGGAGCTGTCGGCCCGCAGGGTCCCGCAGGGGCAGTCGGGGCGACGGGCGCCCAGGGCGACACCGGCGCAGCCGGACCCCAGGGTCCCGCAGGCGCGGACGGGGCTGTCGGCCCGCAGGGTCCCGCTGGGGCAGTCGGCGCGCCGGGCGCGCAGGGCGACACCGGCGCGGCCGGACCCCAGGGTCCGGCAGGTGCTGACGGCGCGACGGGCGCCAAGGGCGACACGGGTGCTGACGGCGCGACGGGCGCCAAGGGCGACACGGGCGCGCCCGGTGCTCCGGGCGCGAAGGGGGACACCGGCGCAGCCGGACCCCAGGGTCCCGCGGGTGCGACCGGAGCCACCGGCGCCACCGGAGCCCAGGGCCCCAAGGGCGACACCGGCGCAGCCGGGCCGCAGGGTCCCGCAGGTGCGGCTGGAGCCCAGGGTCCCGCGGGTCCCGCCGGCGGTGCGGGCCTCGTGTACTCGAGCAACGGCACCCCGCGCGCGACTCAGCACATGGTGACCGGGACGGGCACGGCCAGCACGACCGGCGTGGCTGTCACCCTCACCGGCTCGGCGGTGTTCGCCAACAACACGTACTACTGCGTGGCGCAGAACACCTTCAGCACGGCGAGCCGGCTGTACGTCAACATCACCAGCGGCAGCAGCTTCACCGTGAGCTCGCAGAACGGAACCCCGACGTTCTCCTACATCTGCGTCGGTAGCTGAACGACCCAGCAAGGACCGCCCGGTGGGGCGGGAGGGCAGCCGCCCTCCCGCCCCACCGGCATGCACGGCAGCGACGCTGGGCACGAGATCGATCATTTGAATATTGGATCCAATCTGCTAACCTCTCCCCACGTCCTCACGCACAGGAGATCTCATGGCCGGCAGCCCGCAGCACCCGTTCGCCCTCCTCGACCTCGACACGCTGATCAGCGACGAGGAGACGGCGATCCGCGACGTCGTCCGCGACTACGTGAACAAGCGGATCAAGCCCGAGGTGGGCGACTGGTTCGAGTCGGGCCAGATCCCCGCGCGCGAGCTCGCGCTCGAGATGGGCGGGCTCGGGCTGCTGGGCATGCACCTCAAGGGGTACGCCTGCGCGGGCACGAGCGCCACGGCGTACGGGCTGGCCTGTCTCGAGCTCGAGGCGGGCGACAGCGGCATCCGCTCCCTCGTGAGCGTGCAGGGGTCGCTCGCGATGTACGCCATCCACGCGTTCGGCTCGGAGGAGCAGAAGCAGGAGTGGCTCCCCCGGATGGCAAGCGGCGAGGCGATCGGGTGCTTCGGCCTCACCGAGCCCGACTTCGGCTCCAACCCGAGCGGCATGCGTACGTCGGCCAAGCGAGACGGCGACGACTGGGTGCTCGACGGCACGAAGATGTGGATCACCAACGGAACCGTCGCCGACGTCGCCGTGGTCTGGGCCCGCACGGACGACGGCGTCCGCGGCTTCGTCGTACCGACGAGCACGCCAGGATTCTCCGCGCGCGAGATCCACAAGAAGCTCTCGTTGCGTGCGTCCGTGACCGCCGAGCTGATCCTCGAGGGTGTGCGTCTGCCCGCCGACGCGATGCTGCCGAACGTGAAGGGACTGCGCGGCCCGCTCTCCTGCTTGAACGAGGCGCGCTTCGGCATCGTCTTCGGCACCCTGGGTGCGGCCCGCGACTGCCTCGAGACCGCGATCTCCTACTCCATCGACCGCGAGCAGTTCGACCGCCCGATCGCCGGCTTCCAGCTCACCCAGAAGAAGCTCGCCGACATGGCCCTCGAGCTCGACAAGGGATACCTGCTCGCCCTGCACCTCGGTCGCCTCAAGGACGCGCACACGATCCGCCCCGAGCAGATCAGCGTCGGCAAGCTCAACAACGCGCGCGAGTCCCTCGCGATCGCGCGCGAATGCCGCTCGATCCTCGGCGCCAACGGCATCACGCTCGAGTACCCGGTGATCCGGCACATGAACAACCTCGAGTCGGTCTTCACCTACGAGGGCACCAACGAGATGCACACCCTCGTCGTCGGCGAGGCGCTCACCGGTCTCGCCGCCTACCGCGGATGACCGCGCCGGATGCGAGGAGCGAGCGGAGCGAGCCCCGCAGCCCCGGCGCCCTAGGCGCAGGCGCGCTCGACGGCGTCGTCGTCGCGGACTTCTCCCGCGTCCTGGCCGGGCCCTACGCCACGATGCTCCTCGCCGACCTCGGCGCGGAGGTCGTGAAGGTGGAGCGTCCGGGCGCGGGCGACGACACGCGACACTGGGGCCCGCCCTATGCCGCGGACGGCCAGGCGACGTACTTCACCGGCGTGAACCGCAACAAGACCACCCGCTGGATCGACCTCGCCGCGCCCGGGGGACGTTCAGAGGCACGGGATCTCGCGCTGCGTGCCGATGTCGTCGTGGAGAACTTCAAGCCCGGTGGCCTCGAGCGGATGGGGCTCGGATACGCCGCTCTCTCGGCCGAGAACCCTGGGCTGGTCCTCTGCTCGATCAGCGGCTTCGGGTCCGGCGATGGCGCGAGCCTGCCTGGCTACGACCTGCTCGTCCAGGCCATGGGTGGCCTCATGTCCGTGACCGGCCCCGAGGCCGGTCATCCGACGAAGGTCGGCGTCGCGCTCGTCGACGTCGTGACCGGCCTGCACGCGGTCTACGGCATCCTCGCCGCGCTCCGCCACCGCGACCGGACCGGCGAGGGCCAGCACGTCGAGGTGAACCTGCTGTCGTCGCTGCTGTCCGCGCTCGTGAACCAGGCGTCGTCGTACGTCGCCGGCGGTGTCGTGCCCGGGATCCTGGGGAACGACCACCCGTCCATCACGCCGTACGGCGTCTACGCGACCGGCGACCGCCCACTCGTCCTCGCGGTCGGCAACGACGGGCAGTTCCGCTCGCTGTGCCGCGTCCTCGGGATCGCGTCGCTCGGCTCCGACGAGCGGTTCGCCACGAACCCCGCGCGCGTCGCGAACCGCGACGAGCTGCGCGCGCTGCTCGAGTCCGCCCTGGCCACGGACGGCGCCACCCCGTGGCACGCCGCGCTCACGGCCGCCGGTGTCCCGTGCGGCCCGATCAACGGCGTCGCAGGTGCTTTCGACCTCGCCGCGTCACTGGGGCTCGAGCCCGTCGTCGCCGTGCCGGGCAGCGACGTTCCGCAGGTCGCGAACCCGCTGCGGATGTCCGCGACGCCGCCGACGTACCGGACTCCCCCGCCGACCATGCCCTCGTTCTCGGACACGCCGTGACCGAGGCCTTCGTCCGTCCGCCGACGGCGCAGGAGGCCGTGCTCACCGAGATACGCCGCCTCCTCGTCACCGGCGAGCTGGCGCCTGGGACGCCCGTGCGGCAGGAGGCCGTCGCCGAGCGCCTCGGCGTGAGCCGGGTTCCGGTGCGCGAGGCGCTCAAGGTGCTCGAGGGCGAGGGCCACGTGGTCTACGCCGCACACCGGGGCTACGTCGTGGCGGAGCTCTCCGTCGACGACCTCACCGAGGTCTACCGCCTGCGCGAGCTGCTCGAGGCGGAGGCGATCCGCGTCGCGGTGCCACGACTGGATGCGGCCACGATCGAGTCGATCGGGGCGGCGTCGCGCGCCGTGGAGGCCGCGGGACGCCGCGGCGACCTGGCCGAGATGACGGCGTACAACCGGGACTTCCACTTCCTGCTCTTCGACGCCGCGGGGATGCCGAGACTGTCGCGCACGCTGCGCCAGCTCTGGGACGCCACCGACGTCTACCGGGCGGTCTACTTCGCCGGCAGCGGCAACCGGACCCGCGTGCAGCACGACCACGCCGAGATGGTCGACGCGTTGCGTGCGCGCGACGTCCGCGCCGCAATCGCCGTGCAGAAGCGCCATCGCGACGCCAGCGTCGAGGCGGTCACCGCCGCCATCACCGCCGACGACTGACGAGCTAGTCCGTCTGCTGCAGGAGCGGACGCAGCACGTCGAGCACGCCGATGTCCTCGATCGTCGAGGGCGGCGCCTCCGGACGGCCGTCGGCGATCCCGCGCATCGTGCGCCGCAGGATCTTCCCCGAGCGAGTCTTCGGCAGCGCGGGTACGACGACGACGCTCTTGAACGCCGCGACCGGACCGATCTCGTCGCGCACGGACTTCACGATCTCGCGCTGCAGCTGCTCCGGGTCGATGTCGGCACCCGTCTTGAGCACCACGAACGCCCGCGGGAGCTGGCCCTTGAGCTGGTCGTGCACGCCGATGACCGCGCACTCCGCGACCATCGGGTGCGTCGCGACGACGGCCTCCATCGAGCCGGTCGAGAGCCGGTGCCCAGCGACGTTGATGACGTCGTCGGTACGCCCCATGACGAACACGTAGCCGTCGGCGTCGATCGAGCCGCCGTCACCGGTCGTGTAGTAGCCGTTGAAGACGCTCAGGTAGGAGTCGACGTAGCGGTGGTCGTCGTTCCACAGCGTCGGGAGCGTGCCGGGAGGCAGCGGCAGCTTGATGCAGATGTTGCCCTCCTCGCCCGGCCCGACCGGCTTGCCGTTCTCGTCGAGCACCTGCACGTCGTAGCCGGGCATCGCGACGGTCGGCGAGCCGGGCTTGATCGGCATCGGCTCGAGGCCGCGAGGGTTCGCCGCGATCGGCCAGCCGGTCTCGGTCTGCCACCAGTTGTCCACGACCGGGATGCCGAGGATGTCGGTGGCCCAGTGGTAGGTGTCGGGGTCGAGCCGCTCGCCGGCGAGGAACAGCGTGGCGAGCGAGGAGAGGTCGTGACCGGCGCGCAGCGACGCGGTCGAGTCCTCCTTCTTGATGGCGCGGAAGGCGGTCGGCGCGGTGAACAGCGCCTTCACGCCGTGGTCCGCGATGACCCGCCAGAAGGCGCCGGCGTCCGGCGTACCGACCGGCTTGCCCTCGTAGAGAACGGTCGTGGCGCCGACGAGCAGCGGTGCGTAGACGATGTAGGAGTGGCCGACGACCCAGCCGACGTCGCTCGCGGCCCAGAAGACCTCGCCCGGGCCTACGCCGTAGACGTTCTCCATCGTCCAGGCGAGCGCCACGGCGTGGCCGCCGTTGTCGCGCACGATGCCCTTGGGCTTGCCGGTGGTGCCGGACGTGTAGAGGACGTACAACGGGTCGGTCGCCGCGACCGACACGCACTCCGCGGGCTCGGAGCGCGCGACGAGCTCGTCCCAGTCGACGTCCTTCTCACCCATCGCCGCGGCCGCCTGCGGCCGCTGGAGGACGACCGAGGCCGACGGCTCGTGCGTCGCGAGCTCGAGCGCCCTGTCGAGCATCGGCTTGTACTCCACGACGCGCCCCGGCTCGATGCCGCACGACGCCGACACGACGACCTTCGGCGTCGCGTCGTCGATGCGGATCGCCAGCTCGTGCGGCGCGAAGCCCCCGAAGACCACCGAGTGCACCGCGCCGAGCCGTGCGGTCGCGAGCATCGCGATCACTGCCTGCGGCACCATCGGCATGTAGAGCACCACACGGTCGCCCGCCTCGACCCCGAGGCTGCGCAGTCCGCCGGCGAACGCCGCAACCTCGTCGCGCAGCCGCGCATACGTGTAGGTGTCGACGGTCCCCGTCACCGGGCTGTCGTAGATGAGAGCGACCCGCTCGCCGAGCCCGGCCTCGACGTGACGGTCCAGGGCGTTCCAGCACGTGTTGAGCCGCCCGCCGGTGAACCAGCGGTAGTACGGCGCGTCCGAGCCGTCGAGCACGGTGGTCGGCTCGACGTCCCAGTCGATCGCCGTCGCGGCGTCGCCCCAGAACCCGTCCGGGTCCTCGAGACTGCGTGCGTAGGCGGCGGCGTAGGGCCCGGTGCTCTCCAACGACATGACGTCCTCCCGACGGTGTCCCCCCAATCTACGAACGCGACGTCCCGGTGTCGGGGTGATGTCGCGGGGATGCGCCGAGATTGCGGCTCAGTGCGCCGGACGGTCGCCCGCACGCGCGCTCGCCGTCACGGCTGGAGCCGTTCGGCGCGCCCCTCGCAGCCGACTGCGGGCCCTGCCGCCCCGCCGCGACGGGCGACGAGCCGCCACCGCAGCCGGACCGAGGCGGAGACTCCGTCGGGAGAGAGCTCGGCCGCCGCGCGGACCACGACCCGGTCCGGTCCGCGCAAGGTGGGGTCCCGGAGGAAGAGCTCCACGTGCGCCACCAGCCGGCGGTCGCCGGCGGAACGCCAGCCGCCGATCCCGGTAGCGCCCGTCGCGTCGTCGACGGACACCGACAGGGTGCCATCGGCGGTGAGCAGGACGAGGGCGCAGAACTCGCCCCCCGGGCCCTCCCGGTCTCCGAGACGGCGCCCGGCGAGCCGCCAGGCACCGGACGCGAGGACAGGATCGGGCACGGTGCCCACGCTGCCGTCCGGCACCGGGTCGTGGCACCCAGGCAATCCCTGGCAGCAGCCCCGGCCGACGGCCGGTACGCCCATACTGCGCTTGTGCTCGTCGGCCGCTCGGAGGCGTTCGAACGGATCGCGTGGGTGGTGTCCGGTGCCCGCGCCGGCCGTGGCGCCGCCCTGCTGCTGCGCGGCGACGCCGGGAGCGGCAAGACGGCACTGCTGGCGGCGACCGACACCGCAGGGTTGACTCTGCTGCGCTGCGCAGGATCCCTGGACGAGCGCGACCTCCCGTTCGCGACCCTGCATGCGCTCGTCCGCCCGCTGCGCCACCTCGTGGCCGGCCTGGTCCCGGCTCAGCGCGAGGCCCTGGACCTCGCCCTGGGCGTGACGAGCGGGAGCCCGCCCACTCCCCTGCTCATCGGTGCGGCGATGCTGTCGCTGCTCGACGCCGCGACCACCGACGCACCCGTGCTCCTCCTGGTCGACGACGTGCACTGGATGGACTCGGAGTCCCGCAACGCGATCGGCTTCGCCGCTCGACGACTCGAGGACGACGCGGTCGGCGTGATCCTGACCGCACGCCCCGAGAGCGTGGCTCTGACCGGCATCGAGGTCTACGACCTGCCCTCGTTGGACGACGAGGAGGCGGTCGCCCTGCTGGCCGACCACGGCGTCGCACGTGCGGTCGCCCAGCGCCTGGCGCCGCTCGGCGGCGGCAATCCCCTGGCGCTCGTCGAGCTCGCCCGGTTGCTGACCCCCGCGCAGCGGGCGGGCGCCGCACCCCTGCCCGGGCCGATGCCGTCGACCACTCCCACCATGGCCTACCGCCGGCTCCTCGACTCGCTTCCGGAGCAGGGCCGGCTCGCGGTCGCCGCCGCGGCAGCGGACACCCTGCCGCCTGCGGTCCTCGCCGAGGCGCTGGCCGGCCTCGGCACGTCGCACGACGCGCTCGTCCCCGCCGAGGCGACCGGCCTGCTGCGCGTGACCCTGAGCGGCGTCACGTGGCGGCATCCGCTCGCCCGTGCCGCGGCGCTCGACTGCGTCGACGCAGCGCAGCTCCGGCGGATCCACGGGGCGCTCGCGGACGCGCTGGAGACGTCGGACGGCGAGTCGGCCGGCGTCGTGTGGCACCGGGTGGCTGCCGCGACCGGTCCGGACGAGGCCTTGGCCGACGCGCTGGATGCGGTGGCGAGGACCGCCTCGGAACGGGGCGCGCACCAGGCGTCGTCGCACGCCTGGGAGACCGCCGCCCGGATGGGGGCCGACCCGGCGCCGAGGCTCGCCGCCGCGGCGCTGGAGGCCTGGGCCGCCGACGACGCCGAGACCGCCTCGCGACTGATCGAGGAGGCCCTTCCGTCGTTGCGCGACACGGACCTGCGCTGGCGGCTGGCCTTCACCGCGGGCCAGATCGCCCACGGCGTCGCATCGCCCCTCGCCGCCTGGGACTGGTTCCTGCGCGCCGTCGAGGAGGCCCGGGCGGCAGGCGACCGCGACCACGAGGTGCGGGCCCTCGCCGCGAGCTTCAATCCCGCGCTGCACCTCGACGACGCCGGTCGGCTGGCGCTGCTCGCCGACGAGATCGCCGCCGCTGCGGCTCCGGAGGAGCCTCCCCAGGTGGCCCGGTCCCACGCCGTCCAGGGCTTCGTGCTGCTGAACGCGGACCGGACCGAGGCCGGCCGTGACCACCTCGAGCTCGCGCTCGAGGCCATCGAGAGCCACGACCTGCTCGCCTCCGACGTCGAGATCCTGCCGATGACAGTGCAGGCGGTGATGTGGTCCGGCCACCCGAAGCGCCTGCGCCCTGCGATCGACGCCGCGGTGTCGCGCCTGCGGGCGCAGGGCGAGACACGTATCCGCGGCCACGCCGTACGCGGACTGGCGTGGTGCGACTTCTCCGTCGCGGAGTGGGACTCGGCGGCCGTCCTGGCCGACGACGTGCTGGACCTGGCACGCATGTCCGGGCGGGTCGCCGACATCGCCGACGCACTCGTCCAGGTCGCCACGTTGGAGGGTCCACGGGGTCATACGGCGGAGGCGCTGGCGCACGCCCACGAGGCAAGCACTCTGGCCGAGGCGGTCGGCAGCCCGTGGCGCACCGCCGATGCCCTGTGGTGCTCGGTGCTGGCGTCCTTGTCGGTGGGCGACCTCGGCGGGATGGTCGAGCCGACCGACGCGCTGGCCCGGGTCCTGCGCGCCGGCCGCGTCGCCGCTGCCCAGCCCGAGTACTTCGACGCTCCGCTGGCGCTGGCGCTGACCGGTCGGCGCACCGACGCGCGGGATCTCCTCGACCTGCTGCTCGCTCGCAGCGGCGACGATCCGCGACCCGAGTCGCGCGCCGGCGAGCTCCTGGCCCGCAGCGCCATCGGCCCGGACTCGCGCGAGCTCGCCGACGAGGGCCTGACGCTGGCGGACGAGCTCATCGGGGTCGAGTACGTGTTCCCGCGGGCTCGGGTCCGCCTCAGCTCCGGCGCGATGCTGCGACGCCTCGGTCACCGGGTCGAGGCTCGGGCCGCGCTGCGCGGGGCCGAGACCGACTTCGCCGCGCTCGGCGCCGCGCCGTGGCTCGCGCGCACCCAGGACGAGCTCCGGGGCTCCGGGGCGACCCTGCGCACCGGTGCCGCGCGCGACGACGCGCTCACCGCGTCCGAGACGAGGGTGGCGACGGCCGCGGCGTCCGGGCTGTCGAACAAGGAGATCGCCGCGACGTTGTTCCTGTCCAGCAAGACCGTCGAGTTCCACCTCGGCCGCATCTACCGCAAGCTCGGCGTCCGCAACCGGTCGGACCTGGTCCGGCTCCTCCTGACCCCTCCGGCAGACGGCGTACCGCCCGGCGAGGAGTGACCGGCGGGGCACTGCCAGGGATTCACCCGGTGCCGCCCGGCCCCCGCGGCTGGTGTCCTCGAGTCACGCCCAGGCTCGCGGCCCCCGGAGGTCCCCATGATCGATCGCCCCACCGTCACGGTCGTCACGGCACTCGTCCTGTGCCTCGGGTTGAGCGCCTGCTCGTCCGGCAGCGCGAGCAGCAGCGTCGCTGCGGCGACTGCCACGACGACCGGCGCATCGCCCTCCGTCGCGACTGCGACCTCCGGCTCTGCCACGCCGACGTCCAGCTCCCCGAGCCCGGTGTCGGCCAGCCCGGCGTCGACGAGCCCAGGCACGGCGACGGCTCGCGGCGCGTGCTCGTCGATCGACCAGCCCACGGCGGAGGCGATCCTCGGCTTCTCCACCAAGCCCGGGCTGGCGTCCCCGCTGGTCAACACGGCGCAGATGAAGAAGCTCGACGGGTGCGTCTACGAGAACCTCGCGTCCGGGTCCCTCGGGTACTCGGTCGTCCAGGTCGACGCCGGCATCGGCGCGGCCATGGTCGGTGCCGCGAAGGCTCGCATGGCTGGAGCTGGTGCGCAGGTCTCGACGTTCGACGCCGGCATGCCGAACTCGATCAGCTTCACGCAGAAGCTCCCCCTCGGCGTCGACAGCCAGATCACCGTCCTGGTCGGGGACCGCCTCATCTCGGTGGCGTCCACCCGCAAGGACGGCGACGTCGCCAAGTCGCGCGCGTCAGCCATCGCCGCTGCCCAGAAGCTGGCGGCAACCTGATGAGCGGGCACCGAGAGGCTCCGCGTCCGCCCCACCCGCACCTGCTCCCGGTCATCGTCGCCGCCGTCGTGGCGCTGCTGGTCGGCGTGCTGGCGCCGTCGGCCGCGAGAGCCGACATCGCGCTGCCGTGCTTCCCGGCCACGGCCGGACAGGCGTCGGCGACGATCACCTTCGAGGACTGCATGCCGGCCTCGGGCCCCGTCACGACCGAGTACTCCGACGGAGTCCACGGCGTGCAGTTCGGGACACCGGCCGATCTCGGCTTCACGTTCGCCGACGGAACGAAGGGCTACCCGCTCTGCGTCGGGATGAGCGCGCCGGTGAAGACCGTCTCGGTCCCCGACGGCTACCGCATGCACTCCCCGTCGTCCGTGCTGGCCGCCGGCCCGATCGGGTGCGCCGCGGGCGAGTTCTCCAACGACGCGATCCTGCTGCGGTGCCCCACCGTCTGCCTGTCGGTCTCCGGCTACATCGGCACGGGTACGTCGAGCGGCACCTCCTCGTTCCGCGTGATGGGCTTCTCCGCCGACGGCACGCGCACGTCCGACCAGACCGTGGACCAGGACCTCGTCTCGCCCGGCGGCGCCACGACGTTCTTCAGCGTCAGCGGCGGGGGCTCCGGCCTCCAGTGGGTGCTCATCCGGTCGGCGTACGTCGGACCGCAGGTGTGGCTCGACGACCTCACCTACTCCAACGACCCCGCGGCCGCTCCGGCCTTCGCCGTCACCAAGGACGCGTTCGTGCCCTCGGTCGTCGTGTCGCCGTCGTCGTCGCCGAGCGTGGCGCTGCACCTGACCCGGTCCAACGGCTCCGCGGGACTCGTGACGCTCGTCGCGACGGGTCTGCCCGCCGGTGTGACGGCGACCTTCAGCCCGCCGTCGTACTCGGGCAGCGCCACCGGCGCCACGGTCGTGACCTTCAGCGCTGCGCCGGGCACGCCTGCCGCGGGACCGCTCGACGTGTCGCTCGGGGGCGACGGGGCGGGCGTTCCCGCCGTCGGCACCGGCACACCGGTGCTGCAGTCGTTGACCACCAGTACGACGGCCTCCTTCCCGCTCGGGCTGACCCGGCCCTACACCGCGGCGTGCACCCCGCAGTCGCGCAACGTGCGGGTGGAGAAGCTGCCCGACTTCGCCGGCGACATCGCTGTCACGGCTCGGATGCTCGACTCCGCGCAGCAGCCGATCCTCACCCCGGGCTGGGACGTGACAGTCGCTCCGGCCGTCCTCTCGTTCGCCTCGAACGACGGCGGCCGCGACACGACCGTGTCGTGGTCGTCCCCCGGCGCCGCGCCGCAGGGCGGCGTGTGGCTCGAGGTCACGGCGACCGTCGTCGGGCACCCCACCGACACGACCGTCGTGCGGGCCAAGCTCACCGAGGTCGCTCCGGCGGTCGCGACGGCGAACCGCCAGGTGGTGCCACCGATCGGTGATCCCGGACTCGGCCTGCCGCAGACCGCCACGGTCTTCGACCTCACCGGCGCCGGCTTCTGCGCCGGCAGCACTGCCACGGTCGGCAACGACAAGGCCGTCGCGCCGCTGACGTCGGGGCTGTGGGCACCGCAGATCAGCGGGCCGGACCTCCGGCACTACACGGTCTCGACACCGGCCTACGCGACCTCGGGTCCCCTGCAGGTCCACCCGGCCGGCGGCGGCTCGCCCGTGCCCGCGGGCTCGGTGACGAGCCGGACCTACCGCAACACCAACGCCTTCGCGTTCCACAACTACCCGGTCAACGACCTGGTCTACGACGACATGGTGCGCGCCTTCGGGCACGATCAGATGTACGACACGATCGACCTGTGCTGGCCCGGTGGCTGCAACGTCAGCTTCCGCGACCCCATCGCGATGATCTGGACCGCCATCGTCCGGTCCCTCACCGTCGGCACGTCCGGAAGCGGGCACTGCTACGGCATCTCCGCGACCGACATGCGTTTCATCATGGGAGCGATGTCCGTGACGGCGTACCCGCACACCACGAGCACGGTGTACGGCCTTCCGCACTCGGCCGCGCTGGACCAGGCGATCCAGGCGGCTCATCTCCAGCAGTTCAGCCTCGAGACGCTCGGTGCCGTCATCGACCAGAACGTGCAGAACGAGCTGGCCGCCTCGCTCCCGACGAAGCTTCGGCTGCAGTCGGCCCTGGCCCAGGGACCCGCCCTGATCGCCATGCGCGACGGATTCACCTTCAGCGGCCACGTGGTCGTCGCCTACGGGCTCGAGGACCTCGGCGGACTCGGCTGGGCGATCGACGTCTACGACAACAACAAGGAGTACACGCCCGAGGAGGACACGGACACGACGGGGGTCGCCCACGTGGGTCGGCACGACGGCAGCAAGATCTTCTTCGACACCGGCGGCTGGCACTACGACATGGGTGGCAAGACCTGGGGCGGCAGCTGGTCGACCAACCCCGGACTCGTCGTGCTGCCGTACTCCTTCGTGACGAAGGCGCAGCACATCCCGAGCTTCACCGGGCTGCTGGGCTTCGCGTCGTCCCTCGTGACCTTCGGGTCGACCGCCACGACGTCGGGCAGCGCGCCCTCCCCGGTCGAGCCGACCGCTCTGCCCGCGGGCACCGTCCCCCTCGGGTTCAGCGGCGGGAAGTCCGGCGGCCTGCTCTCGGTGCCGGGCACCGCCGCGCTCTCCCTGAAGGCGACGGCGAGCGCGCCGTACCAGGTGAGCGTGCTCAACCGGTCCGGAGTCTCGACCGTGGCCACCTCGGCGAGGAGCGGCACCACCGACGTCGTCTCGTCGGTCCCCGGCGGCGTGCGCTTCAGGACGGCCACGGCGAAGCCGCTCTCCGTCACGAGCGTGAGCCGATCGACGAAGGCCCTGCTCTCGACGACCATGTCCGTCGCCGGCGGAGCTGGATCGGCCACGACACTGCAGGTCACCGGCGGCGCGCTCGCGGCGAGCACGAGCAGCGGCGGGACGATGAGCTTCACGACGTCGACGACGCTCCTCCGAGGCGGCACCGGCCCCCAGACACGACGGTTCGCGGTCGCGCTGGCGGCAGGAGACCGGATGACCGTGCCCGTCGCGGCACTGACCGGCGCGGCGACGACGCTGTCGGTCGCGGTCACCCACGCAGGACGCACACGGCACGTCGTCGTACGGACCCGAGCGGTCGTCGTCGCGACGGTCCAGCCCATCACCCTCTCGACGAGCGCGCATCGCGGCCGCAGCTCGGCCACAGCCCGCGTGGTCATCCGTACCGTCGTCCCCGCGACGACGGGAACCTTCACCATCACCGTCACCGCACGCGGTCGCACCGTCGCAACGAAGACCGTGACCTGCACCGGCTGTCGGCCGCGCACCCTGGTCGTGACCGTCCCGTGGACGGCGACGGCCGGCACCTACAAGGTCTCCGTCTCCCTCGCGATCGCGAAGGCCGGAAACCTCGTCGGCGAGGCGGCCCGAAGCCTCACCCGAACGGTGACGGTCCGCTGACACGCGGCAGCGACCGCGAGCGCCCGCCCGGGAGGCGCGTGAGCGCCGACCGTGCCCGAAGCCGGAGGCGTCGCCGACGCGCGACGCCGAAGGGGCCGCGCTTGGAGGCGCCGAGAGCGTGAGGCGCTAGGAATCCAGCGCCGCCAGCTGACCGCACGCGCCGTCGATCTCGCGACCCCTCGTGTCGCGCACGGTGACCGGGATGCCGCCGGCCTCGAGGCGGCGGACGAACTCGCGCTCGTCCTGTCGGCGCGACGCGGTCCACTTCGACCCGGGCGTGGGGTTGAGCGGGATGAGGTTCACGTGCACGAGCTTGTTGCGCAGCCGTTTGGCCAGCAGGTCGGCCCGCCACGCCTGGTCGTTCACGTCCTTGATCAGCGCGTACTCGATCGACACCCGGCGGTGCGTCACGCGGGCGTACTCCCACGCCGCGTCGAGCACCTCCTGGATGTCCCAGCGGGTGTTGACCGGCACGAGGGTGTTGCGCAGCTCGTCGTCGGGCGCGTGCAGCGAGAGCGCGAGGGTCACCGGGATGCCCTCCGCCGCGAGCTCGCGCATGCGCGGCACGAGACCCACGGTCGACACCGTGATGCCGCGGGCCGACATGCCGAGACCCTCCGGGCCCTTGTCCACGAGTCGGTGCAGCGCCGCGACCACGGCCTTGTAGTTCGCCAGCGGCTCGCCCATGCCCATGAAGACCACGTTGGACACGCGACCCGGTCCCCCGGGTACGTCGCCCCGCGCCAGCTCCCGGGCGCCCGCGACCACCTGCTCGACGATCTCGGCCGTCGAGAGGTTGCGGGTGAGACCCGCCTGCCCGGTCGCGCAGAACGGGCAGTTCATGCCGCAGCCCGCCTGGCTCGATACGCACATCGTGACGCGGTCCGGGTAGCGCATCAGCACGCTCTCGACGAGCGCGCCGTCGAACAGGCGCCAGAGCTGCTTTCGCGTGGTGCCGGCGTCGGTCGTGAGCTCGCGCACCGAGGTCATCAGCGGCGGGGTGAGTGCTGACGCGAGGTCGTCGCGAAGTGCCGCGGGGATGTCGGTCCACGCCGACGCGTCGTCGGACAGCCGCGCGAAGTAGTGCCGCGACACCTGGTCGGCCCGGAACGCCGGGAGCCCGAGCGTCGCGACCGCCTCGCGGCGTTCGGCGCCGGTCATGTCGGCGAGGTGGCGACGCGGCTTCCCGCGGCCCTTCGGCGAGTCGAAGGTCAGCTCGCCCGGCTTCGGTGCGCGGGGGTTCTCGAGGTCCTGGGTCATGTCGACGTCGAGTCTCGCACGGCCGTCACGGGCCGAGGAACACGCGCAGCAGCAGCCATGCGGTGAACGCGTTGGGGAGCAGCGAGTCGAGGCGGTCCATGAGCCCGCCGTGACCCGGCAGCAGGTTGCTCATGTCCTTGACGCCCAGGTCCCGCTTGATGGCCGACTCGATGAAGTCGCCGGCCGTCGCGGTGACCGTGAGCACCAGCCCGGTGACCAGGCCCTGCCACCACGGGGCGTCGAGCAGGTAGACGAAGAGCGCGACGCCCGCGACCGCCTGCAGGACGAGGCTGCCGGCGAAGCCCTCCCAGGACTTCTTCGGCGAGATCTTCGGGGCCATGGGGTGCCGACCGGCGAGCACGCCGGCGACGTAGCCACCGATGTCGCTGC
This sequence comes from Candidatus Nanopelagicales bacterium, assembly GCA_017882705.1. GTDB lineage: Bacteria > Actinomycetota > Actinomycetes > S36-B12 > CAIYMF01 > Longivirga. The sequence continues at coordinate 23,045 of JADGOZ010000178.1, read as the reverse complement.
AGATCGTCAGCACGACGAACACGACGATGCGCTCGGGGCCGTGCGTCGAGGTCATCATGAGCCCGACGAAGCCGGCCATCAGCCCGGTGTAGGCGGCCACGAAGACCGAGGCCGACACGTCGGCGACGTAGCCCTCGGGACCTTCTACGAGCCGCCATCCGAGGATGAGGAGCACCGTGGCACCGAACGTCGCGACGAGAGCGAGCGTGCCCGACCAGTAGGCGGCTTGCGGGATCGCGGCGACGCCGACGTAGAGCGGCACCCGGACGAGGTGGACTCCGCGCTGCGCAGCGGCGCCACAGAGCTCGTGCGCCGCCACGACCATCGCGGCCGAGACGATGAAGACGAACAGCCACGGCGCGAAGATCATCGGCAGCAGGACGAGGAAGATCCCGAGTGCAGCGCCCACGCCGATGGCCGAAACGAGGTTGCGCCCCGCGCGTCCGGTCGACGGCGGTGTCTGCTCCGCGGGTGCGTCTGCCATGAGAGGTCGAGCCGGAGGTCGTCAGACCTCGAGCAGCTCGGCCTCCTTGTGCTTGAGGAGGTCGTCGATCGCCGTGACGTACTTGTGGGTCAGGTCGTCGAGGGACTTCTCCGCGCGACGGACCTCGTCCTCGCCCGCCTCGCCGTCCTTGATCAGCTTGTCGAGGGTGTCCTTCGCATGGCGACGGATGTTGCGCATGGAGATGCGCGCGTCCTCGGCCTTGTGCCGAGCGACCTTGATGTACTCCTTGCGGCGGTCCTCGGTGAGCTGCGGGAACGCGATGCGGATGACGACACCGTCGTTCGTGGGGTTCACGCCGAGGTCGGAGTCGCGGATGGCCTTCTCGATCGCGGTCATCGAGCTCTTGTCGTAGGGCGAGATGACCACGAGGCGCGCCTCGGGCACCTGGAAGCCGGCCATCTGCGTGATGGGCGTCATCGTGCCGTAGTACTCGGCCGTGATCTTGTCGAACATCTTCTGGGTGGCTCGCCCGGTGCGGATGCCGGCGAAGTCCTCCTTGGCCACGCCGACGGCCTTCTCCAGCTTCTCCTCTGCTTCGAGCAGGATGTCGTCGATCACCGGAGTGCTCCTCGTGTCTTCGTACGTCGGGCTGGCTGGTGGGTCGCGCGTCGGCTCACGGGGTGGCGACGAGCGTGCCGATCCTCTCACCCCGGACGGCGCGGGCGATGTTGCCCTCGACGAGCAGGTTGAACACGAGGATCGGGAGCTTGTTGTCCTGGCACAGGCTGATCGCAGTGGCATCAGCCACCTTGAGGCCGCGGGCGAGCACCTCGGAGTGCGTGAGGGTCTCGAAGCGCGTCGCGTCGGGGTCCGTCTTCGGATCCGCGTCGTAGACACCGTCGACGCCCTTCGCCATGAGCACGATCTCGCAGCCGACCTCGAGAGCGCGCTGGGCGGCAGTGGTGTCGGTCGAGAAGTACGGCGCCCCGAGCCCGGCCCCGAAGATGACCACGCGACCCTTCTCGAGGTGGCGGATCGCGCGGCGCGGGACGTAGGGCTCGGCGACCTGGCCCATCTGGATGGCGGTCTGCACACGCGTCTCGATGCCCTGGCGGTCGCAGAAGTCCTGCAGCGCGAGGCAGTTCATGACCGTGCCGAGCATGCCCATGTAGTCGGCGCGCGAGCGGTCCATCCCGCGCTCGTTGAGCTGCGCGCCCCGGAAGAAGTTGCCGCCGCCGATGACGACGGCGACCTCGACCCCGGTGTGCACGACGGCTGCGATCTGACGTGCGATCGCCTGGACGACGTCCGGGTCGACCCCGAGGCTCTGTCCGCCGGCGAACGCCTCGCCCGAGAGCTTGAGCAGCACGCGCGAGAAGCCGCCCTCAGGCACGCCCGGCCACGTGTCGATCGTGCCGTCGAGCGAGGGTTGAACGGCTCCGGATACGCCGGAAGCCGCAGTCGGGGAAGGTGCTGATGTGTCCACGACTGCGGCCTCCTGGCGCTCGGCTTGCGGGTGAGTCTGTCAGGAGACAGACCCGTGAGGCAGGGTCAGGCGCCGATCTCGAAGTGCGCGAAACGGGTGACCTTGGTGCTGGCGGCGTCGAGGACGGCCTGGACCGACTTCTTCGACTCCTGCACCGACTCCTGCTCGAGCAGGACGTTGTTCTTGTAGAAGCCGGTCACCGTGCCCTCGATGATGCGCGGCAGCGCGGCCTCGGGCTTGCCGTCCTCGATCGCCTTGGCCTCGGCCACGCGGCGCTCGGTCTCGATGATGTCGGCCGGGACCTCGTCGCGGGTGAGGTAGCGCGGGCGCATGGCTGCGATCTGCATGGCCGCGCCGCGGGCGGCGTCCTCCGAGCCCTCGTAGGCCACGACGACGCCCACCTGCGGCGGCAGGTCGGCAGCGCGCTTGTGGAGGTAGACGGCGACCGGACCGTCGAGGACGGCCACGCGGCCGAGCTCGAGCTTCTCGCCGATGACTGCGGAGAGGCCGGCGACAGCCTCGGCGACCGTCTGGCCGGCCTCGAGCTCGGTGGAAGCGAGCGTCTCGGCGTCGGCCGGACGGGTCTCGGCGGCCTTGGCCACGATCTTGGCCGCGAGCTCCTGGAAGTCGGCGTTCTTGGCCACGAAGTCGGTCTCGGCGCGCAGCTCGATGAGCGCGCCGTCCTGGGCCGCGACGAGGCCGTTGCTGGCCTCACGCTCGGCACCGCGGGCAGCCATCTTGGCAGCACCCTTGATGCGCAGCGCCTCGGATGCGGCGTCGAAGTCGCCGTCGGCCTCCACGAGGGCCTTCTTGCAGTCCATCATCCCCGCGCCGGTGAGGTCACGGAGCTTCTTCACGTCGGCGGCGGTGATCTCGGCCATGGCTGTAGTCGCTCTCTCTCGTCAGTTCGTCAGTGGTCGTACGTCGGTCTCTCGCGGCTGCGGCCCAGCACGGTCCGGGTGGACCGTGCCAGGCCGCAGGCCATCGAGCGGGGTGGCTCAGGCCTGGTCGGCCGTGGCCTCGGTGGTCTCGGCAGCGGCGTCGGCGACGGCCTCGGCCGCAACCTCGGCAGCAGCCTCGTCCGGCGTCTCGGCGACGGCGGCGGACGCCTCGGCGTCGGCCTCGGCCGAACCGGCGACGGGCTCCTCGGCGGCGACCTCGGTGGCCACCTCCTCGGCGGCGCTGGTCGGGACCTCGACGGGCGAGTCGGAGCCGGCGAGCAGCTCGGCCTCCCACGCGGCGAGGGGCTCGTCGGCGGCGACGACACCCTCGTCGGCGGCGACGGAGCCGCGACCGGCACGGGCCATGAGGCCGTCGGCCACCGCGTCGGCGATCACGCGCGTGAGCAGCGCGACGGCGCGGATCGCGTCGTCGTTGCCGGGGATCGGGAAGTCGACGACGTCCGGGTCGCAGTTGGAGTCGAGGATCGCGACGACCGGGATGTTGAGCTTCTTGGCCTCGGCGACCGCGATGTGCTCCTTGTTGGTGTCGACGATCCACACCGCGGAGGGGACCTTCGACATGTCGCGGATGCCGCCGAGAGTCTTGAGGAGCTTGTCCTTCTCGCGACGCAGGACCAGCAGCTCCTTCTTCGTGAGGCCCGAGCCGGCGACGTCGTCGTAGTCGATGAGCTCGAGCTCCTTGAGGCGCTGGATCCGCTTGTGCACCGTCTGGAAGTTGGTCAGCATGCCGCCGAGCCAGCGCTGGTTGACGTAGGGCATGCCCACGCGGGTCGCCTGCTGGGCGACCGGCTCCTGCGCCTGACGCTTCGTGCCGATGAACATCACGGTGCCGCCGTGGGCGACGGTCTCCTTGATGAACTCGTACGCGCGGTCGATGTAGGTCAGCGACTGCTGGAGGTCGATGATGTAGATGCCGTTGCGCTCGTTGAAGATGAACCGCTTCATCTTCGGGTTCCAACGGCGGGTCTGGTGTCCGAAGTGCACGCCGCTCTCGAGCAGCTGCTTCATCGTGACGACGGCCATGGCCGATCGCTCCTTGATCCGGCGCCGAGGCACGCGGGGGATCCCCGCGACGCGGCAGCGCCACTCGGTTGTCCGCCTGACCGGGCGGCCAGGTGCCTGACTCCCGCCGACGCGCCGTTCCGGACGGGTCCGGACCGAGGGGCGCCGCCGGCTCGTGAGCCGGGATGCGGGCGTGCGATGTCAGCCCACCGGGGTGAGCTGCACGGGAAGTCTACGGGCAGGACCCCTCAGGCCCGAAATCGTGCTCCGGTCGCCGTCCCCAGGTCGACCCCGACGGCGTGTCGGGCTCACGCCGGCCGTCGTCCCGGGCTTGGCTCGAGTGGGGGCTGCGCCAGCCTCGGCACGTGCTCCCTGCCCTCTCCGTGCCCCTCGCCGCAGTCGCCGTGGCCCTCTCCCTGCTCAGCCCGACCCCCACGCCGAGCGCCGGGTGGGCCGCCCCGGTCGACGGCCCCGTCCTGGTGCTCCGGCGGTTCGATCCCCCTCCGGAGCCGTGGCTCCCGGGGCACCGCGGGGTCGACCTCGACGCCGACGTCGGCGACGCGATCCTGGCCGCGGGGGCCGGCACGGTCACCTGGGCGGCACCGATCGCCGGGCGCGGCGTCGTGGTGGTCACGCACGAGGACGGGCGACGCACGACGTACGAGCCGGTCGACCCGTCGGTGTCGGTCGGCGACACCGTCGAGACGGGCGATCCACTCGGGGTGGTCGCGCCGGGTGTCGGGCACTGCGGAGGCGTGCCCTCGTGCCTGCACTGGGGTCTACGACGCGGCGAGGACTACCTCGACCCGATGCTCCTGCTCCGCAGCGGCCGTCCCGTGCTGCTCCCGTGACCCGGGTCCGGCGCCAGGCGCGGGCCACAGGACGGGTGAAGCCCGCGGTCAGTCCTCGAGGTCGTCGGTGTGCGCGTCGGTGATCTTGCCGCGCAGCTGGAGGACGGCCTTGGTGTGCATCTGGCAGATGCGCGACTCGGTGACGCCGAGGACCTGGCCGATCTCGGCGAGGGTGAGGCCCTCGTAGTAGTAGAGGGTGACGACGATCTTCTCCCGCTCGGGCAGGGTGTTGATCGCCTTCGCGAGGATGTACTTCGTCTCCTCGCCCTCGAACAGGTTGATCGGGTCGGGCGCCTTCGGGTCCTCGAGCGTGTCGCCGAGCGTCATCTTGTCGCCGCGCTCGCCGCCGGCGTGCAGCAGCTCGTCGAGGGCGACGACGTTGACGAAGGACACCTGGCTGAAGATCGCGTGCAGCTCCTCGAGCTTCACGCCCATCTCGTGCGCGACCTCGGCCTCGGTCGGCGTGCGCTGCAGCTTGGCCTCGAGGGCCTGGTAGGCCTTCTCGACCTCACGTGCCTTGAAGCGCACCGAGCGCGGGATCCAGTCGATCGAGCGCAGCTCGTCGATGATCGCGCCGCGGATGCGGTTGATGGCGTAGGTCTCGAACTTGATCGCGCGCTCGAGGTCGAACTTCTCGATGGCGTCGATGAGGCCGAAGATGCCGTAGGAGACGAGGTCGGCCTGCTCGATGTTCGGCGGAAGGCCGACTCCGACGCGACCGGCGACGTACTTCACCAGCGGGGAGTAGTGCAGGATCAGCCGCTCGCGGAGCGCCGAGTCACCGGTGGCCTTGAAGGTCTCCCACAGGGAGCGCAGCGCCGCGTCGCTCTCGGCCGCGGCGGCGGCCTTCTCGTCCTCGGTGGGCGTCAGGTCGATCTGGTCGAGGAGCGCGTTGGCGGCCGCCTCGAGCTCGTCGGCGGTGAGCTCGTCGGCGACGGAGTCCTCGAGGTCGTCGTCGAGACCGTCCTCGGGCTCGACGACGCCCTCGGGCTCGATGGCGTCGTCGACGCCGTCAGGCTCGCGGGTGCGCCTGCTCATACGTTGCTCTCAACCGTTCGACGCTGACATGGGTGTAGATCTGTGTAGTCGCGAGCGTAGCGTGCCCCAAGATCTCTTGGACCGCCCGGAGGTCCGCACCGCCCTCAAGAAGGTGTGTCGCCGCCGAGTGTCTCAGCCCGTGGGGCCCGAGATCGGGAGCGTCGGGCACGTGGCGCAGCGTTCGATGCACGACAGACCGGGCCGTCCGGGGGTCCAGGCGGCGCCCCCGCGCTCCCAGGAGAAGGGCGAGTCCCGACTCTGCCGTCTGCAGCCGCGGCCGTCCCTCGACGAGCCAGGAGTCGAGCACCCGCTGGGCTGGGATGCCGTAGGGGACGACACGCTCCTTGGCCCCCTTGCCGAGCACCCGCAGCGTGTGCCGGGCGTCGTCGACGTCGTCGAGGTCGAGCCCGACCAGCTCCCCGACACGCATCCCGGTGGCGTAGAGCAGCTCGAGGACGAGCAGGTCGCGCAGGTGCACCGGGTCGCCGTCGTCGGCCGCCACGGTCGCGACGTCGAGCAGCGCCGCCGCCTCGGCCTGCTTGAGGACCCCGGGGAGCGAGCGGTGTGCGGCCGGGGTGCCGAGCCGGTCACCCGGGTCGACGAGGAGTAGACCGCGCTTGTGCGCCCAGGCCGTGAACACCCGGGCGGCGGCGGCCCGGCGGGCCAGCGTCGCGCGCGCGTGGCCGTCCGCCGCCTCGCGGGCGAGCCACCCACGCAGGTCGGTGAGGTCGAGGTCGGCCAGGTGCAGCGCTCCCTCGGCGCGGGCGTAGCCGAGCAGGCGGGTCACGTCACCGACGTAGGCCCGGACCGTGTGGGGACTGCGGCCGAGCTCGGTGTCGAGGTGCAGCGTGAACGCCTCGAGGGCGTCCACGAACTCCGGTGGAAGCGGTGCCTCCGCAGCGTCGTCCGCCGACGGGGCCGGACCGCTCGTGGACACGGCTCCACCGTCGGGCCGCGCACGCCGGGAGTCAACGCGGCGCGCCGCGCGGCGCGCCGAGCGCCCAACCGTCCGGCCCGTGCTGGACGAAGCCGGACAGCTCGAGCAGGCCCAGTGCTGCCGCCGTCTCGGCCGGCGTGACACCGGCCGTCCGGGCCACCGACTCGAGGGTCGCCGCCCTGCGCACCGGCACGGCGTCGAGCACCCGCGCCGCGAGCGGATCCAGCGCGTCGCGCGGGTCGCCCGGGCCGGACGGCTCGGGAGCGAGGTCGACCCCGATGCCTCCGACCGCCTCGATCACCTCCGCGGCCGAGGTGACCAGCAACGCGCCCTGGCGGATCGCCCGGTGCACTCCTCGCGACTGCTCGGACGTGACGGTCCCGGGGATTCCGAGCACCGGGCGGCCGAGCCGCTCCGCCTCGTGCGCCGTCGACAGCGCCCCGGACCGCAGCGCGGCCTCCACGACCACGGTGCCGCGCGTCAGTGCAGCGATCACCCGGTTGCGCACCAGGAAACGGGTGCGGTGCGGCGCTGCGCCCGGCGGGACCTCGCTGACGATGAGCCCGTCGGCGGCGATGCGCGCGAACACCACGTCGTTGCTCGGTGGGTAGGACACGTCGACACCGCACGCGAGCACAGCCACGGTCACGCCCTGCGCGGCGAGCGCCCCGAGATGCGCCGCCTTGTCGATGCCGAACGCCCCACCGGACACCACGGACCACCCGGAGACGGCGAGGTCGCTGCCCAGCTGGGACGCGACCCGCTCGCCGTAGCGGGTCGCGGCCCGGGCGCCGACCACCGCGACCGAGCGCAGCGCGGTGAGCCGGAGGTCGACGGTGCCGCGGACCCACAGCGCCCACGGCGCTGCGTCGCCGAGGTCGTCGAGCTGGCGCGGCCACTCGAGGTCGCCCGGCATCAGCAGCCGCCCGCCCAGGGCCCCGACGCGCTCGAGGTGCTCCTCCGGGCGGGCCGTGGCCAGTCGGACGCGATAGCCCTCCTCGGCCTCGATCCCCGTGGTGCCGGTCCGGATCATGTCGACGACCTCGGCCGCGGACGACGTACGGAGCAGCCTGCCGATACGCCGGTCCCCGGGCTCGGCGAGGTGCGAGAGCAGGGCTCGCGCCACCCGTTCCTCGCTCATGCCGCCCACGACGCCCCGCCGTCGCGGTGGCTCAGCGCCGCCAGCACGTCGGATCGGGTCGGTCGGTCTCGACCGGCGAGGTCCGCGACCGTCCACGCGACGCGCACGACGCGGTCGGCGCCGCGCGCCGACACCTGACCGAGCATGATCGCGCGCTCCAGCGGCCGCACGGCGTCGCCCTCGAGGCCGAACTGCCGGCGCACCACCGGGCCGGGGACGTCCGCGTTGACGGTCCAGGGCGTGCCGGCATACCTCCGGGCGGCTCTCTCGCGCGCCTCGCGGACGCGCCCGGCGACGCTCGCCGTCGACTCGGCGTCGTGGGCGCCGAACTCGAGGTCGGCGAGCGTCGGGGCGACGAGGGTGACGCGCAGGTCGACCCGGTCGAGGAGCGGTCCGCTGATCCGCGAGAGGTAGCGGCGGCGTTGCTGCGGAGTGCAGACGCATGTGGGCGCCTGAGGACCGCCCATCCCTCCCCCGCGCCCGCAGGGGCACGGGTTCATGGCCAGGACGAGGTGGAACCGGGCCGGGAACCGTACCGAGAAGGCCGACCTGGTCACGACGATCTCGCCGGACTCGAGCGGCTGGCGCAGCACCTCGAGTGCGGACGCGTCGAACTCCGGCGCCTCGTCCAGGAACAGGACACCGCGGTGCGCCAGCGACACGAGGCCGATGCGCGGCGCGCCCGAACCACCGCCGACGAGCGCGACGTCGGTCGCCTTGTGGTGCGGCGCCTCGAAAGGCGGCACGGTGATCAGCCGGCCGCCCGAGCCGAGCCGACCGGCCACGGAGTGGATCGCCGTCACCTCGAGCGCCGCCTGCTGGTCGAGCGGCGGCAGCAGACCCGGCAGCCGCTCGGCGAGCATCGTCTTCCCGACGCCGGGAAGGCCGGTCATCGCGAGGTGATGGCCACCTGCGGCCGCGAGCTCCAGCGCGGTGCGCGCCTCGTACTGGCCGCGGACGTCGGCGAGATCGGGCACCGCGCGCTCGTCGGCCGGAGCCGACGGCTCCTCGACGTCGGCGTCGACCTCGACGTCGGGCGGCGCGTCGCCGCGCACGAAGGCCACGAGGCCGGCCAGGGTGCGGACGCCGTGCACCTCGAGGTCGGGGACGAGCGACGCCTCCTCGACGTTGGCCGCCGGCACGACGAGACGAGTGGCACCGGCGGTGCGCGCGGCCAAGGCGGCGACGAGCGCACCGCGGACGGCACGGACCCGGCCGTCGAGCCCCACCTCCCCTAGGACGACGAGCGCGGCTGCGTCGTCGCGGGGGACCTGCCCGCTCGCGGCCAGCAGGGCCAGTGCGATCGCGAGATCCAGCGTGGGCCCGCGCTTGGGCAGCTCGGCCGGCGAGAGCCCCACGGTGATCTTCGGCCCGGGCCACTCGAGCCCGGTGTTGATGACCGCCGAGCGGCACCGGTCGCGCGCCTCGTTGACGAGCTTGTCGGCCATGCCGACGACCGAGAAGCCGGACACGCCGATCGACACGTGCGCCTCGACGCCGATGACGTGCCCGTCCACGCCGAGCAGCACGACCCCGCGCGTGCGCGCGACGCCGCTCACCGCAGCCCCCGCACGTGCTCGATCACCGTCGGTCCCGACGCGGGTCGCAGGACGGCGACGACGTCGACGCGCATCGAGGACGGTCGCACGCCGCGCTCGGCCATCCAGCGCAGCCCGAGCCGTTCGACACGGTGCAGCTTGCGCTCGGTCACCGCCTCGAAGGGCGAGCCGTGGCTCGCGCTGCGCCTGGTCTTGACCTCGCACACGACCAGGACGCGGCCGTCGCGCGCGACGATGTCGAGCTCGCCGAGATCGCACCGCCAGTTGCGTTCGAGCACGACGAACCCGTCCGCCTCCAGGTGACGTGCGGCGACCTCCTCGCCGTACCTGCCCAAGGCGTCCTTGGCCCGGACCGGGCGCGTCGTCTCCTGCTGCGCTCGTGCTCGTCCCACGAGGTCACTCCCACCTGGGCACCGGCGTGCCCGCGGGCCGACCCTGCGGGGGGCCACCACCGCCGACGTGGCAGCGCGGTCCGCGGGTGTGGAGGACGCGCCGTAGCGAGCGCTGTGACGACGAGCAGCGGACGGGTCGGCCCCGCGTCAGCGCGCGCCCTCGTCGGGCACCTGGAGCTCGGGCTTCGCGAGCTCCTCGACGTTGACGTCCTTGAACGTCAGCACCCGGACGTTCTTCACGAAGCGCGCCTGGCGGTACATGTCCCACACCCAGGCGTCGGCCATCCGCACCTCGAACCAGACCTCGCCGCCGTCACCCGTACGCACCTGCACGTCGACGGAGTTGCAGAGGTAGAAGCGCCGCTCGGTCTCCACGACGTAGGAGAACAGCCCGACGACGTCGCGATACTCGCGGTAGAGGCCGAGCTCGATCTCGGTCTCGTAGCGCTCGAGGTCCTCGGCCGACATCGTCCCCTCCTCCAGCACCGTGCCGCCCGTGCGGTCGGCGTACGGCCATCCTGTCGCACCCGGGACCGCGGCGGCGGTCAGGTCGCGAGGTCGAGCTCGCTCTCGTGGTGCCCGCCCGGGATCGCCCAGCTGCGGCGGTGCAGCTCGCAGGGTCCGACCGTGCGCAGCGCCGCCATGTGCTCCGGGCTCGCGTAGCCCTTGTTGACGTCCCAGGAGTACGCCGGGAAGCGCCCGGCCAGATCGACCATGAGCGCGTCGCGCGTCGTCTTGGCGAGCACGCTCGCCGCCGCGACCGACGAGCACGTCATGTCGGCCTTCACCTTGACCGTCACGGGCGGCGGCTCGTCCCAGGAGTCGGGGTCGCTCGGCGTGCCGTCGTCGTCGAACAGCGACGGCGCAGGGCGTGAGACCCAGTCGTAGCTGCCGTCGAGCAGCACGTGGTCCGGACGCACCGGCAGCTGCGCGAAGGCCCGCTCGCCGGCCAGCCGCAGGGCTCGGAGGATCCCGACGGCGTCGATCTCCTCGGCGCTGGCGTGCGCCACCGCCCAGGCGGGCGCCCAGCGCTGGAGCTTCGGCACCAGCCGTTGCCGGGCGGCGGGCGACAGCAGCTTCGAGTCGCGGACCCCCGTCGGCGCCGACGGCGTGTCGAGCTCCACGAGGACGACGCCCACGGTCACCGGGCCGCCGAGCGCCCCGCGCCCCACCTCGTCGATCGACGCGAGCCAGCGCACGCCGTGGGTCCGCATCAGCTCGCGCTCGTAGCGCAGCGACGGTGCCGTGCTCACGGAAGCACCGCCCCGCGCACGCGCACGACGTCGCCCGGCGGACCGTCGCGCAGCAGCTCCTCGAGCCGCTCCGCGATGTCGGGTGGCGCGAGCAGGTCGTGCTCCCCGACGGCGCGCAGCTCGTCCGGCGTGAACCAGCCGTGGCCGGTGAGGTACTGCTGCTCGATCTCGTTGTGACCGCCCGAGTCGGGCTCGAACTCGGCGCCGACGGCGGCCACGAAGAACAGCTCGTACTGGTGGATCTGCTCGAAGTTGAACGAGAAGTCGAGCAGCCGGTCCCACACCAGGGCGCCGATCTCGATCGTGCGCCCGGTCTCCTCGAGGAACTCGCGCACCGCTGCGGTGCGGTCGTCCTCACCCGCCTCGACGCCGCCGCCAGGGGTGTGCCAGATGTGGGTGCCGGGCCGCGCCGGGTCGCCGCCGCGCAGCATCAGCACCCGACCGAGGTCGGACACGGCGAGGACGCGCGACGCCCGGCGCACCGTCGGCCCCATGTCACCCGTCTCGACCACGTCGCGACTCTACGTCGGGGTCAGTTCCACAGGTCGAACGGCTCGTCGATGCCGACGCCGGCGAGGAAGTCCTCGATCAGGTCGGGCAGGCGGCTCGGGAAGAAGCGCTGCGTGGCGCCGGCGGCGGCGAGGTCCGCGACGTCCCACCAGCGGTGTCCGACGTACTCCTGCAGCTCGGTCTCGGTGCGGCCCTCGCGCGCGGGCTCCGGCGCGGAGCCCACGACGTGGGCGGTCACGACGACCTCGTGCTGCCAGGTGCGGCGGTGGCGGCGGACGTAGGTGCTGTCGCGACGCCACGTGGGGACGCCGACCTCGGTGCGCGCGAGCTCGAAGCCGGTCTCCTCCGCGATCTCGCGTACCGCGGTGTCGACGAAGGACTCCCCCGCCTCCACTCCGCCGCCGGGCAGCTCCCACCATTCGCCGATCTCGGGCATGGTGGGGTCGAGCGTGCGGAACAGGAGCAGCCGTCCGTCGTCGTCGAGCAGCACCACGCGGACGCTCGACCGCTCGACGTCGTATCCCGGCCAGGGGGTGACGGGCGTGCCCGACACGGTCAGCTCGCGCCGGCCACGGTCGAGCCCTCGCCGTAGCCCGGTGTGGGCCGGCTCGCCGGTGCGGCCTCGAGCTTGGGGTTCTCGAAGATCGCAGGGATCTGCTCGCCGGACCACGCCGACATCGGCCAGATCACCGCGACGACCCGACCCACGATGTTGGCGCGGGGAACCGTGCCCTGCTCGACCTCGAGATGGAAGCGCGAGTCCGAGGAGTCGCCCCGGTTGTCACCCATCACGAAGAACCGGTCGGCGGGGACGGTGACGTCGAAGCGCACCTGCGCCGTGCCCCCTCCGGGCTTGATGTAGGTCTCGTCGAGTGCCACGCCGTTGAGGACGATGCGCTGCTTCGCGTCGCAGCACACGATGTGGTCGCCGCCCACGCCGATGACGCGCTTCACGAGGTCCTCGCCGGTGTCCGACGGGAGCAGCCCCACCCACATGAGCGCGCTGCGCAGGGCGCCGGCGGCGCCCCCCACCGGCGCGGCCTCCGGGAGCCAGCTCCCGGGATCGGTGAACACGATGACCTCGCCGCGGTGCACTCCGCCGAGCTGTGTGGTGAGCTTCGAGACGAGGATGCGGTCCTGGATCTGGAGGGTGTTCTCCATCGACGAGCTCGGCACGAAGAACGCCTGGGCGAGGAACGTGCGCACGAGGATCGACAGGATCAGCGCGACGCCGATGATGAGCAGCAGCTCACGACCCAGCGACGTCTGCTTCCCCCCGCTGCGACGCTCCGCGTCGCGGGACTGCGGGCTCGACTCGGTCGACATCACGACCCGCCCGTCAGGGCCGCGACGGTGTCGGGGATCTCGAGCACCTGGGCGTGCTGGAACGGCCAGACGACCGCGAAGGCACGGCCGATGACACGGTCGGTGGGCACGAAGCCGCCTCCGGGGTCGCCGAGGTGGGCGCGGGAGTCGCTGCTCGCCGCACGGTGGTCGCCCATCACCCAGAGCTTGCCCTCGGGGACGCGGACGTCGAACGGTTCGGAGCTCGGTGCATTGCCCGGGTAGAGGTAGGCGGTCTCGTCGAGGGCTACGCCGTTGACGGTGATCCTCGCCTTGGCGTCGCAGCACACGACGTGGTCGCCGGCCACGCCGATGACGCGCTTGACGAAGTCGCGCTCGCTCGGGGGGGCGAAGCCGAACGTGCGGCCGAACCAGTCGGTGACCTTGCCGACCGGATCGGTCGGCTCGACGATCGAGACCTCTGGGGTGAACGAGTCGACGCCGTTGAAGACCACGACGTCGCCGCGCTCGATCGGCCGCAGGTGGTAGACCACCTTGCTCACCAGGACGCGGTCGCCGATCTCGAGGGTGTTCTGCATCGAGCCGCTCGGGATGTAGAACGCCTGGACCAGGAAGGTCTTCACCAGGAACGCGAGACCGAACGCGACGAGCAGCAGGATCGGCAGCTCCTTCCAGAACGACCCGGACCGCTCGGGCTCCGGTGCGGCGTGCGCGCCCCGACCGGCCCGCTGCCGCCGCTCCGGGTCCGGGAGCGTCGCGGCGACGTCCGTCTGGTCAGTCATGGTGGGCCGAGCCTAACCGGACGCGGGGCACGAAAGCCGAACGCCCGGGCCCCCTCGCGGGTTCCCGGGCGCCGGCCATGAGGACGGGCGAGATCAGGCCTTGGGCGCGTTGTCGCGCTTCTCCTTGATCTTCGCCTTCTTGCCGCGCAGGTCGCGCAGGTAGTAGAGCTTGGCGCGGCGGACGTCGCCGCGGCTCACGAGCTCGATCTTCTCGACGATGGGGGTGTGCACCGGGAAGGTGCGCTCCACGCCGACGCCGAAGCTGACCTTGCGGACGGTGAACGTCTCGCGCACGCCGCCGCCCTGGCGACGGATGACGACGCCCTGGAAGACCTGGATGCGGGAGCGGTTGCCCTCGACGACCTTGACGTGGACCTTGACGGTGTCACCGGGTCGGAAGCTGGGGATGTCGCTCTTGAGCGACGCTGCGTCGACGAAGTCGAGCGTGTTCATGTGAACTCCTCACGAACGCCACAGGCCGGTCGTGGATCAGGTGCTGATGGTGGTGCTCGCCGTCCGGAGGACGGTGTCACCGCGTCCCCCCTGTGGCAGGGCGAGCGGAGCGAACCCGGCAAGTCTGCCACGGATGCCCGGCGGAGCCGAAATCGTGCTCCGGCGAGGGCCTACCCCAGCAGGTCGGGACGGCGCTCCGCCGTACGCTCGCGGGCCTGTTCGCGGCGCCAGGCGGCGATCTTCCCGTGGTCGCCCGAGAGCAGGACCTCGGGCACGGCGAGCTCGCGCCAGACCGGGGGCTTGGTGAAGACCGGGCCCTCGAGCAGAGCCGACATCTCGCCGGGCGCGAAGGAGTCGTCGACCACGCTGGTCGGGTTGCCCAGCACGCCGGGGAGCAGCCGCGCGGTGGCCTCGACCATCACGAGCACGGCCGCCTCGCCGCCGGCGAGGACGTAGTCGCCCACGCTCACCTCGTCGACACGCGTGCTCGCGGCGTAGTGCTCGGCGACGCGGGAGTCGATGCCCTCGTAGCGACCGCAGGCGAAGACGAGCCAGTCGTCCTCGGCGTACTCGTGGGCGACGTCCTGGGTGAAGCGGCGTCCGCTCGGGGTCGGGATCACCAGGCGCGGGGTGCGCTCGGCGTCGGACGCGAGGATGTCGTCGAGCGCCTCGCCCCAGGGCTCGGGCCGCATGACCATGCCCGGGCCGCCGCCGTAGGGCGTGTCGTCGACCGTGCGGTGCCGGTCGTGGGTGTGCTCGCGCAGGTCGCGGACCCGCAGGTCGAGCCTGCCGGACTCGACCGCCTTGCCGACCAGCGAGAGCCGCAGCGGCGCGAGGTAGTCCGGGAAGATGGAGACGATGTCGATGCGCACGGCGCTCAGTCCTCCTCGGCCGACTCGCCGGCCTCCTCGACGTCGTCGAGCTCGTCGAGGTTGAGCAGGCCGGACGGGAGGTCGACCGTGATGCGACCGGCGTCGACGTCGATGTCGGTGACGATCTCGGCGACGAACGGCACGAGGACCTCGCGGCCGCCCTCGCGCTTCACCGAGAGCAGGTCCTGGCCCGGCAGGTGGACGACGTCGTCGACCACACCGATCACGTCGGAGGTCTCCACGGCGACGACGGTGAGGCCGCGCAGCTGGTGGTCGTAGAACTCCTCGGGGTCCTCGGGGATGTCACCGTCGTCGACCTCCGCCGACAGGACCGCTCCGCGCAGCCCCTCGGCGCCGGTGCGGTCGTGCACGCCCTCGACGGACAGCAGCAGCCGCCCGCTGTGCCAGCGGGCGGCTGCGACGGTGATCGGTCCGAGCCGCGCCGGATCGGTCGTGAGGACCGATCCGGTCGCGAAGCGGACGTCGGGCGAGTCGGTGCGCACCTCGACGGTCACCTCACCACGGATCCCGTGGGGGCGGCCGATACGTCCGACCACGACCTGCACGAAGGTCAGCGCTCTCCGAGGTCGAGGAAGTCCACGCGCACGCCCTTGCCGCCCGAGAGGGCGGTCAGGACGGTGCGCAGCGCGGTCGCCGTACGACCGGCCTTGCCGATGACGCGACCCATGTCGTCCGGGTGGACCCGGACCTCGAGGGTGCGACCCGGACCACGGCGGTTGTTGCGCTCGCGGACCTCGACGTCGTCGGGGTTGTCGACGATGCCCTTGACCAGGTGCTCGAGAGCCTCCTCGAGCACCTCAGGCCTCGGTGCTCTCGGCGGCCTCGGCGACCGGGGCCTCCTCGACGACGACCTCGGCGACGGGAGCCTCCTCGGCGACGACCTCGGCAGCGGCCTCGGCGGCCGGGGCCTCCTCGGCGACGGGCTTGGCGGCGGCCTTCTTCCTCGGGGTCGTCGCGTCCCTCGCCGGCTCGTTCGCGGCGTCGAGGGCGGCGGCTTCGAAGATCGACTTCTTGTCGGCCTTGGCCTCGGCCACGCGCAGCGTGCCCTCCTGGCCCGGCAGGCCCTTGAACTTCTGCCAGTCGCCGGTGATCTTCAGCAGGACCGCAACCGCGTCCGTCGGCTGGGCGCCGACGCCGAGCCAGTACAGCGCCCGCTCGGAGTCGATCTTGATGAGGCTCGGCTCCTCCTTGGGCTGGTAGAGGCCGATCTCCTCGATCGCACGACCGTCACGCTTGGTGCGGGCGTCGGCGACGACGATGCGGTACTGGGCGTTGCGCATCTTGCCCATGCGCTTGAGCTTGATCTTGACAGCCACGGGGCCGTTGTCTCCTGACATCAGTGATGGGACCGCCCGAACGACGGCGGCGCCGTCGACGTGCGTATCCCTGGATTTCCGATCGCGCCGGTCGGTGAATGGTCCGCCGAGGCGTCGGGATCAACCCCCACATCCTGCCAGAGCGCGACCGGAGCGCCAAAAGCGTGCTGGTCTGCGCATCCACGCCGCACGCACCAGGGGCACGCGAGGCTCTACGCCGAAGGCCGGAGTGCCATGGCCGGGAACGCCCCCGCAGGGGTGCGAGCGACCGTCGGTCGCGGAGCGCAGCGACGCGACCTGCCCGGAGCCGGAGGCGGGCGCCGACGCGGACACCCGACGGGTGGCCGCTGGAAGGCGCAGAGAACTCAGCCGAGCAGGCCCTTGAACTCCGGGGGGAGCTGGCCGAGCTGCTTCTCGAGCTCGGCGGGGTCGAGTCCGCCCGCGCCGAAGGCGCTGAGGTCGGGGAGGCCCGATCCTGCGCCCGCGCCGACCGCGGGGGCGGTGGGCTCGGCGGCGCGCTTGGCGGGGTTGCCGCTGCGCTTGGCGCCCTTCGCGGACTTCGCCTGCGGCTTCTGCTTGGCCTTGGCCCGCTTGCCGCCGCCCATCCCGGGCATCCCCGGCATGCCGGGCATCCCGCCCCCGCCTCGCATCTGCTTCATCATCTTCTGGGCGTCGACGAAGCGGTCGACGAGCTGGTTGACCGCGGACACCTCCACACCGGCGCCGCGGGCGATGCGGGCGCGGCGCGAGCCGTTGAGCAGGGTGTGGTCGGCACGCTCGGCCGGCGTCATCGAGCGGATGATGGCGGCGACCCGGTCGAGCTCGCGGTCGTCGAGGGAGTCGAGCTGGGCCTTCATCTCCCCCATGCCCGGGAGCATCCCGAGCAGCTTGGTGAGCGAGCCCATCTTCTTGAGGCTCATCATCTGCTCGAGGAAGTCCTCGAGGGTGAAGTCGTCGCCCTTCGCGAGCTTGCCGGCCATCCGCTCGGCCTGCTCGGCGTCGAAGGCCTTCTCGGCGGTCTCGATGAGGGTGAGGACGTCACCCATGTCGAGGATGCGCGAGGCCATCCGGTCCGGGTGGAAGGTCTCGAGGTCGGTGACCTTCTCGCCCACCGACG
The DNA here is from genome assembly GCA_017882705.1 of Candidatus Nanopelagicales bacterium. Lineage (GTDB taxonomy): Bacteria > Actinomycetota > Actinomycetes > S36-B12 > CAIYMF01 > Longivirga. The sequence continues at coordinate 5,603 of JADGOZ010000178.1, read as the reverse complement.
CGAACAGGATCGGCTTGCCCGTGACCGTGACGACCGACAGGGCCGCACCGCCTCGGGCGTCGCCGTCGAGCTTGGAGAGCACGACGCCGTCGATGCCGACGGCCTCGTCGAAGGCGACGGCGGTCTGGACGGCGTCCTGGCCGATCATGGCGTCGACGACGAGGAGGGTCTCGTCGGGCTGCACGGCGTCGCGCACCCGCTTGAGCTGGTCCATCAGCTCGGCGTCGATCGCGAGTCGGCCCGCGGTGTCGACGATGACGACGTCGTAGAGCCTGGTGCGGGCGAGCTCGACGCCGGACCTCGCCACGGCGACCGGGTCTCCGACGCCGTTGCCCGGCTCGGGCGCATGGACCGCGACGCCGGCGCGCTCGGCGACGACGCTCAGCTGGTCGACGGCGTTGGGGCGCTGGAGGTCGGCCGCGACGAGAAGGGGTGTGTGGCCCCCGTCCTTGAGGTGACGCGCGAGCTTGCCGGCCAGGGTGGTCTTGCCGGCGCCCTGGAGGCCTGCGAGGAGGATGACGGTCGGTGGCGTCTTGGCCAGCCGCAGGCGACGGGTCTCGCCGCCGAGGATGCCGACGAGCTCCTCGTGGACGATCTTCACGACCTGCTGCGCGGGGTTCAGCGCCTTGCTGACCTCCTCGCCGAGAGCCCGCTCGCGCACGCGAGCCGTGAACTCACGAACGACCGGCAGCGCGACGTCGGCCTCGAGCAGCGCCGTACGGATCTCCTTGACGGTGGCGTCGACGTCGGCCTCGGAGAGGCGTCCCTTGCCGCGCAGGTTCTTGAACGTGGCGGCCAGGCGGTCGGAGAGGGAGGTGAACAACGTCGTCCCGTCGGTCGAGGGTGGTGCGTCAGGTGCGCCGGTCAGGTCCGGAGGGCTCCAGGGTAACCGGGGCCGCTCGGACCCTGGTGCCGCCGGGCGGCCGGGGACGGTGCGGCGCGATGAAGGCGGAGTTAGTTGCTCTCTATGCGACGTAGGCGTCCTTGGTCGCCAACGTCGGGGTCAGCCGCCGAGGGCGCCGAGGACGGTGACGCTGACGGTGGCGGCGCGGCCGTCGGTGAGGGGGGCTCCGTCGCGGTCGACGAGGTAGAAGACGTCGACGACCTCGGAGCCGAGCGTGGCGACCCGCGCGGCCGTGATGGTCACGTCGGCCGCCGCGATGGCCCGGGTGATGCGGTGCAGCAGCGCCGAGGCGTCGTGGGCACGGACCTCGAGGACCGTCGCGCGCTCGCTGGCGCCCGGCACGATGGCCACGCGCGGCGCCGCCGTGCCCTGCGGCGCCGGGTAGGCCTGCTCGCGGGCGTCGAGCCTCGCTGCGACGTCGAGGGTGTGGGCGAGCGCGCGCGTGATGTCCTCGCGCAGGCGGTCCACGGGCGGAGGGTCGCCGTACGCCGGGGTCACGGTCCAGACCTGCACGGCGCGTCGCGACCCGTCCGGGGCCGTCACGGTGTCGACCTGGGCGCCTCGGACCTGGAGGCGGTGCAGCGACAGCACGCCCGCCACGGTGGCCATCAGCCCGGTGCGGTCGGGCGCCGCCACCGTCACGGTCGCGATGCCGGGAGCGACCTCCTCGTCGAGGAGGACCGCGACGCCGTCGGCTGTGCTCGCGCGGACGGCCTCGGCCAGCCGGTGCTGGGCAGCCGTCGTCCGCGGGTCCTCGAGCCGTGGCCTGCCGGCCAGCACCCCGCGCGTGCGGGACACGAGCTCGTCGATCAGGCTCTTCTTCCAGTCGCTCCAGGCCGCCGGCCCGGTCGCGGCGGCGTCGGCCTCGGTCAGCGCGTGCAGCAGGTCGAGCGTGTCCTGGTCGCCGACGGCGGCCGCGACTCCGGCCACCGTCGCGGGGTCGTCGAGGTCACGACGGGTCGCGGTCTCCGGCAGCAGCAGGTGGTGCTGGACGAGGGCCACCAGGGTGTCGGTGTCGTCGGGGTCGAATCCGAGACGCGGTGCGAGGGACTGCACGATCAGGACGCCGTTGTCGGTGTGGTCGCCGGGACGGCCCTTGCCGATGTCGTGGAGCAGCGCTCCGACGAGCAGCAGGTCGGGCCGTGCGACGCGACGGGTGGAGGCCGACGCCTGGACGGCCGCCTCGACCAGGTGGCGGTCGACGGTGTAGCGGTGCACGGGGTTGTGCTGCGGCGCGCTGCGCACGGCCGACCACTCCGGGATGAGCCGGCTCCACAGGTCGGACTGGTCGAGCGCCTCCCACACCGGGATCGCGGGGCGACCGGCGCCGAGCAGGGAGACGAGGGCGTCGAGGGCCGGTGCCGGCCACGGCACCGGCAGCTCCGCGGAGTCGCGGGCGAGCCGCTCCACGGCGTGCGGCGCGAGCCGCAGCCCGGCCTGCGCCGCCGCCGCTGCAGCTCGCAGGACCAGGACGGGGTCGCGCTCCGGGCGGGCCTCCGCGGCGAGGACGGCCTCACCGTCCTGGACCACCACGCCGTCGGCCAGCGGCGCCCGCTCGCCACGCGCGCCGCCGCCGCTGCGCAGCTTGCGTGCCGCACCCGCGATCCCGTTGCGCACACCGGTCCGTCGGGTGAGGCGCTCCACACGGTGCCACGTGGTGTCGGCGGCGTAGGCGACGGCACGACCTGCCCCCGAGACCGAGCGCAGCAGCAGGTCGCCCGGGTCGTCGCTGCCGAGCTCGAGCCGCAAGGCGACCGGGACCTGCTCCTGGTGCAGCAGCCGGTCGCTCGCGCGGCCGGTCACGAGGTGCAGGGCGTCTCGTACGTCGAGCAGCAGGTCGCGGTGCACCGCGAGGCTCGCGACAGGAGCGTCGGTCACCCACGACGCCGCGATGGCGCGCAGGGACACGAGGTCGCGGAGGCCGCCGTAGCTGTCCTTGAGGTCGGGCTCGAGCAGGTGCGCGAGCTCGCCGGAGCGCACGGTGCGCTCCTCGACGCCGAGCCGCAGCTCGTCGAGGCGCCGCGGGGCCAGCGCCCGCCAGTCGCCGAGGACCGACTCGCGGACCTGCTTGGTCAGGGCGTCGTCGCCGACGACGGTGCGGGCGTCGAGCAGGCCGAGCACGACCTTGATGTCCTGTGCCGCGAGACGTCGGGCCTCCGCCGGCGCGCGGACCGAGTGGTCGAGCTTGAGGCCCGCGTCCCAGACGGGATACCAGAGCCGGTCGGCCACGACGGTGACGTCGGCCGGGTCGGCATTGACGGGATGGAGCAGCAGCAGGTCGAGGTCGCTGCCGGGGGCGAGGTCGCCGCGGCCGTAGCCGCCGACCGCGACCAGGGCGGCGCCGATCTCGCCCGCGCCCGACGCGACGTAGAGCGCGTGCAGCCAGTCGTCGGTGAGAGCCGTCAGCGCACGGCGTCGCGCGGCGCCGGGAGCGCCCGGTCGGGCGAGGAGCTCGGCGCGCGCACCGGCGTAGGTGCTCGTGGCCTCGTCCGCCGTGATCCGCACCCGTGGCTCCTCTCGTGTCGTCGCGTCGTTCGCGGGGGGCGCGGCCGGGGTCCCTACAGGGCGTCGGGCCCGCGTTCCCCGGTGCGCACGCGGGCCAGGGTCTCGACGGGAACGACCCACACCTTGCCGTCGCCGATGCGACCGGTCTGGGCGGAGGTGATCATCAAGGTGACGACGTCGTCGACGTCGTGGTCCTCCACGATCACCTCGAGGCGCACCTTGGGGACGAGGTCGACGGTGTACTCAGCGCCGCGGTAGACCTCCGTGTGCCCGCGCTGGCGGCCGTAGCCGCTGGCCTCGGACACCGTCATGCCGTCGACACCGAAGTCCTGCAGCGCGGTCTTCACGTCGTCGAGCTTGAACGGCTTGATGATCGCCGTGACGAGCTTCATGTGGCTCCTCCCCTGGCCCGGTGGAGCGGGCCGATGTCACACCGGACTGTGCCACGGGGCGGGCATCGACGCAGCCGTCGAGGCCCGGTGCCGAGGGCACGGAGGGGGCGGTCCTGGCGACCGACGCCGGTCGGTCGCCAGGACCCGTGCCCCCGATACCCTGATCCCCCTACAGGGCGTCGGGGCCGCGCTCGCCGGTGCGGACCCGGGCGATGGTCTCGACGGGAATCGTCCAGACCTTCCCGTCGCCGATCCGGCCGGTCTGTGCCGACTTCACGATGACGTCGACGACCGAGTCGGCGTCGTCGTCCTCGACGATGACCTCGAGACGCACCTTCGGTACGAGGTCGACGGTGTACTCCGCGCCGCGGTAGACCTCGGTGTGGCCGCGCTGACGGCCGTAGCCGCTGGACTCCGAGACCGTCATGCCCATGATCCCGTAGGCCTCGAGGGCGGACTTCACGTCGTCGAGCTTGAACGGCTTGATGATCGCGGTGACGAGCTTCATGCCGTGACCTCCGAGTCGGTGTCGGTGACGCTCACGGTCTCGGTGGAGTGCTTCGTCTTGACCGCCGTACCACCGCCACCGAGGGGACCGCCGGTGAACGTGCCGCCACCGACCGAGCCCTCGAACTCGTACGCCGACTCCGCGTGCTCGGTGAGGTCGATGCCCTCGAGCTCCGCATCGCGGCTGATCCGGAAGCCCAGCGTCTTCTCGAGCAGGAAGCCGAGGATCAGCGTGACGATCAGCGAGTAGGCGAGGACGGAGAAGGCGCCGACGGCCTGGTGCCCGAGCAGGGTCCAGCCTCCGCCGTAGAAGAGGCCCTTGACGCCCCACGTGTACGCCGTCTTGTCGGCGCCGATCGTGAACGAGGTGCCGAAGAAGCCGATGAACAGGCAGCCGACGATGCCACCGACGAGGTGGACGCCGACGACGTCGAGCGAGTCGTCGAAGTTGAAGCGGTACTTCAGGCCGACGGCGAAGGAGCAGATCATGCCGGCGAGGACACCGAGCACGACCGCCGCCCACGGAGCGATGAACGCGCACGCCGGGGTGACCGCGACGAGACCGGCGACCGCACCTGATGCGGCACCGAGCGTGGTCGGGTGCCCGTCGCGGATCTTCTCCACGAGCAGCCATCCACCGAGCGCCGCAGCCGTGGCGACCTGCGTGTTCATGAGGGCGAGCACGGCCTGGCCGTTGGCGGCGAGCGCCGAACCGGCGTTGAAGCCGAACCAGCCGAACCACAGCAGGCCGGCGCCGATCATGACGAGCGGCAGGTTGTGCGGGCGGGTCGGGTTCTTCTTGAACCCGATGCGACGGCCGAGCACGATCGCGAGAGCGAGACCGGCAGCACCGGCGTTGATGTGGACCGCCGTACCACCCGCGAAGTCCTCGACGCCGAGGTTGGCGAGCCAGCCGGCACCGGTGATGTTGCCGGCCGCGTCCTTGTCACCGAAGTCGAAGACCCAGTGCGCGACCGGGAAGTAGACGATGGTGACCCAGAGCGCCACGAAGATGCTCCACGTGAGGAACTTGGTGCGGTCCGCGATGGCACCGCTGATGAGCGCCGGCGTGATGACGGCGAACATGAGCTGGAAGCCGGCGAACAGCAGGAGCGGGATGCCGTACGGCCCGCCGTTGTTGGTGACCTCGTTCACCGCGTCGCTCAGGCCCGAGAGGCTGAACGAGCCGTAGAGGCTGCTGCCCGAGTCGCCGAAGGCCAGCGAGAATCCGTAGATCACCCACAGCACGCTCACGATGCAGATCGTCGCGAACGACATCAGCATCATGTTGAGCG
>JADGOZ010000028.1 GCA_017882705.1 Candidatus Nanopelagicales bacterium | reverse complement strand
TCGAACCCCTGACCCCCTCGATGCGAACGAGGTGCGCTACCAGCTGCGCTACAGCCCCTTGCGGTTCGCACAGGGTAGCAAGCGGTCGACGATGCCCCCAAACCGGAGGCGGACCCTGCCCGCAGCCCCGTCGGTCAGGTGACGTCGACCGTGATCGTGTGCAGGCCGCTAGCAGCGCCGGGGAAGACCGGGCGTACGTCGGCGTCCTGCGGCGTGCCGTCGAGGTCGTGCATGCGCACGCGCAGCCGGTGCGTGCCGGACGTCGCCTGCCACTGCCACGACCAGAGCCGCCATGCGTCGGTGCCGATCGGCGCGGCCAGCGTGGCCGCCTGCCACGGCCCGTCGTCGACGCTGACCTCGACCGAGCCGACGCCGGTGTGCTGGTGCCACGCGCGACCGCCCACGGCGACCGTGCCCGCGGCCACCCGGCTGCCGGCGCGCGGTACGTCGATGCGCGAGGCGGCGTCGATGCTGCCGTCCTCCGCCCAGCCGCGCTGCAGCCAGAACGGCACGTCGGCGGCGAGGGTCGTGAGCCGGATCTCGCGCAGCCACTTCGTCGCCGAGACGTAGCCGTAGAGGCCGGGCACCACGAGACGCGCCGGGAATCCGTGCCGCACCGGCAGCGGCTCGCCGTTCATCGCGTAGGCGATCATCGCGTCGCGCCCGTCGCCGAGGATCGAGCGCGGGAAACCGGCGGTGAAGCCGTCGACCGAGACCCCGAGCACGAGGTCCGCGCCGTCCTGCACGTCGACCTTCGCGAGCACGTCGGTCAGTCGCACGCCCTGCCAGCGCGCCGTGCCCACGAGATCGCCGCCGACCTCGTTGCTCACGCAGGTCAGGGCGATGTGACGCTCGATGCTCGGCAGCGCGACGAGCTGGTCGAAGGACAGGGTCAGCGGCGAGCCGACCTGACCGGTCACCGACAGGCTCCAGCTCGCGACGTCGATCACGGGCGCCGAGAGCGCGACGTCGATCTGGTAGAAGTCCGCGTTCGGAGTGATGGCCGGCGCGATGCCGGCGACGTCCGGCGTGATCCCGGCGGGCAGCACGGGTGCCGGGTCCGTCGGCCTCGGGATGCGCAGCGCGCTGCGCATCGCATCGACCGTCGCGCTCGAGGCGCGCCGCGTCACGGCCACCACCCCGAGGCCCACGACGGCTGCGGCCCCGACGACGGCAGCGGCACGCAGCACGGTGCGGCGCTCCACGACCGGACCGGCGACGTCGCCGTCGGCGTGCGGCACCGGAGCGACTCGGCTCCAGACGAGCAGCGCGACGGTCACGCCGACGGCCACGACCAGGGCGAGGCCCGGTGCGTCGGCAGTGGTGCCGTTCCAGGCGACGAGATACGCGACCACGCCCCCGACCACGAACAGCACCGGGGCGAGCGAGCTGCGGCGTGCGGCCGCGAGCCCGATCAGCGCGCCACCGCCCAGCACCGCCAGCACGATCCCGACGACGAGCAGCGGCTTGTCGAGGGTGCCGACGGCGCCGATGAGCGCCTCGCGCGGGCCGTCCGGCATGGCTGCGACGACCCGGTCGGCGACGAAGGTCACCGGGCTGGGGTGTCCCGGGAGGACGAGGCCGAACACCTCCGCGGCGACCAGGCCCGCGAGCGCGGCGAGCGCCCCGGCCAGCGCCGTACGCCGACGGTTGCTCGGGGCGACGGTGCCGGACGGCGCTTCGGTCTCGATCATCCCGTCAGCATCTCCCGGGCCGGCCGCCGGCGCGATCCCGCATGCCTTACGGACTCCTCACGGACGGGGTCGATCGACGGGGGGCGGTCTCCCGGCTCCCTAGGCTGGGGCCATGCCTCGCGTCCTCGTCGTCGACGACGACCTCACCGTGGCCGAGGTGGTCCTCGGCTACCTGCGGCGCGACGGGTTCGAGGCGGCGCACGCGGCCGACGGTCTCGCCGCGCTCGCGATCGCCGCCGCGGCACCGCCGGACCTCGTGGTGCTCGACCTCATGCTGCCCGGGATCGACGGGCTCGAGGTGTGTCGTCGGCTGCGTGCCGAGCGGCCCGACCTGCCGGTGATCATGCTCACCGCGCGCGGCGAGGAGGAGGACCGCATCGCCGGGCTCGAGGTGGGCGCGGACGACTACGTCGTCAAGCCGTTCAGCCCCAAGGAGCTCGTGCTCCGGGTCCGCTCGGTCCTGCGCCGTGCCGAGCAGCGGGAGGCGCCCGACGAGCCCGCCGTCGTCGTCGACGGCGACCTGCGCCTCGACACGCTCGCGCGCACGGCGTCGCTGGCGGGTTGCGACGTCGCGCTGACCACGCGCGAGTTCGACCTGCTCGCGTTCCTGCTGGCCCACCCCGGCCGGGCGCTGCGCCGCGAGGACCTCATGCGCGAGGTCTGGGGCTGGGAGTTCGGCGACCAGTCGACGGTCACCGTCCACGTGCGTCGGGTGCGCGAGAAGGTCGAGACGAACCCGGCCGACCCGACGCGACTGGTGACCGTGTGGGGCGTCGGCTACCGCTGGGACCCGTCACCCGACTCGAGCGGGGACGCGCTCGCGCGGACGTACGGCGGCGGCACGGGATGACGGTGGACTGGGGGCTGGCCCTCCAGGCGGCGGTCGCCGCCGCCGCCGTCGGGCTGCTGGGGGCGCTCGCCGTGACGGCCGTCGCGCGCAGATCGCCGGCAGCCGCGGCCCTGCTCACACCGGTGACGGTCGTGCTCGCCGTCGCAGCCGGGATCCTCGCCGCGGCCCGGTCGATGGTGCTCGAGGGCGGCGACCTCACGGTCGTCTGGACCGTGCTCCTGGCCACCGTGCCCGTCGCGCTCTGCGTCGGTCTGCTGCTCGCACGGCGCACGATGTCCCTGCAGCACGACGCGGAGCGGGCCGAGATGGAGCGGCAGCGCGACGCCGAGGTCGAGGCGAGGCGTCGCGAGATGGTCGCGTGGGTCTCGCACGACCTGCGCACGCCGCTCGCTGGGATCCGCGCGATGGCCGAGGCGCTCGAGGACGACGTCGCGCCCGATCCGTCGGCGTACCACCGGCGGATCCGCGACGAGGCCGACCGGCTCGCCGCGATGGTCGACGACCTGCTCGCCCTGTCGCGTCTGCAGTCCGGCCAGTGGGACCTGCACCTCGAGCAGCTTCCGCTGCGCGACATCGTGTCCGACTCGATCGCGGGGGCATCGCTGCTGGCCGACCAGCGCCGGGTGCGGCTCTCCGGCGAGTGCGACGACCAGGTGACGGCGTACGCCGACGAGCGCCTGCTGGCGCGCGCTCTGACGAACCTCGTCGTGAACGCCGTCCGCTGCACGCCCGCCGACGGCTCGGTCCATGTGAGCGCGACGCGGACGGGTGACGTCACGGCCCTCCGCGTCCGCGACACGTGCGGCGGCATCGCCGAGGCCGACCTGCCGCGCGTCTTCGACGCGGGATGGCGCGGTGCGGCCGCGCGCACGCCCGACGCCGCCACCGGCGCGGGACTCGGCCTGGCCGTGGTCCGCGGTGTCGTCGACGCGCTGGACGGAGCGATCGAGGTGGCCAACGTCGGCGACGGCTGCGTCTTCACCCTCACCGTCCCGATCGGCCGCAGAGCGGCCCCGCCGCAGAGCGTCCCGTGAGGCACCGCGCCTAGGGTGGACCGGCGGCTCGTCACCCGCGACGCGCCACGACGGACGGGGCACCATGAGCGACTCGACGACGTCGGTCCAGCGCGCTGCGACAGCGGCTGCGGGCGGGGTGCTCCTGACGCTCGCCTCGGCGCAGTTCCTCATGACGCTCGACAGCTCGGTCATGAACGTGTCGATGGCGACCGTGGCCCAGGACCTCGGCACGACGATCACCGGCATCCAGACCGCGATCACGCTCTACACGCTCGTCATGGCCACGCTGATGATCACCGGCGGCAAGATCGGCTCCCTGATCGGTCGACGCCGTGCATTCGCGATCGGCTGCGTCGTCTACGGCACCGGTTCGCTGGTCACGGGACTCGCCCCCAACCTGGCGGTGCTGATCCTCGGATGGTCGTTCCTCGAGGGCGTGGGTGCTGCGCTGATCCTCCCCGCGGTCGTAGCCCTCGTGGCCGGCAACTTCGAGCCGCCGGACCGACCGCGCGCCTACGGTCTGCTCGCCTCCGCCGGCGCAATCGCCGTCGCGACCGGCCCGCTGATCGGTGGCGCGGCGACGACGTACGGCTCGTGGCGCTGGGTCTTCTACGGCGAGGTCGTCGTGGTCGCCGGCATCCTGATGCTCTCGCGTCGGATGGCCGACACACCGGTGGAGTCGCACGCGCGGCTCGACCTCGTCGGCACCGTGCTGTCGGTGGTCGGGCTCGGCATGTTCGTCTACGGCGTGCTGCGCTCCAGCGAGTGGGGCTGGGTCAAGGCGCGGTCGGACCAGGCGTCGCTGGCCGGCATCTCGTTCACGTTCTGGTTGATGGGGGCCGGGCTGCTCGTCGTGTGGCTGTTCCTGCTGTGGGAGGGCCGGGTTGTGAGCCGCGGCGGCGAGCCGCTGGTGCGGCCGGACATGTTCCGCAACCGTCAGCTCAACGGCGGACTGCTCATGTTCTTCTTCCAGTTCCTGCTGCAGGCCGGGATCTTCTTCGTGGTGCCGCTCTACCTCTCGGTCGATCTCGAGCTCTCCGCGATGGCGACAGGCGTGCGCGTGATGCCGCTCTCGATCGCGCTCCTGGTGGCGGCCCTCGGCGTACCGAAGCTGTGGCCGAAGGCGTCGCCGCGACGCGTGACGCGCGTCGGCATCCTGCTCATGCTCGCCGGCATCATCGCCCTGCTCAGCGGCATCACCTTCGACTCGGGGCCGGCGGTCGTCACGATCCCGCTGCTGCTCGTCGGCCTCGGCATCGGTGCCCTCGCCTCGCAGCTCGGCGCGGTGACGGTGTCGTCGGTGCCGACGCACCAGAGCGGCGAGGTCGGCGGCCTGCAGAACACCGCGACGAACCTCGGCGCCTCGCTGGGCACGGCGCTCGCCGGGTCGATGCTGCTGTCGGTCCTCACCGGCTCGCTCATCGCGGGGATCCGAGACAACCCGCAGATCCCGCAGTCGGTCGCGCAGCAGGCGAGCGTTCAGCTCGCGGCCGGCGTGCCGTTCCTGTCCGACTCGCAGGCGAAGGCCGCGCTCGACAAGGCCGGCGTGCCCGCCGACGTCACCACGCAGGTCCTCGACGCCAACGCGAAGGCCCGCACCGACGGCCTCGACGCCGCCCTCGCGGTGCTCGCGATGATCGCGGTGATCTCGCTGCTGTTCAGCGGCCGCATCCCCGAGCACCAGCCGGTGGGGGACGAGAGCGACGCCGACCCCCTGGCCGTCGCCTAGTCCACAGCCGGGACGGCATGTCACTGGTGCAGTGGCTGCTTCCCGACGCCGGAAGCAGCCGCAGGAGCAGTTACCTGCGGCTCCGGCTGTGGGTCATGCCGTCGGCAGCGGGTCGGTCGTGAGCTCGGCCCCGACGGCGGAGCCGTTGAGCCAGACCGGCCAGGTGGTGTTCCAGTCGCTCGCGCCCGGGTCGCCCTTGGTCACCAGGTCGTCGATCGTGCGGCTCGTGTGCAGGACGTTGACGATGTCGCCGTACTGGGCGAGGCCGAAGTAGGTCTTCGCGTGGTCGAGCGTCAGGTGGATGCAGCCGTGCGAGACGTCGGCGAGGCCGAGGTGGCTGTCCCAGGGGGCTCCGTGGATGAAGGTGCCCGACCACGAGAGCCGCGTGTCCCACTGGACCTTGAGGTCGTAGTACTGCGGGTCGTTCTTGTCGCAGGTGATCTGCGCCTGGCAGGACGTCATCTCCCGCAGCACGTCCTTCTCCAGCACGATGTAGTTGCCCGTGCGGGTCTCGAACTGCGGCTTCCCGAGGCTCGTCACCCAGTTGTAGACGACCTTGCCGTTGACCTTGAAGACGAACGTGTGGGTCTTGTCGTCGACGATGGTCTGGTGCGCGTCGCCGACGGTGAACCGCGACGTCGCGTCGCGGTTGCCCCAGCGGGTGTCGCTCATCCGCAGACCGTCGAAGGCCGCAGTGACCTCGACGGTCGTGTGCGCGGGCCACGCGCTCTTGGGCCGGAAGTGGAGCTCGGCGGCGTTGATCCAGTGCCAGGCGCCGACGACCGGCGTCGAGGAGGCGACCTTCAGCGCGTTCTCGACGTCGGCCTTGTTCGTCACGTTGTGGGTGAACCGGATGACGATCGGCGCGTTGACCCCGACGATCTGGCCCTTCCCGGGGAGGATGCCGAACTTCATCTTGCTGGAGTCCGGCTGCGCCGCGACGGTCACGGTGGCCGCGAGCTTCTTGGTGGAGTCGTCCTGCGCCACGACGGCCGACACGCGGTAGGCCGCACCCGAGGACGGCCAGGCGGTGCTGACCCAGTCCCCGGTCGACGGGTCGACGGCACCGGCGAGCGGCTCGGTCGTCTTCTTGTCGGTGACGGTGACCGACGTGAAGGTGCCGTTGGCCACGGACACGGTCAGGGGCGAGTTCCAGGGCGCCGGGCTGGTGACGGTGAGCTTCGGCGCCGGCCTCTGGCTGGCCGAGGCGGCACCCGACGGGCCGTCGGTGGCCCCGGAACCTGCGTGCACCTGGAGGCCTGCGCACCCCGAGAGCATAGCGACGGACGCCATGGCGGCGACGAGCACGAGGGGGAAGGGCTTGCGCTGCACGGTCCTGGCTCTCGGATGGGCTGGGGAGGTCCACGGTAGGTCACGCGACGACCGCTGGCCACCTCGCGGGCGTCCACTGATGGGACGAGCGCCGACGTCGTGCGGTTCCGCGGGCCGGGGTCAGACCCACGTGGGGAACCACATCCGGATCTGCCACGCGGTGTAGGGGATGACGTCGCCCGTCCAGACGGGGTAGAAGAACCAGCTCAGCACCAGGGCCGAGACCAGGAACAGGGCGACCACCGAGCCGCCCGTCATGCGTCGCCACGGCAGGGCGTTGCTCGGGCCGAGGACCGACCCGAGCGTGAGAGCCAGCACGATGCAGAGGAAGGGTACGAACGCCACGGCGTAGAACGTGAAGATCGTGCGGCCCTGGAAGCCGAGCCAAGGCAGCCAGCCCGCGAGGACGGCGAGCACGACGGCACCCGAGCGCCAGTCACGACGCGCGAACCAGCGCCACGACTGGTGCACGAGGGCGAAGGTGGCGGTCCACCAGATGAGCGGGTTGCCGAGCGCGACGACCTCGGTGGAGCACTTGGCGACGTTGCAGCCGCTCTGTCCGGCCGTCGGCGACTCGTAGAAGAAGCTCGTCGGCCGGGTCTGCAGCAGCCAGCCCCAGGCGTTGCTCTGGTAGGAGTGTGGCGACGTCAGGTGGGTGTGGAAGTTGAGCATCTCCGCGTGGTAGTGCAGCAGCGACCTCAGGCCCGCGGGCACCCAGGCCCACATCGCGGAGGCGGGGTTCGTGTCGGCCCACTGGCGGTCGTAGCCGCCGGTGGTCAGCAGCCAGCCGGACCAGGAGACGACGTAGACGACGACCGCCGTGCCCACGATGGCGATCGCCGCGAGGATGCCCTCGAGGACCGAGCCGAGCCACGCCTCGGCGGTGCGCACGCCGACGACCCGGCGCATGCCGACGTCCCAGATCACGGTCATCAGGCCGAACGCGAGGACGAACCACACGCCGGACCACTTGGTCGCGCACGCCATGCCGAGGGCGAAGCCGGCGGCCCAGCGCCACGGCCGCAGCCCGGTGAACGGGCCGAGCCCCGTGCCGATCGCGGTCATGGCCGACTTGTCGTCGGGATAGGTCCACACCCTGTCCGCGAGCCGGCGTCGGGTGCGGTCCCGGTCCAGCAGGAGGCACGCGAACGCGACGAGCACCCAGAACATCAGAGTGCCGTCGAGCAGGGCGGTGCGCGACATCGAGATGGCCATGCCGTCGATCGCCATCAGGAAGCCGGCGATGGCGCCGATGAGCGTGGACCGGGTGAGCCGTCGTGCCACCCGCACGGTGATGAGGATCGCCAGGGTGCCGAGTGCCGCGACGGAGAATCGCCACCCGAACGGCGTGAGGCCGAACGCATACTCGCCGAGCGCGATCGTCCACTTGCCGACCGGCGGGTGGACGACGAAGGAGGGTCCGGTGCCGAAGACGTCGAGGGTCCGCCAGTTGCCGTCGCTCGCGAGGATCTTGTCGTTGGCCCCGTCGACGAACGACTTCTCGAAGCCCCAGCGGAGCAGGGAGAATGCGTCCTTCATGTAGTAGGTCTCGTCGAAGACGACCGCCTTGGGCCGCGCGAGGTCGGCGAAGCGCAGCACTCCGCCGAAGATCGTGATGGCGAGCGCGACGAGCCAGGAGACGGCGCGGTCGTCGGGCAGAGCCGGCATGAGCCGGTCGGCGAGCGCCGACCCGCGTCGCACGGACGGGCGCACGGCAGGGGCGGGCCGGTTCTCGAGGGTCGCCGTCACCCGCACAGCATAAGGACGTGGCACGCTGAACCTCGTGGCTGACGGGACTCACGGCGTGCTCGTCGTGGCGGGGACACCGATCGGTGACCCGACCGACGCCTCTCCGAGACTCCGTGCCGAGCTCGCGGGCGCCGACGTCGTCGCGGCCGAGGACACGCGTCGGACCCGCCGGCTGGCCGCCGACCTGGGCATCGCTCTGCGCGGCCGGATCGTGTCCTACTACGACGCGGTCGAGCGCGAGCGCCTTCCCGGGCTGCTCGCCGCGCTCGAGGCGGGCGAGCGGGTCGTGCTCGTCACCGACGCCGGCATGCCGAGCGTGAGCGACCCCGGCTACCGCCTCGTCGCCGCCGCGGCGGACGCGGGATACGCCGTCACCGCCGTCCCCGGCCCGAGCGCCGTGCTGACGGCGCTCGCCCTCTCCGCCCTGCCGGTCGACCGCTTCGCGTTCGAGGGCTTCCCGCCGCGCAAGGCCGGCGAGCGCGCCCGCGCGCTCGCCGCGGTGGCGCACGACCCGCGCACGTTGGTGTTCTTCGAGGCGCCGCACCGCATCGCCGAGACCCTCTCCGCGATGGCCGAGGCGTTCGGCGCCGACCGGCCCGCCGCGGTGTGCCGCGAGCTGACGAAGACCTACGAGGAGGTCCGCCGCGCCCCGCTCGGCGAGCTGGCGGCCTGGGCGGCCGACGGTACCCGGGGCGAGATCACGATCGTCGTCGAGGGTGCTCCCGCGGGGTCCGCGCCGGCCGTGACGGCCGAGGGCGGCGACCCGCGGAAAGCCGCGCTGGCCGCCGTGGCAGCGGCGTACGGGCTGGACCGCAAGGCGGTCTACGACGCGGTCGTCGCGGCGAAGAAGGCGCAGCAGGCCGGACCGGCGGTTACTCCGGGGAGTGCCCTGCCCCCGCGCCCGTAGGATTGGCCCGTGTCCGACACCAAGGCCTTCTACCTCACGACGCCGATCTACTACGTCAACGACGCCCCCCACATCGGGCACGCGTACACGACGACGGCCGGCGACGTCCTCACCCGATGGCACCGGCAGCGTGGCGAGCGCGTCTGGTTCCTCACCGGCGTCGACGAGCACGGCCAGAAGGTGATGCGGACCGCCGAGGCGAACGACGTCACGCCGACCGAATGGGTCGACCGGCTCGTCGGCACGGCGTGGGTCCCGGTCCTCGAGACCATCGACGCCGCCAACGACGACTTCATCCGCACCACCGAGGTCCGGCACAAGGAGCGCGTGCAGCGCTTCCTGCAGGGGCTCAAGGACAAGGGCGAGATCTACGAGGGCAAGTACGATGGCCCCTACTGCGTCGCGTGCGAGGAGTTCAAGCTCCCCGGCGACCTCCTCGACGGCGAGGGTGACTACGCCGGACAGAAGGTGTGCCCGGTCCACGGCCGCCCGGTCGAGCAGGTCAGCGAGACGAACTGGTTCTTCCGCCTGTCCGCCTACGCCGAGAAGCTCCTGGCCCACTACGAGGCCAACCCGCTCGCCGTCGAGCCGCAGTCGGCCTGCAACGAGGTGACCTCGTTCCTGCGCGGCGGGCTGCAGGACCTGTCGATCTCGCGCTCGTCGTTCGACTGGGGCATCCCGGTGCCGTGGGACCCGAGCCAGGTGGTCTACGTCTGGTTCGACGCGCTGCTCAACTACGCCACGGCCGTCGGCCTCGGCGACGAGCCCGGCACGCCGGGAGCCGAGCAGTTCGCATCCACCTGGCCGGCCGACGTGCACCTCGTCGGCAAGGACATCCTGCGGTTCCACGCCGTCATCTGGCCCGCGATGCTCATGGCCGCCGACCTGCCGCTGCCGAAGAAGGTGTTCGCGCACGGCTGGCTGCTCGTGGGCGGCGAGAAGATGAGCAAGACCAAGCTCACCGGCATCGCCCCGAGCCAGATCATCGACCACTTCGGGTCCGACGCGTTCCGCTACTACTTCCTGCGCTCGATCACGTTCGGGTCCGACGGCTCGTTCTCGTGGGAGGACATGAGCGCCCGCTACACCTCCGAGCTCGCGAACGGCCTGGGCAACCTGGCGTCGCGCGGCGCGGCGATGGTGGGGAAGTACTGCGACGGCGTGCTTCCCGAGGCGACGGCGTACTCCGACGCCGAGGCCGCGCTGCAGGCCCTGCTGGCCGAGACGGTCGTGACGGCCGACGACGCGATCCTGGCGCTCGACTTCCAGACCGGCATCGGCGCGGTGAGGCAGTTCGTCGACGCGGTGAACCTCTACGTCACCGAGCAGGCGCCGTGGGTGCTGGCCAAGGACGAGGCGAACCTCGCGCGGCTGCACACCGTGCTCTACACGATCTGCGAGAGCCTGCGTGCGATCGCGGTGCTGCACCACGCGGTGATGCCGAAGGCCACGGCGTCGCTCTGGCAGCAGCTCGGCGCCGACATCGCGCTCGGGCGGCTCGTCGACCAGCGCGTCACCGACGCCGGCCGCTGGGGCCAGCTGCCCGTCGGCACGACGGTCACCAAGGGAGCGAACCTCTTCCCGCGTCTGGAGGACCCCGCGTCCTGACGCGGAAACCCGCACGTCATGGCATGAACGCGTCCTCGGGCGATCGCTCACGTCATGACATGATCGTGGTCCTATGTCCTCGACTGACGAGCCGGTCCGCGCCCGCGCGACCACGCAGGAGTCGGGCCACTCGCGCCAGCTCGAGCGACCGCCGCTGCCCGAGCCGCTGCGCATTCCCGTGATCGACACGCACTGCCACCTCGACATCGCGGACGGCGATGCGGGTGCGGAGTGGTTGGGCGTCGATGACGCGGTGGCTCGCGCGACGGCGGTGGGCGTGACGCGCATCGTGCAGGTCGGGTGCGACCTGCCGAGCGCGCGGTGGTCCGTCGCTGCGGCGGCTGAGCACCCGGCGCTCGTCGCGACGGTCGCGCTGCACCCCAACGAGGCGCCACGCATCCTGACGGCCGAAGGTCGTGCGGCGCTCGAGGCGGCGTACGCCGAGATCGCGGAGCTGGCGGCGCTGCCGCAGGTCCGCGCGGTCGGCGAGACCGGGCTCGACTTCTTCCGCACCGGCGAGGACGGCCGCGAGGTGCAGGAGGAGTCCTTCCGCCGGCACATCGCGCTGGCGAAGGAGCTCGGCAAGGCGCTCGTCATCCACGACCGCGACGCGCACTCCGACGTGATCCGCGTGCTCGAGAGCGAGGGAGCTCCCGAGCTCGTGGTCTTCCACTGCTACTCCGGCGACGCCGACATGGCGCGCTACTGCGCCGATCGCGGCTGGTACCTCTCGTTCGCCGGCACCGTGACGTTCAAGAACGCCGCGGCGCTGCGCGAGTCGGTGGCGGTGGCGCCGATCGACCGTGTGCTCGTCGAGACGGATGCGCCGTACCTCACGCCGATGCCGTTCCGTGGACGGCCGAACGCGTCCTACCTCGTGCCGCTCACGGTGCGCGTGATGGCGCAGAGCGCGGACGTCGACGAGGACACGATGGCCACCGCGCTCTGGGACAACGCCCAGCACGTCTTCGGCCCCTGGTAGTCCGACCGAGGTCGCAGGTCCGGTACGACGTTCCTCCCGTCAGCATCTCCCAAGGCCGCTCGGACAGGTTGTCGTCAGGGGCGGGCCGGGGTGCCCGCGCGGGCAGCGGATCGGGAGGGTGGGATCGCCGTGTCCAGGGGATACGTGCCGGCGCACGCCGCGCCGCCGGAGCACTCGCGGCTGCACCGCGTCATGGTCGATCTCTGGTACCTCCCGTGCGTGCTGGTCCCGATCATCGCGAGCATGACTGCGCCGGCGTGGTACCTCCGCCTGTTCGACCCGCAGCCGCACACGATCGCCTCGGCTCTGCAGTTCCTCGCCGCGAGCTGGACCCCGTGGGCGCTCGCCGCGCTCGGCACGAGCGCCCTCGCGGTGAAGTACGAGCTGCAACGACGCCCGCGCAATCGCAACGTCGCCAACGCGTGGGACCGGCTCGCCCTACGCCTGCTCGGTCTCACCGGTGCGGCCGGAGCCGTCGTGAGCCTGGTGCTCACCGGCCTGGTGCTCGGCGTCGTCACGGTCTGACGGGTGTCAGGGCGTCGGCGCGAGAGCGAGCACTCCCTCTGCCATCGCCGTGTCGCCCGTGACGCTCACCGTGCAGGTGCTGGTCGGTCCGGGCGGCATGGTGCCCGAGCAGGACCGGCGGAAGCGCGCTCAGGGAGTGAGTGCGAGTCCGAACGTCCGCCGCGTCGCGTCGGCGTCGCCCGTCACTGAGAGGCGCTCGAGGCCCGTGCGTCGCCAGAGCGCGAGCAGCAGGTCTTCGGCCTGCCCCGTCACGGTCGCGACGGTCGGGGCCGAGCGGTCCGTGCAGTCGCCG
>JADGOZ010000177.1 GCA_017882705.1 Candidatus Nanopelagicales bacterium | reverse complement strand
CCAGGATGTGCAGCCGCGCCGTCTTTGCCCGCTCGACGATCTCGGCGATCATCGCCAGGGTCAGACCGTGAATCTTGAAGTCGGCCTGCACGGCGGTGATGCCGTGCGAGGTACCGGCGACCTTGAAGTCCATGTCGCCGAAGGCGTCCTCGGCACCGAGGATGTCGGTGAGGGTGACGTACTCCGTCGTCCCGTCGACCTCGTCGGAGATGAGGCCCATCGCGATGCCGGCGACCGGAGCCTTCAGCGGCACGCCGGCGTTGAGCAGCGACATCGTCGAGGCGCAGACCGAGCCCATCGAGGTCGAGCCGTTGGAGCCGAGGGCCTCGGACACCTGGCGGATGGCGTAGGGGAACTCGTCCTTGGTCGGGAGGACCGGCACGAGGGCGCGCTCGGCGAGCGCACCGTGACCGATCTCGCGACGCTTGGGCGAGCCCACGCGGCCGGTCTCGCCGGTGCTGTAGGGCGGGAAGTTGTAGTTGTGCATGTAGCGCTTGCGCGTCTCGGGGCTGAGCGTGTCGAGCTGCTGCTCCATGCGGAGCATGTTGAGCGTCGAGACACCGAGGATCTGGGTCTCGCCACGCTCGAACAGCGCCGAGCCGTGGGCGCGCGGGACGATGTCGACCTCGGCCGACAGCGTGCGGATGTCGGTCAGACCGCGACCGTCGATGCGGACCTTGTCGGTGAGCACCCGCTTGCGCACGAGCTTCTTGGTGAGCGAGCGCAGCGCGGCGCCGATCTCCTTCTCGCGACCCTCGAACTGCTCGGCGAGCCGCTCGGAGGCGAGGACCTTGACGCGGTCGAGCTCCTCCTCGCGGTCGTGCTTGCCGGCGATCGTCAGGGCGGCGGCGAGCTCGGTCGCGACAGCACCCTCGACCGCGTCGAACGCGTCGGGCTGGTAGTCGGGGAACAGCTTGAACTCGCGGGTCTCCTTGGTGGACTTCGACGCGAGCTCGGCCTGCGCGTCGCACAGGATCTTGATGAACTTCTTCGAGGCGTCGAGGCCCTGGGCCACGACCTCCTCGGTCGGCGCGGTGGCGCCGCCCTTGATGAGCTCGATCGTGTTGGAGGTGGCCTCGGCCTCGACCATCATGATCGCGACGTCGTCACCGACGACACGGCCCGCGACGACCATGTCGAACACGGCCTCCTCGAGCTGCGAGTGCGACGGGAAGGCGACCCACTGGCCGCGGATGAGCGCGACGCGGGTGGCGCCGATCGGGCCGCTGAAGGGCAGGCCGGCGATCATCGTCGACATCGAGGCCGCGTTGATCGCGACGACGTCGTAGAGGTGGTCGGGGTTGAGCGACATGACCGTGATGACGACCTGGATCTCGTTGCGCAGGCCCTTGACGAAGGACGGGCGCAGCGGACGGTCGATGAGACGGCAGGTGAGGATCGCGTCCTCGCTGGGGCGACCCTCGCGGCGGAAGAACGAGCCGGGGATGCGACCCGCGGCGTACATCCGCTCCTCGACGTCGATCGTCAGCGGGAAGAAGTCGAACTGGTCCTTCGGGTGCTTGCCGGCGGTCGTCGCCGACAGCAGCATCGTGTCGTCGTCGAGGTAGGCGACGGCGGACCCGGCGGCCTGCTGGGCCAGGCGGCCCATCTCGAAGCGGATGGTGCGGGTGCCGAAGCTGCCGTTGTCGATGACGGCTTCGGACGTGTGGATCTCGGGACCCTCCACGGGTGCCCTCCTCTTTCGTGAGGGGACGCCGGGGTGAGAAGCGCGGGGTTGCCTACCAGTCGGCAGGAGGCCGGTCTTCGATCGAAGCGGACGGGAGTCGAGCCGTGCCCACGCTCCTGCGCGGGGTGCGGCGTACCCGGCCACCACTACCGAGGACCGACGACGGAGGTGCTCGCGTTCGCCCTGGTCGTCCCTGTGGTGCGTCGCTGGTTGTCAGCGGCTGCGGATGTTCAGTTGTGCGGTCGTGCACTGAGGTTCTACCCCAGCAGGGATGCGGAACAGGGGAGCGACTCGAGAGTCACTCCCCTGTGTCACGCGACTAGCGACGGATGCCGAGGCGCTCGATGATCGCGCGGTAGCGGTTGATGTCCGTCTTGGTCAGGTACTTGAGCAGCCGACGGCGCTGGCCGACCAGCAGCAGCAGCCCACGGCGGCTGTGGTGGTCGTGCTTGTGCATCTTCAGGTGCTCGGTGAGGTCGTTGATGCGGCGCGTGAGCAGCGCGATCTGGACCTCGGCGGAACCGGTGTCACCCTCGGAGAGGGCGTACTCGGCGATGATCGCGTTCTTGGTCGCGGTGTCGAGCGACATGCAGGATTCCTTCGCGGGCGCGTCATGGTCCGCACAGGGGGCGCGGACTCGAGAAAGTCGCGGACCGCAGGGCGCCCACCCCGCAGCCGTCAGTGGGACAGGCTATCAGCGCCCGGCCCCGGTCCCAAATGCGCGATCGGGTCGCCCCAGCCGCATCGCCGCAGGTCAGAGGTCACAGACCCTCGGCCTCGGGCTCGACCGGGACCGGTGCGGTCAGCCCGCGTACCCGTCGGGCCGAGAGCTAGGCACGACGCAGGGCGAGCCCGCGCTCGAGGTCGAGGGTGATGCGCTCGGCGAAGTGCTTGCGGTAGAGCCGGTCGCTCGCGGAGTAGATCGTGGCGTAGAACGCCGCGAACCCGCCGGATCGAGACGCCGAGCAGCGCGAGCACGAACAGGGTGGCCAGCGCGGGGAGGGCGCGCGTCCAGACGTCGCGGCCGGCGGAGTAGTCCTCGACGAACATCGGCAGCCCGCGCCGGATGAACCACCGCTCGGTGGCGCGCAGGTGGTCCACGGCGCCGGCCGAGCCGTCCTCGTGCGTCGACAACGTGGACCGGTCAGCCGAGGAGTCGGCGTACGTCGTCGATGTCGTGCGCCATCTGAGCGACGAGGTCGGCCAGGGCATCAGCGCCCTCGAACCGGATCTGGCCGCGGACCCGGCCGACGAAGTCGAGCGCCACGTGGGCGCCGTAGAGGTCGAGGTCCTCGCTCCCCTGCAGGTCGATGACGTGCGCCTCCACCCGGCGCTCGAGACCGTCGAAGGTCGGGTTGGTCCCGATGCTGACGGCCGCGGGGTGCCGCGTGGCGTGCTCGGTGTAGGGAGCCACGACCAGCTGCGACGCGTAGACGCCGTCGGCGGGGATGGCGGCGTGCGGCGTCGTGGCCAGGTTCGCCGTGGGATACCCGAGCTCGCGGCCGCGGTGGTCGCCGTGCACGACCGTGCCCTCGACCCGGTGCGGACGGCCCAGGGAGTACGCCGCTGAGGCGACGTCACCGGCGCGCACGAGGCCACGGACATAGGTCGAGGACCAGACGCCGCCCTCGCCCGCGATCAGCGGCTCGGCGTCGACGATGAAGTCGCGGGCCACGCCGAGCTCGGCGAGGGTCTCCGGGTCGCCGGCGGCCCGGTGCCCGAAGCGGAAGTTCTCCCCCACGGCGACGGCGACGGCGTGCAGCCGGGACACCAGGACCTCGTCGACGAAGGCCTCCGGCGACAGTGCGGCCATCTCGCGGCTGAACGGCAGGATGCACACGGCGTCGACGCCCAGCTCGGCGAGCAGCGCGCAGCGGTGGTCGATCGTCGAGAGCAGCGCCGGGTGGGTGCCGGGGCGCACGACCTCGTCCGGGTGCGGATCGAAGGTGACGACCACGATCGGGGCACCGAGGCGGTGCGCGTGGGCGACCGCCTTGCCCACCACTGCACGGTGGCCGTAGTGGACGCCGTCGAACACACCGATGGCGACGACCGACCGGGGCTGGTCGGCCGGCACGTCGTCGAGTCCCTGCCAGCGCTGCACGGGCTCAGCCTGCCAGAACGGTCACGACGAGAAGACCACGGCGGGGACGAGGAGCCCGTCGCGCGGCTCGGCCAGCGACAGCACCGCTCCGTCGGGGCCGAAGACCCCGACGAGCCCGGAGCCGTGGCCGCCCGCGTCGATGCGGGCGCCGGTGAGGACCTTCGCGGCCGTCGCGGCGTCGACGTCGACCCGGGCGAAGGCCGAGGAGACGGCATCGGCCATCGGGAGGACGGACGGGTCGGCCTCGAGGTCCGCGAGGCTGCGGGCGAGGTCGAGGCCGAACGGGCCGACCCGGGTGCGACGCAGAGCGGTGAGGTGGCCGCCGACGCCGAGCGCGTCGCCGAGGTCGCGGGCGACGGCCCGGACGTAGGTGCCCGAGGAGCACTCGACGGTGACGTCGACGTCGACGACCGGCAGACCCTCGACCTCGGGGTGACGGACGTCGAGCACCTCGAGACGCGACACGGTGACGCGACGGGTCGGCAGGTCGACGTCCTCCCCCGCACGGACCCGCGCATAGGACCGCACGCCGTCGACCTTCACGGCGCTGACCGACGACGGGCGCTGCTCGATCTCGCCGCGCAGCGGCTCGAGGGCGGAGTCGATCGCGTCGCGCGCCACGCCCGAGGCGTCGCGCGCGGCGGTCTCGTCGCCCTCGGCGTCGTCGGTGACGGTCGAGCGACCGAGGCGGATCGTGGCGTCGTAGGACTTGTCCGTCAGGGCGAGGTGACCGAGCAGGCGGGTGGCGCGCTCGACGCCGAGCACGAGGACACCGGTGGCCATCGGGTCGAGGGTGCCGGCGTGCCCGACCTTGCGCGTGCCGACGATCCGTCGGACCCGGGACACGACGTCGTGGCTCGTCATCCCGGCTGGCTTGTCGACGACGACGAGCCCGTCCGGCGCCGTCCGGGCACGAGGGCCGCGAGCCACCGCTACTCCGGGAGCTGCTCGGCGGCCGCGAGACCCGCACGGACCGCGTGGAGCACGTCGCGCGGACCACCCGAGCCGGTGAACCCCGCCGCGAAACGGTGACCACCGCCGCCGAGGGCGATCGCGATCGCGGAGACGTCGATGCGGCCCTTGCTGCGCATCGAGACGCGCCAGGCACCGGTGTCGTCCTGCTTGAGCACGCACGCCACCTCGGCCTCGGTCGCGATACGGAGCACGTCGATGACCCGCTCCACGGCGTCGAGCGGCAGGTCGAACGTGGCACGGTCGACGTCGGTCACGACGGTCCACACCAGGCCGAGGCCGCCGGCCGCGTTCTCCTCGAGGACCGCCCGGTCGAGCGCCGCGCCGAGCAGGCGCAGCGCCCCGAACGGCTCGTCGTCGTAGATGTGCCGCGCGATGACGTCGTGGCGCATGCCGGTTCCGAGCAGGCGGGCCGCCACCTCGTGGGTGGCCGACGTGGTGCCGGCGTACTTGAAGGACCCGGTGTCGGTGACGAGGCCGGCGTAGATGGGCGTGGCGATGGTCGCGTCGAGCGTCACGCCGAGCCGGTCGACCATCTCGAGGGCGAGGACGGCGGTGGCAGGCGCGTGGACGTCGACGAGGTGGATCCCGCCGAAGCCGGTGAAGGAGGCGTGGTGGTCCACCGCGACGAAGACGTCGGCCGCCTCGGCCACGGCCTGGAGGACGCCGAGGCGCTCGATGGAGCTGACGTCGAAGGACACGACGACGGGGCGGTCGCCGACGAACTCGGGCGACACCAGGAGGTGCTGCCCCGGCAGCGAGCGCAGGATGCGCGGGACTGCGAACGGGTCGTCCCCGAAGGACACGACGACGTCGGCACCGCGTGCCTCGAGTGCGAGACCGACGGCGAGAGCCGATCCGAGCGCGTCGGCGTCCGGCGACACATGTGCGAGCAGGAGCACCGGGCGCCCGGAGGTGAGCGCCGCGACCGTCGCGTCCCAGTCGGCCTCGGCGGGGGCCGCGGTCCCGCTCATGCGGACGTCCCCGCGAGATCCTCGTCGTCCTCGAGGTCGTCGTCCGCGACGTCGTCCTCGTCGAGGTCGTCCGCGTCCTCGTCGCGCGGCTTCTTGTAGGGGTCGGCCTCGCCGGCGTAGACAGCGGCGGCGGCCTTCTCCTGCACCTCGGCGTCGGCGCGCGCCGCCTGGGTGAGGAGGTCCTCGATCGCGAGGGCGTTCTCCGGTACGGCGTCCGCGACGAACGTGACGGTCGGGGTGAAGCGCACGCCGGTCTGCTTGCCGATCTCACTGCGGATGACGCCCTTGGCGCTCTCGAGCGCGGCCGCGGTGTCGGCCTTCTCCTCCTCCGAGCCGTAGACCGTGTAGTAGACGGTCGCGTCGTGGAGGTCCCCGGTGACCCGGGCGTCGGTGACGGTGATGAAGCCGAGCCGCGGGTCCTTGATCCGCTTCTCGAGCATCTCGGCCACGATCACCTTGATCCGGTCGGACATCTTCCGAGCCCTAGCGTGATCAGCCATTACTTCCTCCGCCTCCCAGGAGTCGACCTCCGGTCGACTCCGTCGGCGACGGCTCCGCGCCTGGGCCTGTCGGCGACCTGCGGTCGCCTCCCGATGCGACCGGTGACGACCCCCTGCGGGGGCCGGTCAACGGTCGCAGGCCCCGGCGCTTCGCCGTACTGCCTGCGCTTGTCGATCGTTGCTGGACCGCCCCTGCGGGGCGGATCGAAACCCCGAAGTGGCTCGGTCCGGTCTTGCCGGCCGAGCCACCTTGGGTCGAACTACACTCTCGGCTTTTCTCTCATCTCGAAGGTCTCGATGACGTCGTCGACCTTGATGTCGTTGAAGTTGCCGAGGCCGATACCGCACTCGAAGCCCTCCCGGACCTCCGTGGCGTCGTCCTTGAACCGCTTCAGCGACTCGACGGTGAGGTTGTCCGCGACGACGGCGCCGTCACGGATGAGGCGCGCCTTCGCGTTGCGCCGCATGATGCCCGACCGGACGAGAGCACCGGCGATGTTGCCGAACTTGCTCGAGCGGTAGACCTCGCGGATCTCGGCCGTGCCGAGCTGCGCCTCCTCGTAGACCGGCTTGAGCAGGCCCTTGAGCGCGGCCTCGACCTCGTCGATGGCCTGGTAGATCACCGAGTAGTAGCGCACGTCGACGCGCTCGCGATCGATGATCTCCTGCACCCGCTCGGCCGGCCGCACGTTGAAGCCGATGATGACGGCGTCGGACGCGACGGCGAGGTTGACGTCGTTCTGCGTGATGGCACCGACACCGCGGTCGATGACGCGCAGGCTGACCTCGTCGCTGATCTCGAGCCCGACCAGGGCCGACTCGAGCGCCTCGACCGAACCGGACACGTCGCCCTTGAGGATGAGCTTGAGCTCCTCGACCTCGCCGCGCTCGAGCGACTTGAGGAAGTCCTCGAGCGTACGGCGACCGCGCGCCTGGGCCAGCGCCGCGTTGCGCTCGCGCGCCGCACGGGTCTGGGCGATCTGGCGTGCGGTGCGGTCGTCCTCGACCACCAGCATGTTGTCGCCGGCGCCGGGAACGGCCGTGAGGCCGAGCACCTGCACCGGACGGGCCGGACCGGCCTCCTGCAGCGCGTTGCCGTGCTCGTCGAGCATGGCGCGCACGCGACCGTAGGCGTCGCCGACCACGATCGAGTCGCCCGGGCGCAGCGTGCCGCGCTGGACGAGCACGGTCGCGACCGGACCGCGACCGCGGTCGAGGTGCGCCTCGATCGAGATGCCCTGCGCGTCCTGGTGCGGGTTGGCCCGCAGGTCCAGGGCGGCGTCGGCGGTGAGGATCAGCGCCTCGAGCAGCTCGTCGATGCCCTGGCCGCCCTTCGCGGAGACGTCGACGAACATCGTGTCGCCGCCGTACTCCTCGGGGACCAGGCCGTACTCGGTGAGCTGGCCACGGACCTTCGTCGGGTCCGCGCCCTCCTTGTCGATCTTGTTGACCGCGACCACGATCGGCACGTCGGCGGCCTTGGCGTGGTTGAGCGCCTCGATCGTCTGCGGCTTCACGCCGTCGTCGGCCGCGACCACGAGGATCACGATGTCCGTCACCTGCGAACCACGAGCACGCATGGCGGTGAACGCCTCGTGACCCGGGGTGTCGATGAAGGTGATGGCACGCGGGTCGTCGGAGTCGGGACGCGCGACCACCTGGTAGGCACCGATGTGCTGGGTGATGCCACCGGCCTCCTTCGACATCACGCTGGTGTTGCGGATGGCGTCGAGCAGGCGGGTCTTTCCGTGGTCGACGTGACCCATGACGGTGACGACCGGCGGACGGGCGACCAGGTCGCTCTCGTCGCCCTCGTCCTCGCCGAACTCGAGGTCGTAGCTCTCGAGGAGCTCGCGGTCCTCGTCCTCCGGGCTGATGATCTGGACGTCGAAGTTGAGCTCCGTGCCCAGCAGCAGCAGCGCGTCGTCGGACAGCGACTGGGTCGCCGTGACCATCTCGCCGAGCTTGAACATCACCGTGATCAGCACGCCCGAGGGCACGTTGATCTTGTCGGAGAAGTCGGTGAGCGAGGAGCCGCGCGCCAGGCGCACGACCTCGCCGTTGCCCATGGGACGGACCTCGCCGCCCATGGACGGGGCCGACATGTTGTCGAACTCCTGGCGCTTCGCACGCTTGGACTTGCGACCTCGGGCCGGCTTGCCGCCGGGACGACCGAACGCGCCGGCCGTCGTACCGCGACCACCCGCACCGGGGCGCCCGCCGAAGCCACCGGGACGCGGCGGGCCGAAGCCGCTGCCGCCGCCGGGACCACCGGCACCGCCGCCGGGACGCGGGCCGCCGAAGCCGCCACCGCCGCCGCCACCGGGACGACCACCAGGACCGCCGGGACGAGCACCAGGACCGCCGGGACGGGCACCGGGACCGCCGGGGCCGGCCGGACGACCTGCACCGGGACCGCCGGGGCGACCGCTCGGGGCCGGGCGCATCCCCGGCATCATGCCCGGGTTGGGGCGCGGGGCACCGGGGACGCCGCCGGGGCGCTGGGCCGGGCGGGGTGCGCCGGGGACCGAGCCGCCGCCGGCCGGGCGCTCGGCGCTGCGGTCGGTGAAGGGGTTGTTGCCCGGACGGGCCGGACGGGGGGCGCCGGGCACGGCGCCGGGGACCGCGGGACGCGGCGGGACCTCGACGCTGCGGTCGGTGAAGGGGTTGTTGCCCGGGCGCGGGGCCTTCGGCGCTG
>JADGOZ010000176.1 GCA_017882705.1 Candidatus Nanopelagicales bacterium | reverse complement strand
GCCTCGAGCTGGTCGGCGAAGTCCGACGGCGTGCTCGCCGAGAGGATCGCCGCGAGCTCGGCGTAGGGGCCCTGGGTGTAGACCGCGCGGGCGAGCGCGCCGATCTGCAGGTTCATCGCGTCGATGCGCGCCTTCGCGTCGACGAGCCGCGTCTGCGCGTTCGCGTACGCCGCTTCCGCGCGCCGCTGCGCTGCAGCGGCCGAGGCCGCGCTGCGCTGCGCCGTCGCGAGCGTGCTGGCCGCGGCGGCGTAGGCCGCCTGCGCCGCGGGGAGCGCCACCCTGGCTCGGTCGAGCGCGGCGGCCGCCGCGGTTACGGCCTTCGACGCGGCCGCCAGGTCGTCGGACGCCACGGCGATCTTGTGGTTGATGTCGGTGCGGGCGGTCGCCGGAGCGACGCCCACGACGCTGAGCGCAGCGGTGGCCAGCGCGGCGAGCCACGCGACCGCGCGCAGACGCGCGGGACTCGTGGTGGGTCGCACCGGGACCTCCCTGCCGGCCGCCGCGCGGGACGTCCGCCGGACGGGCCGGCTGGGCCGGGACCGACCCGACTGCCGTGTGACGGACGTGACGGATGTGACGCCTGTGACTGGCGCCCGTCCAGGCTACCCCGCGACCCCGACCAGACCAACGACCCCGCGCACCGCTCGACGCGGCGCACCGGCGCCCGAGCGGAGGGGTGGCGTCACGACGACGTAGCAGGCGACGGGACGCCACCTCTCGCCGGCAGGTCAGACGCGGAGGTAGCGGCGCAGGGTGAAGAAGGCGGTGATGCAGGCCAGCACGACGCCGATCACGAACAGCGTGACGGAGGCCTGGATCACGGCGTCCCAGCCGAAGAACGGCGTGATGGTGAACTGCGGCGTGAGCACGCGGTCGACGAGGATCGCCTTGACGCCGACGAGCGACAGCGAGGCGACCGCGGCCCCGGCGGCCGCGCCGATGGCGGCCTCGAGGAGGAACGGCATCTGGATGTAGAAGTCGCTCGCGCCCACCAGGCGCATGATCCCGGTCTCTCGCCGTCGGTTGAACGCGGCGACGCGCATCGCGTTGGCGATCAGCAGGATCGTGACGAGGATCATCGACGCCGCGATCAGCAGGGCCAGCTTCTGCAGGCCGCCGAGCACCTGGAAGAACTTGTCGAGCAGGCTGCGCTGGTCGACGACGTTGTCGATGCCCGGCCGACCGGCGAAGGCGCTCGCGATCACGTCGTACTTCGTGGGGTCGGAGAGCTTCACGCGGAAGGACTCGGGGAGGGCGTCGGGGCTGGCGTTCTGCGCGATCGGGGAGTTCTTGAACTGCTCCTTGAACCGGGCGTAGGCCTCGGCGCTCGACTCGTAGTAGACCTCCTCGACGAGCGGCTTCAGCGTGTCGAGGTCGGACTTGATCTGGTCCTTCTGCGCCGCCGTCACGGCACCGCCGGAGCAGCTGGCGGCGTCGGAGTTCTTGGTGCACAGGAAGATCGAGACCTGGACCTTGTCGTACCAGTAGTCCTTCATGACGTCGACCTGGTCGCGCACGAGCAGAGCGCCGCCGAGCAGCCCGAGGGACACCGCGAACGTGATCACGAGGGCGATCGTCATCGTGAGGTTGCGGCGCAGGCCGATGCCGACCTCGTTGAGGATGAGACGGGCGCGCATGGTCGGTGTTCGGTCCTTACGTCGTGGTGCGGGTCAGGTCGCGTACGGGCGGTGCTGTCAGCGTGCGTAGCCGTAGACGCCACGGCTCTGGTCACGCACGAGGTGGCCGCCCTCGAGCTCGATGACCCGCTTGCGCATCTGGTCGACGATCGCCGCGTCGTGCGTGGCCATGACGACCGTCGTGCCGGTGCGGTTGATGCGGTCGAGCAGCTTCATGATTCCGACGCTCGTGGAGGGGTCGAGGTTCCCTGTCGGCTCGTCGGCGATGAGGATCATCGGGCGGTTGACGAACGCGCGTGCGACCGCGACGCGCTGCTGCTCGCCGCCGGAGAGCTCGTCCGGCATCCGCTCGTACTTGCCGTCGAGCCCCACGAGGTCGAGAACCTCGGGCACGACCTGGCGGATATGGCTGGTCGGGCGGCCGATCACCTCGAGGGCGAACGCGACGTTCTGGAAGACCGTCTTGTTCGGCAGCAGGCGGAAGTCCTGGAACACCGTGCCGACCTGGCGGCGCAGGGCCGGCACCTTCCACCGGGAGAGGTGGTTGAGGTCCTTGCCGGCCACGTGGATGGCGCCGCTCGTGGGGCGCTCCTCCTTGAGGCAGAGCTTGAGGAAGGTCGACTTGCCCGAGCCGGAGGCGCCGACGAGGAAGACGAACTCACCCTTCTCGATCTCGACCGAGACGTCGTCCAACGCCGGACGCGCCTGGCTGGCGTACAGCTTGGTGACGTTGTCGAACCGGATCACAGGGGTCACTCCTCGGGGCATCGGAGGGCGGTGGGCACGTACTGCCCGAACGAGCCGGGTCGAGTCTACGTTCCGTCCAGGGTGCCACCGGCCACCCGCGAGCAGCGCGTGGCGCACGGGCGCGGCGTGGCTCCGCCCGCGGACCGGCGTATCGCGTGCTCTACGTTCTAGGAAAGGTAACGATCTGTGATCCGATAGGCGCGGAGAGCAACAATTCGATGACGATGAGCGTGCGGGACGGGGCAGGTCCGAGAAACCACGGGTCACCCGCTCAAGTCCCGGGGTGAACCTGCCGAAGCCCTGAGCGAGCGATGGCGTTCATCTCTCGAGCGATCACCAGCGTCGTCCCCCCGACGCCCACCCTCGGGTGGACCACCCTCCAGGTGGGCAGGACCCCGGAAACCCCCCGTTCCGGGGTCCTGCCATGTCGGGGGGCGTGCTCGTGGCGGCGCGCTGACCGGTCGCGACCGGGGACTACGCGCCGGACGTGCGGCGCCAGCGGATGCCGGACTCGATGAACTCGTCGATCTCGCCGTCGAGCACCGCGGCCGTGTTGCCGGTCTCCACCTCGGTCCGCAGGTCCTTGACCATCTGGTAGGGGTGCAGGACGTAGGAGCGCATCTGGTTGCCCCACGACCCCGACGAGTCGCCCTTGAGTGCGTTCATCTTCGCCTGCTCCTCCTGGCGGGTGCGCTCGAGCAGCTTGGACTGCAGCACGATCATCGCGCTCGCGCGGTTCTGGATCTGCGAGCGCTCGTTCTGGCACGAGACGACGATCCCGGTGGGCAGGTGGGTGAGCCGGACGGCGGAGTCGGTGGTGTTGACGCCCTGGCCGCCCGGGCCGCTCGAGCGGTAGACGTCGACGCGCAGCTCGTCGTCGGGGATCTCGATGTGGTCGGTCTGCTCGACGATCGGCAGCACCTCGACACCGGCGAACGACGTCTGGCGGCGGCCCTGGTTGTCGAACGGCGAGATGCGCACGAGGCGGTGGGTCCCCTGCTCGACCGACAGCGTGCCGTAGGCGTAGGGCACCTTGACCGAGAAGGTCGCCGACTTGATGCCGGCCTCTTCGGCGTAGGAGGTGTCGAGCACCTCGTAGGGGTAGTTGTGCCGCTCGCAGTAGCGCGTGTACATCCGCAGCAGCATCTCGGCGAAGTCGGCGGCGTCGACTCCGCCGGCCTCCGCACGGATCGTGACGATGGCCTCGCGCTGGTCGTACTCCCCCGACAGCAGCGTGCGCACCTCGAGCTCGCCGATGGCCTTCGTGAGCTTCACGAGCTCGGCCTCGGCCTCGGCCTGCGTGTCCTCGTCGGCCATCTCGGCGGCGAGCTCGAACATCACCGCGAGGTCGTCGACGCGCGAGCGCAGCGTGGTGACCTTCGCGATCTCGCCCTGCACGAAGGACAGCCGCGACGTGACGCTCTGCGCCTTCGCCTGGTCGTCCCAGAGGTCGGGCGCGCTCGCCTCGGTCTCGAGCGCCGTCACCTCCTCGCGCATCGAGGGGATGTCGAGCACCTTCTCGACGCTGGTCAGCGTCGCGTCGAGCTCCTTGAGCGCCTCGCTCGGATCCTGGATCGCCACGGGGTAGAGGGTAGTCGGCCACGCGCGTCCACCCGACACACGGTGAGGCCAGGCACCCCTACGCCGGACGTCCGAACGCTCGGGTGCCCACCGTCGGCGCCCTGACACTGGACGATTCGAGGCCGAACAGGTGATGCGGCTGGTCCGGTCGCCCTGCTTCGCTGACCTGACGTGACCACGAGGTCACCTCGGGAAGGGGATCCCCACCATGCTCAAGCCCAGGCGCCGTGCCGCCCTCGTCGTCACCGCTGCAGCCACGATCGCCTCCACCGTGGCCCTCGCCCTGCCCGCCCAAGCCGTCACCATGCCGATCTGGCCTTCCACCGGCTACATCCCGACCGGGTGCGACACCAACATCACGTGGACGCCCACGTCGCCGACGGCATGGACCTTCAACTACACCGACAGCGGCACCCCGCACGTCACCGGGGTGCACATCGGCACAGGGGCCGGCTCGACGTCGGTCGTCGCGCCGAGCGGCGCCAGCCTCATCACCCAGGTCTTCAGCACCGAGACGTGCAGCGGCGTCGCGAACGTGATCCTGGGGCTGGAGTACAACGGCGCCGTGCTGATCCAGACGCCCACCACGCCAGCCACCACGGACGCGTTCCATGCGACCAGCACTTATGCGATGCCGGTGAAGCCGGACAACGCCGGGTACTACCAGGTGTTCGCGACGCGCGTCTATCGGCGCTACGACGCGTTCACCATCGACCAGGACTTCCGACTCACGGCGTCGACGGCCTCGGTCACCTCCGGCATCATCGACGCCGGCCCCTGGATGGCTCAGAAGTTCTACGTCCTGCGCGCGACAACGCTGAGCAACGCGCTGTCGGCCGCGAAGGTGAAGAAGGGCAAGACGGTCAAGGCCACCGCGCAGCTGAAGTACGCCACGAACACCGGCTACGTCGTGGACGCAGGCGACAAGGTCGTCGTCCAGACGAAGGTCGGCACCGGCAAGTGGGTCAGCAACGCCACGCTCACGACCAACTCCTCGGGCGTCGTCAGCTACACGTTCGTGCTGAGCGCGACCACGCAGGTCCGGTTCATCCACAACGCGGTGCTCTCCGGCAAGTTCACCACCGGCGTCGCGTCCGCGATCAGGACCGTCAAGCGCGCCTGACCGCAGCAACCCATGACGCGGCGCCTGGGAGCCGAAGCGTCAGCCGGTCGTGGTCCGAGCGCTCGCTTCGGCCACGACCGTGACGCCGCTCCCCGTGACCCAGGTGAGGAAGGGCGGACGGGCGACGGCCGTGGCGCGAACCGTCACCGTCGCAGCCGTCACCGTCACGCGGGCGACCCGGAACGCGGTGAGGCGCCTCGAGCTCGGGACGGCGGCAGCGTAGGAACGGACCGCTGCCCGCGCGGCCGAGGGGCTCAGCCGCAGGTCGCCGTTCGCGCCGCCGACGTAGACCGTGGGCAGGTCGACGGCCTGGGCACCGGCGAGGGCAGCACCGTCGACCGTGGCCTGCAGCGAGCGTCGCTGCAACCACAGCACGCTCACGTCCGTCACCACCGTCACGAGCGCGATCACCAGCACCACGACGCCGATGACGAGCGGCAGCACCGAGCCGCGGTCGTCGCGCAGATCCCTTCTCGTCGAGGCCATCACGGGCCCACTCGATAGCGGTCGACCGGCATCGACTCCTCGCGCAGGACCGACACCGTCGGAGATCCCGGCACGAGCGGCAGCGCGACGCGCACGGTCACGGTCACGTCGACGCGCGAGCCGGGAACGAGGCACCCGCCGACGCAGACCACCTGCGGCGCTGCGCCGATCGCGCCCGCATCGGCCAGCACGAGGCGCGTCGCCGCGCGGGCGCGCACCGCGCCCTGCGCCGGAGTCGCCGCGGTGACGTAGGCACGGGCCGCCTCGCGCGCCGCCGAGGTCGCGGCGTACGACGCCGACTGCACGGCCATCACCGAGACGACGGCGTAGAGCAGCGGGACCAAGAGGCCGACCCCGAGCACGAGCACCTCGATCACCGCGGTGCCCTCGTCGCTCTCGCCGACGTGACGCCGCACGTCAG
Organism: Candidatus Nanopelagicales bacterium; assembly: GCA_017882705.1. Taxonomy (GTDB): domain Bacteria; phylum Actinomycetota; class Actinomycetes; order S36-B12; family CAIYMF01; genus Longivirga. The sequence goes on along the minus strand of JADGOZ010000176.1, from coordinate 14,866 downwards.
CCCTCGACGAGCGCATGACCCTGCACCACGAGAGCCGTCGGACCGAGGAGGCCGACCAGCGGCAGCCGCGCACGGACCACCACGACGACCGTCGCGACGCCGCGCACCGTGATGCGGCTCGCGGTCACCTCCTCGACGACGCCGGCGGCCAGCGAGGAGGCGAGCGCCGAGCGGGTGCGGGCGACACCGGTGTCGGGTCCGGACACCGCGGCGACGCGGGCGCCCTCGGCCGCCGCCGACTGGAGCGTCGAGCGGACGTGCAGCGCGAGGCCGACCTGCACGACGGCAAGGGCGACCAGCACGAGCAGCGGCACGACCACGGCGAACTCGACGACGGCCGAGCCGCGCTCCTCGAGCCCGGCGCCGCAGCGAGGTCGCACGGCCTACGGCTTCGTGACCGAGGTGACAGCGCGCTGGAACAGCGAGGTGAGCTGCCCGTCGGCGACGAGCCAGAGCGCAGTGACGAGGCCGGCCGTCATGACGGCCACGAGGACCCATCCGGGCACGTCACCCCGGTCGTCGGTGCGCATGCGGTGCAGCAGGGTGGCGAGACGTGCGGTCATGGCTTCCTCCGTGGTGATCGTGCAGTTCGTTGTCGGACAAGGGGTTTCGGATGTGCGTGGAGCGGGTGATCAGGGGGAGATCGAGGAGAGCGAGCTCACAGCGGGGAAGAGCGCGACGAGCACGACGGTCGGGAGCACGAGGAACACGACCGGGATCATCATGAGAAGCTCCTTGCGGCCGGCGGTCTCGAGCAGGCTGCGGTGCAGGTCAGCGCGGGCGTCTCCCGCCTGGGCGCGCAGGACCTCGGCCAGCGGCGTACCTCGCTGGACGGCGATGGCGACGCCGTCGACGAAGCGTCGTACGGCGGGGACCCCGATGCGCGTCGCCATGGAGTCGAGCGCGTCGACGAACGAGACACCCGACGCCGTGTCGTGGCACGCGCGCTGGCACTCCTCGGCGAGCGGTCCGCGCGCGACGCGCGCGACCCGGTCGAGCGCCGCTGCCGGCGACTCCCCCGAAGCGACCGCCAGTGCGAGCAGGTCGGCGACGGGCGGCAGGCCGCCCCGGATCGCCTCGCGACGCCGCTCGACCTCGCGGGTGAGCGCGCGGTCGCGGAGCAGCGTGCCCGTGAGCCCGCACACGAGTGCGAGCACCAGCGCCGCGGTCGGACGCACGGGTCGACCGGCCAGCGCGAGCAGCAGGAGGACCGCCCCGCTGCCGACCAGACCCGTCACTGCCCAGGTGAGCTGCTCGAGCCGGAACCCAGCCGGAGCCTCCAGCGCACGTCCAGCCGCGGCGAGCCGGGCCTGCAGCGCGTCGCCTCCGCCGAGGAAGCCCTCGAGGCGAAGGGCTCGAGAGCGCAGCGACGGACCGAGCATGCGCTCGAGGGTCGAGGCGTCGAGGCGCGTGCCGAGGTCGTCACGTCGCGGGGCCACGGCCGACGGTCCTGCGACGTAGGGCGCGATGCGGTCGGCCGGCGACCACGCGCGGCGGCGCGCGACACCTCCGGCGGTGACCATGACGCCGACCGCCAGGATGCCGCCCACCAGCGCGCCGGCGGCACTCACGACAGCACCCGCTCGTCGCCCGGCAGACGCCCGATCCGCTTCATCAGGGCGTAGGCGAGCGCGCTCGTCCCGCCCGCCACGGCCAGCACGAGCACGCCGCCGGCGGAGTCGTACGCCTCGAGCGCACCCGGACGCAGCGACAGGAAGGCGAGCGTGGCCCAGGGCGCCGCGACCGCGAGGCGCGCTGCGTTGACGGCCCAGCCCTGACGCGCCTCGAGCTCGGACCTCGTGCGCGCGTCCTCGCGCAGCACGGAGGACAGCGTGCGCAGCAGACGGCCGAGCTCGCTGCCGCCGACGTCGCGTGCGAGGCGCAGTGCCTCCACGACGCGGTCGCCGACCGGGTCGGCGAGGTCGGCCTTGAGATGGTCGAGACACGTGGCGAAGGAGCCGGTCACACGATGGTCCGCGGCGAAGCGGGCGAACGACGGGCGGAGCGGGGCAGGGCCGCGATCGGCAAGCGCCGCAACGGCATCCGGCAACGACATCCCGGCTCGAACGGCCGACGCGAGGTCGTCGACGGCGTCGGGCCACGAGGCGACGAGCGAGCGGCGACGCGCCGCGGCGCGCCGGCCGAGCGCCCCGAGCGGCAGCCACGCGGCGAGGCTCCCGAAGACCAGCGCCACGGTCGGCGAGCCGGACACCACCAGCATGATGGATGCGCCGGCGAGACCGGCGCCGAGGCAGCTGGCGACGGCCCGTGAGGTCGAGAGATCGCCGAGACCCGCCGCGTCCAGCCGACGGCGTACGCCGGTGCTCCGGGCGCGCACGGGTGCGGGGGCCGGCGACGTCCGCGCGTCGAGGACGAGGAGCAGGCCGAGACCGAGGAGCAGCCCGACGAAAGCACCCATCACGACTCCCGGAGGATCGCCGCGAGGTCGAGGCCGTGGGCCTCGAAACGATCGGCATGCGGCGGGAAGCCGAGACCGCGCACGAGCTCGCCGCGGCGCGTGACGAACACGTCCGAGGTCTCGACCACGCCGTCCTCGACGCGACCCGAGACCCCGACGATCTCGCGGATCCGACGCCGTCCGTCGGGTCCTGTGGCGGCGTGCACGACGAGGTCGACGGCCGACGCGACGGTCGGCACGATGTAGGAGGCCGTGACGTTCTCGCCGGCCAGCATCGGCAGGACGCAGAGCTTGGTGACCGCGTCGCGCGCGGAGTTCGCGTGGACGCTCGTCATGCCAGGCATCCCGGAGTTCAAGGCCACCAGCAGATCCAGCGCCTCCGCCTGCCGCACCTCCCCGACGACGAGGCGGTGCGGGCGCATCCGTAGCGCCTCCACGACCAGGCGGCGCAGGGTGATCTCGCCGGTTCCCTCCAGCCCGACCTGACGTGTCTGCATCGCGACCCAGTCGGGCCGGTCGAGCCTGACCTCGAACACCTCCTCGCACGTGACGACCCGCTCGTGCGCCGGCACGGCGTTGAGCAGGCAGCTGAGCAGCGTCGTCTTGCCGGCCTGCGTGCCGCCGGCGACCACGATGTTGAGCCCCGCGACGACGGCGGCCGAGAGGAAGCGAGCGGCCGCCGTCGTCAGGGTCCCGAGCTCGACGAGGTCGTCGAGCCGAGCAGCGGGAAGGACGTGCCGGCGGACGTTGACCGCCCAGTGCCGGCGAGTCACGTCCGGAATCACCACGTGGAGGCGAGATCCGTCGGGCAGCAACGCATCGACGAACGGCTGGCTGACGTCGACCCGACGACCGCTCGTGCGCAGCATCCGCTCGACGAGGTCGTGCACCTGCACCTCGGCCAGGATGACTGTGGTGAGCTCGCTGCGCCCGCGCCGAGCGCAGAACACCCGGGTGGGCTCGTTCCACCAGATCTCCTCCACCGCGTCGTCGTCGAAGAGCCGCTGCAGCGGGCCGTAGCCCGCGACCGCGTCGTGCAGCTCCTGCGCCCACGCCTCGACGTCGACGTACGACGACTCCGCATGCTCGTCGGCCGCGAGGTCGTCGAGGACGTCGAGGATCGCGGCGCGGACCCCGCGCGGATCGGTCAACGGGTCGGTGCCGCGATCGCGCACGAGGGCACGGACGCGGTCGACGACAGGAGCATCCGGCGTCGTCGTCGCTGAGGACGGGACGGAGGAGGCGAGCGGCGTGGGTGAGACCACGGGGACCCCTGCACAGCAGGAGGCGCGAGCGCCTCGGGTCAGGTGCGTGACGTGACGCGGACCCGGGGGCGTCCCAGCCGGAGGTCGTTCTCGCTGCGTCGATCTCGAGGCTAGGCGATCGCGGTGGGTGGACGACACCCCGGATCAGCGACTGTGGACGCAACCGAGAGCCACCCGAGAGCAGCCCGGGCCACGTGGGTGACCCGGGCCGGGCCATCGACACCTCGGTGCTCGAGGTCACGCGCGATGTCCGGTCGCCGTCGGTCGTTCTCCACTGCCATCGCAGCCCCCTAAGACAAGGGGCAGATCGTCTTCCACCAGGACGATGTCGGTGACTTCACCCAGCGGTCCCAGCCCGTGGCAGCGGACAGTTGGACCAACGAGCGCGCGTCGAGAGGTGCGCCGCGGGATCTGGCTAACGCGCGGACAGCGAGCCCTGGTGCCGGTGAGCGGTGCCTCGCCCGACGTAGGCGAGTCCGACGACGAGGGCCACGAGGGCGACGCCGAGCAACCACGACGTCGCGCCAGAGGTCGAGGTCGCTGCCGCCGGCGTGAGGTCGACGGGGACTCCGGTCTGGTACGGGGAGATGTCCTGGTCGAGCGGGACGCGGACGGCGCAGGCCGAGACGGCGGTGACCCAGAGCACGCCGAGAGAGGCAACGACAGCGGCGGGAAGACGGCGGACGAAGCGGTTCATGGTGGCCCTCCTCGGACGGGCTCCTGCCCGACGCAGGAACGACTCCGAGAGTCCTCACGCCGCCGCCGGCGCGCTGTCACCGATGCGACAAACGCTCCCCGACACCATGAGACCCGCGTCGCAGCCCTATCCGGACCCGGCGAGGAGCGCTTCGCACGCCGCCACCCGGGCCTGAGCCACGCGCAGCTGCGGGACGAACCTCTGACGTTCGGCCAGCACGAGCGCCTCACTCGCGGCCGCCAGCGCCCCGATGCCGTCGCCGAGGATCTCCCGGGCGTCGGAGCGAGCGAGCCACAGGTCCCGTGCATCCCGTAGCGAGTCCGCCCGGACCACGAGTGCCAGGCCCTCGGCGAACCGCGACTCCGACGCCGCGTCCTCGCCACGGCGCGCAAGCAGGACGCCCTCCGCTGCCGCTTGCAGGATCGCGTTCGCGACATCGCCCGGCTGACCGAGGCGCCGGCTCGCCTCGAGCGCCGTCCAGGCATCCGCCTCGCGACCGAGCCTGGCAAGGGCGACGGACAGCTCCGCAAGCTGTGTCGACCGGTAGGCGTTCGCGCCGAAGAACCCCAGGAGCCCGATGGACGAGGTGAGCGCCTCGATGACGGCAGGCAGGTCGCCCCCGTCCCATAGGAGGTCGGTTGCCAGGTTCTGCAGGATGAAGGCCTGGTGGATGTTGCCCTGCTCGAGCGCCAGAGCGGATCCCGCGCGGGCGTACGCGATCGCCGGATCAGCGCTCCCCTGGTGCGCGAGCAGGATCATCCGGAAGCGCTCGATGCTCGGCACGAGGAGTGGCTCAGCACCGAACTCGACGACCAGCTCTTCGACTGCCAGCTCCTCCTCCGCCAGCGACCCGGAACCTCCCCCGAAGCAGTACATGCGCCGCTCCATCAGTCGAGACACCAGGTCGAGGTTCCGTGCGCGTGCCGCCGCGGCCAGACCCAGGCGGCCATCGATGCCACACGCGTCGGCCCGTCCCCGGAAGTTGTGCTCGTAGCAGCGGAGCTCGTAGGCCTGGGCCAGGCCCGCGTCGTCACCGAGCTCGCTCAGCGCCGCGATGGCCTCCTCGGTGAACGTGTCTGCTGCGCCGAGATCGTGTCCCGTGTCGGTCTGCAGGGCGACCCAGCGCCTCAGCATGCGTGCACGGAAGACGGCGCTCGTCGCTCCCGCGCGCGTGGCGACGTCCTCGCCTAGCTCCGCCAGCGACGCGGCCAGGGCATAGTCGCCGCCCGCGTTCGCCGCCTCGGCGCGTGCCAAGGTGACGGCGATCCCGGGCGCGGATCCTGGCGGGACGAGGGCTGCGGCGGCGCCGAGGAGCCCGGCAGCGCTGACCACGTCGCCGAGGGCCCGGGCTCGCTCTGCGCAGGTGAGGAGACGATGCGCGGTGTCCTGCACCAGATCCGGGTCGGGGTTGCCGAGCTCGGCACGGTAGGTGCAGCAGCGCTCGAGGTGTGAGGCGACGAGCTCGGGAAGGTTCCAGCCCGTGCCCGTCCGCTCGAGCCAGTGTGCGAAGGCGTAGTGCGCGACGGCACGCTGCTCCTTGGGCATGGCGTCGTAGGCGGCGTCGCGGATGAGCAGGTGCGTGAAGCCGAGCGCGTCGTGGCCCGGGACGTCGGAGTCGACGGGGCGAACCAGGTCGGAGCGCACCAGGCCCTCGAGGGCCTCGTGCGTGCTTCGGTCGTCGAGGCTCGCCAACGACGTCACCGCATGCGGGTAGAACGTCTGGCCGATCACGGACGCGGCATCGACGACGACGCGCTGGTCCCGGGGGAGCCGGTCGAGGCGTGCGGCCAGGAGCGCCTGCACCGTCGGCGGCACCGCGATATCGTCGAGATCCCCGACCAGTGCCCATGTGCCGTCGTCGTCGACGGCCAGACGATCTTGGTCTGCGAGGCTCGCGACCAGCTCCTCGACGTAGAGCGGGATGCCCTCGGCGGCCACCATGATGCGGGAGAGCAGCTCGGGGTCGAGCCCGGACCCGAGCAGCCCCGCGGTCAGTGCTGCGCTGTCGGCGTCCGAGAGCGGCGCCAGGACGGTCGTCGTGGCGTGACGCCGTGCCGAGCCCCACGACGGTCGCGTGAGCAGGAACTCGGGGCGCGCCATGCACACCAGCAGGATCGCGGCACCCCGGGACAGGTCGGTGAGGTGGTCGAGCAGGTCCAGCAGGGCGGACTCGGCCCACTGGACGTCGTCGACGACCACCACGACCGGCCGGACCTGGGCGAGCGACTCGAGCAGGCGCCGGAACGCCCAGGCCATCTGTCCACCGGTCGCGGCGCTCGAGCGGCCCAGCATCGTGTCGAGGCCGATCGAGATGTCCTCGGCATGCTCCACCCCGACGAGCGCGGCACCCCACGTGCCGTCCCCGTCGACGAGCGGACGGAGCATCTCGGCGACCGCCCAGTACGTGATCCCCTCCCCGTAGGAAAGGCAGCGGCCCTGGAGGACCAGTGCGTCGCCGCGCACCTGGGAGAGCAGTTCGTCCACGAGACGGGACTTGCCGACCCCCGGCGCACCGACGACGGTGAGCAGCGCGCACGCGTTCTCCTCGACCGCGGTGTCGTAGGCCATCCGCGCCTGGAGCAGCTGTCGGCGGCGCCCCACCAGGGCGCCGGAGAACCGCCGACGGCGCATCGGACCACCCACCGGATGCACCCCCAGCAGCCGGTACGCGACCACCGGGTCGGCCTTGCCCTTCACCATCAGCCGTCGCAACGGCTCGACGTCGACGTGGTCGCGGACCAAGAGGTGTGTCGCCGCGCCGAGCAGCACCTCTCCGGGTCCCGCTGCCTGCTCGAGCCGCGCTGCGACGTTGGCGGCATCGCCGGCCATCAACGCCACGTCGCCAGTGGCGTCGGCGATCATCACCGGCCCGGTGTTGATCCCGACGCGCACGACCAGCTCTACCGCGTGGCGGGACCGGAGGTCGACGTTGAGCGCGGTGACGGCGGCATGCAGGTCCGTGGCCGCGCGCGTCGCGCGCAAGGCGTCATCCTCACGCACGACCGGGATCCCGAACACCGCGACGACCGCGTCGCCGATGAACTTCTCCACCGTCCCGCCGTGGCGCTCCACCGCGTCGCGCGCCGCGTCCCAGTACGACGACAGCACGCCCCGGAGCACCTCGGGATCGAGCCGGGCGCCCAGCTCGGTCGAGCCCACCAGATCCGCGAAGAGCAGCGTCACCGTCGCGCGCTTCCCGGAGTCCCGCAGGCTGGCCCGGACCGCGGCACCGCACCAGGGACAGAACGAGAACCCCGCCCCCGGGGGCTCCCGCCCGCAGTCCGGGCACGCACCCATCCCCGGAGTGTAAGGATGAGAAGGTCCCCGTGGCCGACGGAATCGGGGTGCCGACGGCCGCGCGGCGGTCAGGCCCCCTGCTGGACCAGGGTGCGGATCGTGCGCAGGGCGACGGAGAGCGTGGCGAGGTCGAACTGATCGCCGGCGCTGATCTCGTCGAGCGTCGCCCGCGCTCGCGCGAGACCCTCCGCCTGCTGCCCCTCCCAGGACGCGACCCGCTCGAGCGGCTCGGAGATGCCCCGAGTCGACTCGATGACCCGTCGGGTCATGCCCGTGAGAGCGCCGTAGAGGTCGGACCTCAGGGCGGCGCGCGCGAGCGCGGCCCAGCGGTCATCGCGCGTGAGCCGGGTGATGCGGGTGAGCATCCGGTCGACCTCGTAGCGCTCGGAGAGGATGAAGTAGATCCGCGCGACCTCCTCGGGGTCGGCACCGGTCGCGTGCGCGACCTCGACGATGTCGAGGGCACCGAAGACGTCGAGGTGCGCACCGCTGGTCAGCGCGAGGTCCTCGGGGGCACCGAGCGCCACGAGCTCGGCTGCCCGCTCGAGCAGCCGCTCCTTCTCGACCCCGACGAGCATCTCGGGGACGAGCGGCGCGATCCGTGAGATGTCGCCACGGAACCGCGCGATCTCGGCGTCGACGTCGACGCGACCACCGCGCGACTGCAGCACCCAGCGGGTGGCGCGGTCGAGCAGGCGACGCGACTCGAGCAGCAGGGCGCACTGCGCGATCGTCGGCACCTCGTTGTCGAGCGACTCGACGCGTGCCCAGAACTCCGGCAGCGCGAACGCCTCCCTGGCCACGGAGTAGGCGCGCGCGATCTCGACGGGGCCGGCGCCCGTCTCCTCGCCCGCGCGGAAGGCGAACGAGATGCCGCCACGGTTGACCATGTCGTTCACGACGACGGTCGTGATGATCTGGCGGCGCAGCGGGTGCGTGTCGAGGATGCCGTCGTAGCGCTCGGCGACCGCGCTCGGGAAGTAGTCGCGCAGGACGCCGCCGAAGAACGGCTCGTCGGCGATCGCTGAGTCGAGGAGGTCGTCGGTGAGCGTGATCTTCGCGTAGGCGAGGAGTACGGCGAACTCCGGTGACGACAGGCCGTCGCCGACCGCGAAGCGCGCGTCGATCTCCGCGTCCGTGGGGAGGAACTCCAGCGCCCGGTCGAGGTCGCCGCGCGCCTCGAGCGCCCGGATGAACCGCTGGTGGACGGTGAGCATCTGGTGCGCCTGCACTCGGGCGTTGCCGAGCAGGATGTTCTGCTCGTAGTTGTCGCGCAGCACGAGCTGCCCGACCTCGTCGGTCATCTCGGCGAGCAGGCTGTTGCGCTGCTTGGCCGTGAGGTCGCCGTCGCGCACGACCTGGTCGAGCAGGATCTTGATGTTGACCTCGTGGTCGGAGGTGTCGACGCCGGCTGAGTTGTCGATCGCGTCGGTGTTGATGCGAACGCCGTTGCGGGCGGCCTCGATGCGGCCGAGCTGGGTGAAGCCGAGGTTGCCGCCCTCGCCCACGACCCGGCAGCGCAGCGCGTCGCCGTCGATGCGGATCGAGTCGTTGCCCTTGTCGCCGACCTCGACGTTGGTCTCGCGCGAGGACTTGACGTAGGTGCCGATGCCGCCGTTCCAGACGAGATCGACCGGCGCCGTGAGGATCGCGCGCATCAGCTCGGCCGGGGTGAGCCGGTCGACGTTGGCGTCGAGGCCGAGGACCCCACGCACCTGAGGGCTCACCGGGATCGACTTCGCGCCGCGCGAGTAGATGCCGCCGCCGTCGCTGATCAGGTCCTGGTTGTAGTCGGCCCAGCTCGAGCGCGGCAGGTCGAAGAGCCGTCGACGCTCGGCGTAGGAGGTAGCGGGATCGGGCTTCGGGTCGAGGAACACGTGCCGGTGGTCGAAGGCCGCGACGAGGCGGATGTGCTCGGACAGCAGCATGCCGTTGCCGAAGACGTCGCCGCTCATGTCCCCGATGCCGACGACCGTGAAGTCCTCGGTCTGCGTGTCGTGGCCGAGCTCGCAGAAGTGCCGCTTGACCGACTCCCAGGCACCACGGGCGGTGATCCCCATCGCCTTGTGGTCGTAGCCGACCGAGCCGCCGGAGGCGAACGCGTCGCCGAGCCAGAAGCCGTAGGAGATGGCGACCTCGTTGGCGATGTCGCTGAAGGTCGCGGTGCCCTTGTCGGCCGCCACGACGAGATAGGTGTCGTCGCCGTCGTAGCGCACGACGTCGACCGGAGGCACGACGGCGCCGCCGACGAGGTTGTCGGTGACGTCGAGGAGCGCGGAGATGAACGTGCGGTAGCAGGCGATGCCCTCGGCCAGCCAGGCGTCACGGTCGATGCTCGGGTCCGGCGAGCGCTTGACGTAGAAGCCACCCTTCGCGCCGACCGGCACGATGACCGCGTTCTTCACCATCTGCGCCTTGACGAGCCCGAGCACCTCGGTGCGGAAGTCCTCGCGCCGGTCCGACCAGCGCAGGCCACCGCGCGCGACCATGCCGAAGCGCAGGTGCACGCCCTCGACCCGCGGGCTGTAGACCCAGATCTCGAACTTCGGCCGCGGCGCGGGCAGGTCGGGCACCTGCGCGGGGTCGAGCTTCATGCTGACGTAGGACTTCGGCGCGCCGTCAGCGGCGGGCTGGTAGAAGTTCGTGCGCAGCGTCGCGCCGATGAGGGCGAGGAACGAGCGCAGGATGCGGTCCTGGTCGAGGCTCTGCACGGAGTCGAGCGCCCGCTCGATCTCCAGTCGCAGCACGGCGACCGACTCGTCGCGGTCCTCCACGTGGCGCGGGTCGAAGCGCGCTTCGAACAGCCGCACGAGCAGACGCGTGATCGGCACGTTGGCGACGAGGCACTGCTCGAGGTAGAGCTGGCTGAACGCGGTGCCGGCCTGGCGCAGGTAGCGGGAGTAGGCGCGCAGGATCACGGCCTGGCGCCAGGTGAGACCAGCGGCCACGACCAGCGCGTTGAGGCCGTCGGACTCGGCACGGTCGCCCCAGGCGGCGAGGAACGCGTCCTGGAAGCGTGCCTTGAGGCTGCCGAGCTCGAACGCGTGCCCGTCGAGGCGCAGGCCGAAGTCGTAGACCCACATCTGCTGGCCCGCGGACTCGATCTCGTAAGGCCGCTCGTCGACGACCTCCACGCCCATCTGCTGCAGCACGGGCAGGACGGTCGCGAGCGAGATGGCCGGACCGCACCGGTAGATCTTGAACCGCCGCTCCCCCGCCTCGGCCGCGTGCGGCTCGTAGAGGTTGAGCGCGACCGCGCCCTCGACCCCGAGGGACTCGAGCTGGCGCACGTCCGAGACGCCGGTGCGCGCAGGGAAGTCCTCCTTGTAGGCCTCGGGGAAGGCGTCGGCGTAGGCCTTGAGCAGGCGCGCGGCCTCCTCCTCGCCGCACTGGTCGACGAGGGCGTCCGTGAAGTCGTCGTCCCAGGAACGGGTGGCCTCGACGAGGCGTGCCTCGAGCGGGTCGTGCGCGACCACGGGAAGGTGCTCGCCACGCTTGGAGCGCACCACGAAGTGCAGTCGCGCGAGCATCGACTCCGACACTCGGGCGGTGTAGTCGATGAGCCCCGAGCCGAACTCCTCGGCGAGCACCTCGGCCATCCGCAGGCGCACGGTCGTCGTGTAGCGGTCGCGTGGGAGGTAGACCAGGCAGGACACGAAGCGGCCGTAACGGTCGCGACGCATGAACAGCCGGGTCTGACGGCGCTCCTGCATGTGGAGGACGGCGAGCGCCATCTCGGTGAGCTCGCCGGCGTCGACCTGGAAGAGCTCGTCGCGGGGATAGGTCTCGAGGACCTGGAGCAGGTCTTTGTACGAGTGGCCGTCGACCCGGAAGCCGGACTGGTCGAGGACCTGCTGCGCGACGCGGCGCAGGAAGGGCACGGCCATGACGGACGCGACGTAGGCGCTCGACGTGTAGAGGCCGAGGAAGCGACGTTCGCCGGTGACGTTGCCGTCGGCGTCGAAGACCTTGATGCCGACGTAGTCGAGGAAGGCGGCGCGGTGCACGGTGGACCGGCTGTTGGCCTTGGTCAGCACCATGATGTGCGGGTCGCGGGCGCGGGCCCGGACCTCCGTCGTGAGCTGGGTGTAGCCCTGCGCCATCGTGCGGTCGTTGCGCATGATGCCGAGCCCGGTGCCGGCGATCGGCTCGAGGTGCGAGCCGTCGTCGCTCAGGGAGTACTCCCGGTAGCCCAGGAACGTGAAGTGCTCGTCGGCGAGCCAGCGGAGCAGGTCGACAGACTCGGCGACCTCTCCCGCCTCGACGGTGGCCGGTGGGCGGTGCTCGAGCTCGTCGGCCAGGGCGCTCGCGCGCACGACCATCCTCGGCCAGTCCTCGACGGCCTCCCGGACGTCGCGCAGGATGTGCAGGATCTCCTGCTCGATCTGCGCCAGGTCGGCGTCGTCGGTCTCGCGGTCGATCTCCACGTGCATCCACGACTCGACGATCGCCCCGTCGGGGACGACCGCCTCCTCGTCGTCGACGGCGATGACCTCGAGCAGCGTGCCCAGGACGTCGCGTCGTACGACGAACTGGGGGTGGATCACGAGGTGGATGTTGCGACCCTGGACGCCCAGCGACGCCGTCACGGAGTCGACGAGGAACGGCATGTCGTCGGTGACGATCTCGATGACGGTGTGGCCCGCCGACCACCCGTGGCCCTCGACGCTCGGCGTGAAGGCGTGGACGACGGCGGTGCCCTGCGGACGGGTCGCCGCCGTGCGGCGGTGGCTGACGACCGCGCCGAGGACGTCGACGGGGTTGCGGCCGAGCAGGTCCTCGGGCGCGGTGTGCCGGTAGTAGCGCCGCACGAGGGCCTCGAGCCCGAGGTCGTGCTGGGTGCCCTTCACAGTGTCGAGGGCGCGGCCGAGGAGGTCGGCCTTGGCCTCCTCGAGCCGTCGGGCGTTGACGCCCGCAGACGTGGCGGCCGAGGCCTCGCCAGTGGTCGGGGTCGGGGTGTCGGTGGTCGTGACACTCACGCTGTCGGGCACGCCGGTCGCCTCTTCGCACGCTCGTCGGCCGCACGCCGTTGTGCGGACCGGTTCACCCTAGACCGGTGTCGAGCCCGTCGGCACGGTGCGCGACACTCCGTTACGGCATCTTGGCAGTCCCGAACCGTCCCACCCGGAGGTCTCCCCCGTGGCCACGCACCTCTCCGCGCACCTGGCGCTCCCCGCCGACCCCGACGGCGCCTTCGCCCTGCTCACCGACCAGGCCTACGTCGAGGAGGTCGCGACGGCCACCGGCGGGCACGACGTCGCCGTGTCCATCACCTCGGAGGACGACGGCGGGGCCACCGTCGTGAGCGCCCGGGTCCTGCCGGCGAACCTGCCGTCCTACGCCAAGGCGTTCGTGGGCGAGAACCTCGAGCTCACCGAGACCCGGGTCTACGGCCCGGCCGCGGCCGACGGCAGCCGCGAGGGCACCTTCACGGTCGACTTCGGGACGACCCCGATCACGATCAACGGCAGCCTGAGGCTGCAGCCCGAGGACGCGACCAGCGGCCTGTCCATCGAGATCGACATCAAGGCCTCGGTGCCGTTCGTCGGCGGCAAGGTCGAGGGCGTCGCCTCCGGCTGGATCGAGAAGTTCGTGGCCAAGGAGGAGAAGGTCGCGGCGACGTACGAGGTCTGACTGCGCGGTGGTCGGCCCGGGTACGGCCATGATGTGGCCGTGACCAGAACAGTGCTCGAGATCATCGGCTGGGTCGGCTCGGCCCTCGTCATCGTGTCGCTCGCCCAGGCCCGCGTGCTGCGCTTCCGCTGGCTCAACCTCGCCGGCGCCGTGCTCGCCGTGGTCTACAACGTGGCGCTCGCGATCTGGCCGTTCTTCGCGATGAACCTCATCATCGCCGCCATCGACGTGTACTGGCTGCGTCGCCTGCTGACCGCGCGCCACGACCCCGCGACGTACTCCGTGGTCGAGGTCGGCCCGCACGACGGCTACCTCGGCCACGTGATCGGCGTGCACCTCGACGACATCCGCACGTTCCAGCCGACCTACTCCGCACCCTCGGACACCGACTCCACGCGGTGGGCCTTCCTCGTGCAGCGCGACGCGGAGACCGTCGGAGCCGTCGTCGTTCGCGACGAGGGGCACGGCGACGCGGTGGTCGAGCTCGACTACGTCACGGAGCGCTTCCGCGACTGCACCCCCGGCGAGTTCGTCTACGCGCACAGCGGGGTCTTCGCGGAGCACGGCGTACGCCGTCTGCGGGCCGGGGACGAGCTCGCGACGCAGACGGACTACCTGCGCCGCGTCGGCTTCCACGACGAGGCCGGCAGCTGGGTGCGCGAGGTCGGTGCGGCCGCCTGACCGGTCAGCCGGCTCATCGACGGAGGCACGGAACCGGGTGCCGGTGAGCCGCGTCACAGCGGCATGACCCTCACCGTGACCCGTCGCTCGATCGCGATCACCGTCGTCGCCGCCCTGGCGATCCTCGCGGCCTTCCTCGTCGGCTCGACGCGCCCCAGCGTCGCCGGCGCCGCCACCACGACCGCCGTGCGCACCGCCACCGGGAGCGGCACGGCCAACCCCGCCGACACCGGCATCACCGTGACAGGCACCGGCAAGGTCACGGGTACGCCGGACACGCTGCGCATCTCCCTCACCATCAGTGCGACCAGCCCGGATGTCGACACCGCGCTGCGCGGCGCCAACAAGTCGGCCAAGGCCGTCCAGGACGCACTGCTCGCGAAGGATGTCGCGACCAAGGACCTGCAGACCTCCGGCATGTCCATCCAGCCCAGCTACACCCCCAAGGGCCAGCCCAACGGCTACGTCGTCACCGAGTCGCTGACCGCTGCGGTGCGCGACCTGGCGAAGGCTGGCGCCACGATCTCCGCCGCGGTGGACGCGGGCGGGGACGCCGTACGCATCGACGGCGTGAGCTTCTCGCTCGAGGACACCAGCGGCCTCATCGCGGGCGCGCGCACGGGCGCGGTCGACGACGCGAAGGCCAGGGCCGAGCAGTACGCCAAGGCCGCCGGCAGGTCCCTCGGCGAGGTGCAGAGCATCAGCGAGGCCGTACAGTCCCCGACGCCGCAGTACGTCGACCAGGGTCTCGCGTACTCCGCACGCGCCGCATCACCGGTCCCGCTGCAGGCCGGCAGCCAGGACGTCACCGTCCAGGTGACCGTGGTCTACGCGATGGCGTAGCCGCGTCCGCCCGAGGGATGTGTCAACCCT
>JADGOZ010000027.1 GCA_017882705.1 Candidatus Nanopelagicales bacterium | reverse complement strand
GCCCGCCGGTTGTTGACGCCGAGCTTGGCGTAGATGCTCTTGGTGTGCGTCCGTAGCGTGTTGACCGACACGAACAGGTGGCGCGCGATCTCGGGGCCGTCGAGCTCGGTGTCGAGCAGCGCCAGGACCTCCAGCTCACGCGCGCTGAGGGCCTCGACGATGTCCGTGGTCGCGACCGGCACGACCGGGTCGGCGTCGGTCGGCGTCGCTGACGCCGCGCGGCAGGCGTCGAGCAGCGAGGCCGTCCAGGACGTCGCGCCGGCCTGCCGGACCAGCTGCTCGAGGAGCGGCGCGAGCAGACCACCGTGGCGCGCGAACGGGTGCACCTGTCCCTCGGGCTCGGCGAGCTCCACCGCCCGGCCGACGAGCACGAGCGCACCGTCGACGTCGCCACGGTCGCGCGCAGCCACCGCCCGCAGGATCTCGATGTCGAGGACCGAGGCGGCCCGGCCGCCGTCGTAGGCCGCCTGACGCAGCCGCTCCAGCAGGCGGTCGGCGTCCTCGAGCGTCGCGATGTCGCCGTCGCGACGGTGTCGCGCGAGCAGCACCTCAGCCAGGGTCACGTGCTCGAACTCGCGCAGGTAGGACAGGTCCTGCGACGAGGTCAGGTCGTGGTCGCGCGCCCAGCGCAGCGCCGCGTCGAGGTCGCCGCGCCGGACGTGGAGGCGCGCGGCGACGGCATGCAGCGGTCGGACGTTCGGCGAGAAGTCGCCGAGGTAGACCTGCTGCGCCTCGGCCACGAGCGCGAGCGCGGTCGTGAGGTCGCCCTCGGCCGCGGCGAGGAGCGCCGCCGCCGTCCGCAGCCGGTAGGGATGCTGCGGCAGGCCGCGTTCCTCCCCCATGCTGCGAGCGTCGTCGAGCCGCTCGCGCGCGTCGGCGATCAGACCGCGCTCCAGCGCCACCTGGCTCAGGCCGACGTGCATGTCGGCGACGCCGCGCACGGCGCCGCCGACCGTTCCGGCGAGGCGCAGGCCGTCGTCGTAGCTGGCCTGCGCATCGCGCAGCCGCCCCAGGGTCATGCGGATGTCGGCCAGCGTGATGGAGCAGCCGAGCACGTCGGAGACGTGCCCGGCGCGACGCAGCCCCTCGATGCAGGCGGTGTAGCGTCGGTGCGCGTCGTCGAGCTCGCCGCTCGCCCAGTGCGCGAGACCCGACAGGCCGGAGGCGCCTGCACGGACCAGGTCGTCGGAAGGGACCGTCGTGTCGATCGCCTGCTGGGCGTGCTGGTGCGTCGCCGCGAGATCCCCTGTGACGAGCGACATCCCGGCGCGGTAGAGCTCCACCGCCGACGGCATGCGGGCGAGCTCGCCGTCGTCCCCGGCCGCGATGCGCGACGTGATGTCGGGCAGCTGGCGCTCGACACCCTGGAGCCGCAGCTCGACGTCGGCGAACTCGTTGCTCGACATCAGGGCGCCGACGAACCCGATCGCCAGCACGGGTCGGGCCCGCACGACGTCGTCGGGGAAGTCTCCGATCCAGCCGCGGATGACCGCCTCCTGACGATCGCGCTGGAGCGCGGGGAGCGCTGCCTCGGCGAGGTCGGCAGCCCGGTCGGCGTCTCCCGCCGCCAGCGCATGGCGTACGGCGGGCACCGGCTGTCCGGCGCCGTCGTACCACCGGCTCGCGCGCAGGTGGAGGCCCGCGACCTGCTCGGGGTGCTCGTGGCGCAGGTGCGACTCGAGGACGTCGCCGAACAGCTGGTGGTAGCGGTACCACTGCCGCTGGTCGTCCAGCGGGACGAGGAAGAGGTTCGCCCGCTCGAGCGCCTCGAGCGTCACCCGGCTGCCGGTCCGCTCGAGCGCGGCGTCGCAGAGCTCGCCGCAGAGCGGGTCGAGCACCGACGTCTGCATGAGGAAGCGGCGTACCTCGTCGGACTGGCGGGACAGCACCTCGTCGACGAGGTAGTCGACGACGTGCCTGTCGTCGCCGGCGAACCCGGCGATGAATCCTGCGGCGTCCTCGCGGCCCTGCAGCGACAGGGCGGCGAGCTGCAGCGCGGCCGCCCACCCCTCGGTGCGGGACTCGAGGGCCGCCACGTCGCTCGGTGCGACCGCGAGCCCGCCGACGTCGGTGAGGTACGCCGCGGTCTCCTCGACGGTGAAGCGCAGGTCGCGGGCCCGGATCTCGACGAGCTCGCCGCGCGCCCGCAGCCGCGCCAGCGGGAGGTCGGGGTCGGCACGCGTGCTGACCACGACGTGCAGGTTCGGCGGCCGGTGGTCGAGCAGGAAGGTCATGCCCTCGGCGACCTCGGCGCAGTCCGCGAGGTGGTAGTCGTCGAGGATCAGGTCGACCTCGGTCCCCAGCGCGCCGATCTCGTTGAGGACGACGGTCAGCAGCGTCCGCGTCGCGGGCTGGCCCGCCGTCAGCAGCGGCAGGACGCTCGCGCCGACGCCGGGCGCGGCGGTGTTCAGGGCGGTCACGACATAGAGCCAGAACGAGGCCGCCTGGCTGTCGGACTCGTCGAGCGAGACCGACGCGACCGTCCGCGGCTCGGTCGAGGCGCGCTCCAGCCAGCACGCGAGCACGGTGGTCTTGCCGAACCCCGCGGGTGCGGACACGAGCGTGAGAGATGCCTCGGCGCCCGCGTCCATGAGCGCGGTCAACCGAGGGCGCGGCACGAGGCCGCCACGCAGCCGAGGCGCATTCATCTTCGTCGCGACGAGCGTGCTCGCCATCCTGGCTCCCCCCATGCGGTCGAGCCTGATGCGAGGACCCTAGCCACCCGCCTACGGCATCATGCGGCAGGAAGCGGGTACATCGTGACGGGGTCGTCACGACGGCTGACGGAGGGTGACCCATGAGCGCGGCGACGGAGACCGGCACGGCTGGGAAGCCCGGTGTGATGCAGCGCGTCCTCGACGGCGTCGAGCGCGTGGGCAACAAGGTGCCGCACCCGGCGATCATGTTCCTCGCGCTGTGCGTCGGCGTGATCGTGCTGTCGCAGCTGCTCGCGTGGGCCGGGGTGAGCGCGACGTACGAGGTCGTGAAGCCGCCGCCGCAGAGCGTCGCGCCGATCGACGTCGCCGGGTCCGTGCTGCCGGCCGAGGTGATGCCGGGGCAGCAGCCCGCAGCCGGCGACTACCACGTCGTCACCGAGACGGTGCACATCCAGGGGCTGCTCACGGTCGACGGGATCCGCTACCTGTTCACCTCGTTCGTGCACAACTTCATGGGCTTCACCGCGATGGGGATCATCCTCGTCGTCATGATCGGCGTGGGCGTCGCGGAGCGCTCCGGCCTCATCGCGGCGCTCATCCGCAAGCTCGTCGCGGCGTCCTCGCCCGCAGCGCTCACCTACATCATCGTGTTCCTCGGCATCGTCTCGAGCATCGCCTCCGACGCCGGGTACCTCGTGCTCATCCCGCTCGGGGCGGCGGCGTTCCTGAGCATCGGCCGCCACCCGCTCGCCGGCATGGCCGCCGCCTTCGCGGGTGTCGCCGGTGGGTTCGGCGTCAACCTCATGGTGACGCCGACCGACGCCGTCCTCACCGAGATCACCAACGAGTCGATCCACCTCGTCGCGCCGAACGAGTCGATCGACCTCACCGCGAACCTCTGGTTCGGCATCGGGTCGACGATCCTGCTGACGGTCCTCCTCGGGGTCATGACCTCGCGCGTCGTCGAGCGACGGCTCGGCGCCTACGACCCGTCCGTCGCACCCGATGCGAGCGACACGGAGATCCAGACGGCCGACGTCGGTCCCGAGATCGGCGGTGCGGAGGAGCGCCGCGGGCTGCGGCTCGCCGGGATCTACCTGCTCGTCGCGGTCGTGGTCGTCACGCTGCTCACGGTCCTGCCCGGGGCTCCGCTGCGCGACCCGGAGACCGGCTCCATCATCGGCACGTCGCCGTTCATGGACAGCCTCATCGTCATCATCGCGCTGCTCTTCCTGGCCGCCGGCCTCGGCTACGGCAAGGGCGCGGGCACCCTGCGCACGAGCACCGAGGTGATCGAGGCGATCACGAAGTCCTGGGCCGGGCTCGCGGGACTCCTGCTGTCGTCGACATCGTGCGCATCCGCCTCGCCGACGGCACGCCGATCTCCCTCGAGCACGCGCAGCTGCCCGCTGACCGGGTGCCTGGACTTCTCGAGCGCGAGCTGAGCGGCTCGCTCTACGAGCTGCTCGAGCGGGAGTACGGCCTGCACCCGCACGAGGCCGTGGAGCGGATCGAGGTCACGCCCGCGTCTCGCGAGGCCGCGTCGATCCTCGGTGTGCGCCCCGGCGACGCGCTGCTGTCCGTGACCCGCACCACGGTCGATGAGAACGACGTCCCGTTCGAGTACTCCCACGACCTCTTCGTGGCCGACCGCACGCGCATCGTCGTCAGGTCGCCCGGTGCGCGCGACGCCGCGGGCCGAAGCCGGGTCGGGGGCCGCGTCCTCGAGCTGCGGCCGCACAGCGCCTGAGCCCCGCGCGGCTCGGCGTCGATGCCGACGTCACTCGAAGACGAGCACGGGCTTGACGGCGCTGGCGTCGCGCCCTGCCGCCAACGTGGCACCGGGACCACGGTCGTCGCCGACGGCGGCTTCAGCGTCTCCGGTCCGTCGGCGCAGCCCGCGAGCGCACGGTGACGAGGCCCGCCGCCGCAGCGACCCGCGCGGGCACGGTGACCCGAGCGGACCTCGTCGCCGCCGGTTTCGACATCCTCGAGTCCAAGGGGCACCGTGGCCTGATCATCTCCGAGCTGTGCGGCCGCGTCGGCGTGTCGAGCAGCTCATCCTCGACGCCGCCGGTGGCTCCTTCACCTGATGTTCACCCGTGAACGTGGACAGGGCCTGACGCGGAACGGCAGACTAGATCGACGGTCGTAAATGTAGACCGTCGTCGATGGAGTGGATCGGCTATCAGTCGGACCCTTCGCCGCCCGTCTGAAGAGAGCGATCACCGTGAGAGAGAAGCCGTCCGTGCTGTTCGTGTGCGTCCACAACGCGGGCCGGTCCCAGATGGCCGCGGCGTACCTCACGCACCTGGCCGGTGACCGCGTCGAGGTGCGCTCGGCGGGCTCCGCCCCTGCGAGCACCGTGAATGCCGCTGTCGTCGAGGCGCTCGCCGAGGAGGGCATCGACATCTCGGCCGAGACCCCCAAGGTGCTCACGACCGAGGCGGTCCAGGCGTCCGACTACGTGATCACGATGGGCTGCGGCGACGCGTGCCCGTACTTCCCCGGCAAGACCTACCTCGACTGGGTCCTCGAGGACCCGGCCGGGCAGGGCGTCGAGTCGGTCCGTCCGATCCGCGACGAGATCAAGGGCCGCATCGAGGGCCTCATCGCCGAGATCGACGCGAAGTCCGCCACCGCGTGAGCGACCCCGTCGTGGGTCGCCCGCGAGTGCGGTCGCGATGGATGTCCACGCCGTGACCCGCTGACCGACCGCAGCACGCCAGGACTGCCGCTCGGCCCCGGGGGAGACTGGGACCGAGCCACCACTCGCGAGGAGCACCCCCATGGCCACCATCCGCGTCTTCGAGCCCGCCCTGTGCTGCAACAGCGGGGTGTGCGGTCCCGACCTCGACCAGTCGCTCGTCGACTTCACCGCGGACCTCAACCACCTCCAGTCGCAGGGCGCCGACATCGAGCGGCACAACCTGGCCAACGACCCGACGGCGTTCGCCACCGACGACACCGTGCGTGCGTTCCTGCAGCTCGCGGGCTCCGACGGCCTCCCCCTCACGCTCGTCGACGGGGTGACGGTGATGACCGGCACCTACCCCTCGCGTGCCCAGCTCGAGCGGTTCGCCGGCCTCGGCGCGGCCGCCGTCCCCGTCGTGCCGGACGGCGCGGTCGGCCTGGCCGTGCTGGAGGCAGAGCCGGACGCCGGCGGATGCGCGTGCGGCCCGGACGGGTGCTGCTGACCGCGATGCGCTTCCTCACCGACCCGCCCCGGTTCCTGTTCTTCACCGGCAAGGGCGGCGTCGGCAAGACCTCGATCGCGTGCGCCACCGCGGTGCACCTGGCCGAGGGCGGCGCGCGGGTGCTGCTGGTGAGCACCGATCCTGCGTCCAACGTCGCCCAGGTCCTGGGCGTCATCATCGGCAACGTCGTCACCCCGATCCCGACCGTCCCGGGGCTGTCGGCGCTGGAGATCGACCCCGAGGCCGCGGCCGACGCCTATCGCGAGCGGATCGTCGGTCCGGTCCGCGGGCTGCTGCCCGACGCCGAGATCGCGTCCATCACCGAGCAGCTCTCCGGGTCGTGCACGACGGAGGTGGCGTCGTTCAACGAGTTCACCGACCTGTTGGCCGACCCCGCGGTCACGGCGGCGTACGAGCACGTCGTGTTCGACACCGCCCCCACCGGCCACACCATCCGGCTGCTGCAGCTGCCAGGGTCGTGGACGGACTTCCTGGCGGCCGGCAAGGGCGACGCCTCGTGCCTCGGACCGCTCGCGGGCCTGGACAAGCAACGGGCGACCTACGCCGCTGCCGTCGCCGCCCTCAAGGACCCGGACCGCACCCGGCTGGTCCTGGTGACCCGCGCCCAGGCCTCGTCGCTCGCCGAGCTCGACCGCACCTTCCACGAGCTCGACGAGATCGGGATCCACGCGGCGCAGATCGTCGTCAATGGCCTGCTCCCTCGCGCTGCCGGCGACGACGCGCTCGCCCGGGCCGTCCGACAGCGGGAGGCGGACGCGCTGGCCGCCATGCCGGCCGACGTGGCGTCGCTGCCGCGCGACCTCGTCGATCTGAAGCCGGACAGCATGATCGGGCTCGCCGCGCTGCGGACCCTGCTCGCGCCCGGCGCCCCGGACGCCGCGGTGCCCGCTCCCGCAGTGCCGGTCGAGCCGGCCGGACGCGGCCTCGGATCGCTCGTCGACGAGATCGAGGCCGACGGTCACGGCGTCGTGCTCTTCATGGGCAAGGGCGGGGTCGGCAAGACGACGATCGCGGCGGCGGTCGCCGTCGCGCTCGCGCACCGCGGCCACGACGTCCACCTCACGACGACGGATCCCGCGGCGCACCTCGACGACACGCTGCACGGTGCCGTGGAGCACCTCCGGGTCTCCCGCATCGACCCGGTCGAGGCGACCCGCGACTACCGCGACCGCATCATGGCCACGCGCGGCAATAACCTCGACGACGCGGGGCGGGCCAACCTCGCCGAGGACCTGCTCTCCCCGTGCACCGAGGAGGTGGCCGTCTTCCAGCAGTTCTCGCGCACCGTGCTCGGCGCGAGGGACGGGTTCGTCGTCATCGACACGGCACCGACCGGGCACACGCTGCTGCTGCTCGACGCGGCCGGCTCCTACCACCGCGACGTCGCACGCCAGATGGGCGCGAACGCGAACTACCGGACCCCGCTCATGGTCCTGCAGGACCCGGGCCAGACGAAGGTCGTCCTCGTCACCGTCGCGGAACCGACTCCGGTGACCGAGGCGCGCGTGCTCCAGGACGACCTGCGTCGCGCCGGCATCGCGCCGTGGGCTTGGGTCGTCAACGACTCGCTCGCCGCCGCGCGACCGACGTCGCCCTTCCTGCTACGCCGTGCCGCTGCGGAGCTCGGTCAGCTCGACCTCGTCTCGTCCCTGTGCGACCGCGTCGCGGTCGTCCCGCTGCTCGCCGCGGACCCGGTCGGTGAGGAACGCCTGGCGTCCCTGACGCACGTGGTGAGCACTGTCGCCTGACCTGCCGCTCGCTCAGTGGTCCGGTCGCACCGCTTGGTAGTCCCCCGCGAGAAGCGGCGACGAGATCAGCATGTCAGCGGTCGTCCGCGTCGACGCGACCGCGATGTTCCAGACGGCGGCGATCCGCAGCAGCGCCTTGACGTCCGGGTCGTGCGGCTGCGGCTCCAGCGGGTCCCAGAAGAACACGAGGACGTCGATGAGACCTTCCGCGATCCTGGCGCCGATCTGCTGGTCCCCACCGAGCGGTCCGCTCAGGAACCGGTGGACCTTGAGACCGACCTCGAACTCGAGCAGGGTCCCGGTGGTGCCGGTCGCGTAGAGCTCGTGCGCGGCCAGCGCCTCGCGGTTGAACTCGGCCCAGGCGATGAGCTCGGCCTTCATGTTGTCGTGCGCGACGAGAGCGATGCGTCGAGGTGTGCGCGGCACTGGTTCCTCCGGGTGCGTGGTCGTCGTGCTCGTACGCCGTCACCCCATCCCGGCCAGGCGTCCCGGAGGTTGCCGTCACGTGACGGGACGGTGCGTCCGCGCGCGCTGTGGTCAGGCTCACGTCGGTGTCCAGCGACACGATGAGCTGACGCTCCGAGACCCTCGCCGGGGGAGTCAGCCGCGCGGCGGACCGCTGGTGACGGGGAGTGCCGGGGGACGCAGGAGCTGCTGGATCGGGCGCGACCACCAGCGGTTCGGCGGATCGTCGCCGTCACCCGGTCCCGCGATGGTCGGGGCGTCGCGCCCGCCGATGGCGGCGACGGCGCTCGCGACGACGGCCGCCATGTCGTCGCGGGCCGACGCCGCTCGTGCCGGCCACTCGTCCCACGACGACACCAGGGAGGCGGCATCGACCCAGACGAGGGCCGCTCGCGGCACCTCGTCGCCGGTCGGACCAGCGGGGATCCCGTGCGGGAGGAGCACGAGGACGTGGTTGCGGGGTCCGTGCGACATCACCCGCGCGGGCACGGCGACCCTGTACCAGGGGCCGGGGCTCGTGGGGTAGGCGTAGGTGCGACCGACCCTCAGCTCGCGTGCGTTCATGCGACCTCCCCGTGTCAGGACACCTGCACTACGGGGTGTCGGCCGCACCGAGAGCCGATGTTGAGCCTGCGGCAGCGGAGTCACCCGCACGGCCGCTCCAGAGCTCGGACCCAGGGAATTCACGAGGGGTTCACGGTGTTGGAACGCCCGCGGGAGAACCCGCTCCGTGCGAGGGGTAGCCTCGCTACCTCCGGACGACACGAGCCCACGATGTGGGGGGACGGCGAGGGCTCATGGCAACCGACTACGACGCTCCGAGGGACGCGGAGGCGACCGCGGCCGAGCAGACCGCGAGCCTCGACGCGTTGCGCGCCCAGGCGCCGACCACGCAGGTCACGGTCGACGACGAGGCGAACCTGCTCGAGGACCTCGAGCTTCCCGGCGCGGACCTCTCGCACGAGATCCTCGCGGTCGACGTCGTGCCGCAGATGGCCGACGAGTTCCGCTGCGAGAAGTGCTTCCTCGTGGTCCACCGCTCGCGTCGCGCCAAGCCGGGCGTCGACGTCTGCGTCGACTGCGCCTGACCGCTCACCGGGCGCCCAGGTCGGCGTCCGGCAGGGCTCAGTCCGTCGTGAGCCTCAGAGCGGCTTGAGCCGCTCGTCCATCGTCTTCACGCGCCGCACGGCGTTGTCGCCCTCGCCGAAGTCCACCAGGACCGACGTCGCCTCGACGCGCACGATCGTGCCGAGCCCGTGCGAGTCGTGCGTCGCGCGCTCGCCCACCGTCCAGTCGTGCGGGACGTAGGGCGGCGGCACCGGCCGGATGACCCCGTGCCTGACGACCGGTGGCTTCGGGGGCTTGTCCATGAGGACCATCCTCTCAGACCGGGCAAATCGACCGCACCACGAACG
>JADGOZ010000175.1 GCA_017882705.1 Candidatus Nanopelagicales bacterium | reverse complement strand
GTCCAGGTAGCGGGAGTTGGACGCGACCGTGAAGGACGCGACCGCAGCACCGCTCGGGGTGAACCGCAGCTCGGGATCGTTGGTGATGTTGCCGACGATCGTGAGGTTGATGTCGCCCTGGGCCATGGAGTACCGCCTCGAGAGAAGTGATGGGTTCGACGTATCAGCCGGACCTTACGGGTGCGCACCGACTCCGGTGAAGGAGTGTCGGGGCGCGGACTGTGGACGCCGCGCGACGGGTCGCGCGAGGCTCACGAGCTGGCTCAGTGAGCCTCGGGCCGCATGACCTTCGTGCGCAGCACGGCCTCGTTCAGGTTGAGCTGACGGTCCAGTTCCTGAACGGCTGCCGGGGTGCAGGTCATGTCGACGACGGCGTAGATGCCCTCGGCCTTCTTGTTGATCTCGAACGAGAGCCGACGACGGCCCCAGATGTCGACCTTGTCGACGGTGCCACCCTGTGCCTTGACGACGTTGAGGAACGTGTCGAGGCTGGGAGCGACGGTGCGCTCCTCAAGATCCGGGTCGAGGATCACCATGACCTCGTAATGACGCATGCGTACCCACCTCCTCTGGACTAGAACGGCCACGGTCTCTCCGTGGCAGGAGGGTTGAAGCGTCACGATCCGGCCGGGAAGCCCCAGGTGGGGCGCCAGGATGGCCGGAATCGTGAGCACAGACTACCGGGAGCGCCCGACCTAGCCCAAACCGCTCGAGGACGCAGCTGATTCCGGTCAGTCGCGGCGTCGGGTCAGCGTGATCCTGCTTCTCGTCGTCAGCCAGGCCGCTCCGGCGGTCACCAGGGGGACTCCCAGCAGGACGAACGCCACCAGCCACCAGTGGATGACGGTGGTCTGGGAGCCGAAACGGTTGAACATCGGGTTGAGCAGCCAGGCGAGGATCAGGCCCGAGACGGCTCCGGTCGCGCAGCCCAGCGCCGCGACGAACCCGGCGGAGGAGGCGGCGATACGCCGACGCACCCGTGGCTCAGCGCCGACGGCCGCGAGCGTCGTGATGTCCGACCGGCCGTCCGCGAGCGCGAGCGCCGTCACCATCAGCCCGGCGAGCAGGGCCAGCAGCAGGGTCGCGGCCCCGATCACGGCGAGCTGGACCGCGGCGGAGTCCGGCCGGACCGAGCCACCGGCCTGGACCCCGGCATTCACCCGGGCCTTCGCGAGCCCGATCGTGATCTGGTCGGCCACCGTCGGCCGGTCGGGCCGGTCGGCGGTCGACGGGGCGACGACGACGACGACCTGGTTCGCGTCGTCCGCGCGCAGCGACGCGGCAGCGCCGCCGGGCGCGAGCGCCTTCGGGCCGAGGATCACCGAGGCCGGCAGCGCCC
This sequence comes from Candidatus Nanopelagicales bacterium, assembly GCA_017882705.1. Classification (GTDB taxonomy): domain Bacteria; phylum Actinomycetota; class Actinomycetes; order S36-B12; family CAIYMF01; genus Longivirga. Next base: position 15,245 of record JADGOZ010000175.1, on the reverse strand, counting down.
CGGCGAGCACCTCCGCGGCCGGCACCCGGAACGGCGGGCCGGCCACCGGCGTGCCGTCGTCGCGGATCGTCCCGGACTGGAGGACGACCTTGCCGGCCGCGTCGAGCGAGCCGGGCTGCAGGACGACGGCGCCCCCGTCCTCGAGCACGCTCGTCGCCGCCGTCACGTCGGCGATCGGGCCGAGGAGCAGCCCGAGGGAAGCCGGGTCGCGGAGCAGCATGACCTCGCCGCCGAGGCCGCCGTCGGCCGAGCTCCGTCCGCTGCAGCCCTGCCACTCGACCCCGTCGCCCGCGTAGCCGCCGGCTGGGGCGACCGCGGAGACGCCCCTCTGCGGGGTGCTGCCGTCGGGGAGCATCGCCGGTACCGGCACGACGCAGCCGACCGATCCCTGGTTCATGGAGCCAGGCGTGGTCGAGGCACCCTTCGGGGTGAGGCCGACGAGCACGGCCGTCGGTGACCCGGGCGCGACCGACTCGAGCACGCCGGTCGTGCGCGCCGTGAGGGTCGCCGCTCCCGCCTGCGACTCGGGAGTGCCGTCGACGAAGACCTGGACCGCGATGGTGCCGGGCGGGTAGGGCACGTCGGTCGAGTCGGTGACGTAGGACTCGGACGCGGCCCACGTCGACGTGGCGACGGCCGCAGCAGCAGCCGCCGCGACGGCGCAGGCGGCGGCCGCGGTGCGCAGCCGGTGCCGGCCCGAGTCGCGCACGGCCATCCGCGACGAGAGCGGCAGCCAGCGGCCGAGGCGCCCGGTCTGCACGACGAGCCACGGCATGATCAGGACGAGGCCGAGCTCGCCGACGATGATCCCGACGCCGAGGATCACGGTGTCGAGCTTCGCGCGGCCGTAGAGCAGCAGCCCCACGCCGGCGGCCCCGAGCAGCAGGCCGACCACGGGCGTGCGGGTGCGCAGGGCGGGCAGCGGCCGACGGCCGCGCAGGGCGTCCACCACGTCGCCGCGGCCCGCGAGCACCGCAGGCACGAGCGACGCGACCACCGCCGCGATCACCCCGATGAGCGCGACCCCGAGCACGTACCAGGGCAGCGGGGGTACGCCGAGCCGCACGCCGTTGTCGGCGAGCGGCGCCCACGGCAGCATCCCCCCGAGCACGAGCACGCCCAGCCAGCCGATCGCGATGCCGAGCAGGCCGCCGGCGACGCCGAGCACCACGCCCGACGCCAGCACGGCGCGACGCAGGTCGGCCGACGTGCCGCCGCTGGCGCCGACGAGCCCGAGCTCGCGCTGGCGGCGACGCAGCTGCACGGCGAAGGCCGGACCGGCGAGCAGGGCGACCTGCAGCACGACCAGCACGACGACGACAGCGACGAGCGCGGCCTCGCGCGCCGCGGCCTCGAGAGCCTGCGGGTCCTCGAAGGCGGGGTCGGCCCGCGGCTGCGGGACGGGTCCGTCGTCGAGGCAGACCACGTCCACCGGGCAGAACGCCGGCGGCGACTCGAGCACCGACCTGCTCGCCACGACGGCGCCGAGGGCGTTGAGCGCGCGGACGTCGGCCCACGTGAGCGGGCGCGAGGTCCGCACGAGGAACTCGGACGGCGCCAGGGTGAGCTTCTGCTGCTCGGCGTCGACGGCGACCGGGCCGTACGCCGTGGTGGTCGGGTCGACCGGCAGGACCCCGGGCAGCGCGACGGCGTCGCCGTAGGCGATCCACGGCGAGAACGGCTCCACCTCCCCGACCAGCGTGAGTCGCGCGACGTGCACCGCCCCCGAGGTCGTGGTCAGCGTCAGGGTGTCGCCGAGGTGCGCCTGCAGCCGGTGGATCTCGTCGCCGCGCAGCGCGACCTCGGACGGGCTCGCGGGCAGGCGGCCGTCGAGCACCCGCCAGCGTCCGGCGTCGAGCGGGTCGCGGACGTCGGACAGCGCGACGGCCGACGTGATCCCCCACCTGCCGGCCTCGATCACGACCGGTGCCGACCCGCCGGCGTCGACGACGGTCGAGCCGGCCGGGAGCGCGGCCAGCAGGTCGGCCCTGGTCGCGCGGGGACCGGAGCCGGTGCTGGCGCTCGTGGTGTCGATGCTCTGGGAGGCCGACGCGGGGGCCGTCATGATCCGCGCGTCGGCCACGGTGCCGAGCGAGAGCAGCGCCTGGCTCACCGACGCGCGGGCCTTCGACGAGGCGAGCGAGTAGGAAATCTCGGCGACGACCACGGAGACGGGCAGCGCGATGAGCAGGAGCACGAGCAGGGCTCGGCCCCTGCCGCGCCAGGCGTCCCGGCGCGCGAGGCGGATCGCCACGCGCCAGCTCGACCACCAGCGGGCCAGGCGCGAAGGATGGCGAGGCGGGAGCGGCGGGGTGGCGGGCTCGACGCGCTCGAGGACCGCGGTCATCGCACGGTCTCGAGGCTGCCCGGGCTGACGTCGTACGCCGTGGAGTCGACGATGCACCCGTCGCGCAGGTAGACCACGCGGTCGGCCCAGGCGGCGTGGCGCGACTCGTGCGTGACGAGCACGCCGGCGCAGCCCTGGTCGACGCGGCGACGGAGCAGCGCGAGGACGGCCTCGCCGGTCTCGCTGTCGAGGGCACCGGTCGGCTCGTCGGCGAGCACGAGCCGGCGTTCGCCGACCAGCGCGCGGGCGATCGCGACGCGCTGCTGCTGGCCGCCGGACATCTCGTCGGGGTAGCGGTCGGCGAGGTCGGCGACCCCGACCTCCTCGAGCGCGGCGAGCGCGTACGAGCGGACTCTCCGGCGGCCGTCGAGCTCGAGCGGCAGAGCGACGTTCTCGACGGCGGTGAGCGTGGGGATCAGGTTGAGGTCCTGGAAGACGTAGCCCGCGGAGCGACGGCGTACGGCGGCCAGCGCGGCGCGCGACAGCGACGCGAGGTCGGTTCCCTCGACCCGGACGGCGCCCGCGGACACGGTGTCGAGGCCGCCCGCCACGTTGAGCAGCGTGGACTTGCCGGACCCGCTCGGGCCCATGACCGCGACGAGCTCGCCGGCAGCGACGGTGAGGGAGACGCCGCGCAGCGCGTGCACCGCGGTGGCGCCGGACCCGTGGATGCGGGTGACGTCGTCGAGCTCGAGCACCGGTGCGGTCATCGTGCGCTCCCCTGGTTCGCGCGATCCGTCCCGTCCGGCGCAGGAGTGCGGTCGGACGTCGTGCTGGCCGCGGCGCGCAGCAGGCGCGCCTCGACGTGGTCGAGCCACCGGGCTTCCGCCTCGGCGTCGAAGATGAGCCGCTCGAGCACGAGGTGCCAGGCGGTGTCGGACTCAGGATCGGGCCGGTCGGCCGCGTCGATCTTGAGCCGGGTCAGCGCCTGCAGCGTGCGCATCGTCTCCGAGCGCTGCGTCTGCACCAGGGCCTTCACGTCGACGCCCGGGGCGGTGACGGCCACCGCGAGCTTGATGGTCAGCTCGTCACGCGCGGGAGCGTCCCGGCGTACCGGCGAGGCGAACCACCGCGCGACCTCGTGGCGGCCGGCGTCGGTGATCTCGTAGACGACCCGGCCGTCGGCGGCGACGTCGAGCTGGGCCACGAGCCCGTCGCGCTCGGCGCGGGCGAGCGTCGTGTAGACCTGCCCGATGTTGAGCGGCCAGGTGCCTCCGGTGCGCTCCTCGAAGGCGGCCTTGAGCTGGTAGCCGTACGCCGGACCCTCGTCGAGGAGGGCCAGCAGGCCGTGCCGGATCGCCATACCGCGTATGTATACCGGGTATGTATGTCGCCGTCAACGCCGCTGGTTCGGGCCGGGTCGGGGCTGCGCGTCTGCGCTCGGACGCGGAAGCGCTCCGGCTCCGCCCGCTCCGACATGCCGCCCCCGCCCCGTCCGCGAGAGTCGCCACGTGGGCGGTGCCAGGATGCGCCCGTGGCCGACTCATCCCTGCCGGAGCCGTTCGAGGAGCTGTCGCTCGACGAGCTGAGGTCCCGGACGTCGATCAAGTGGTCGATGTTCGACCCCGACGTCCTGCCGCTGTGGGTGGCCGAGATGGACGCGATGCCGGCGCCGGCGGTGACCGAGGCGCTCACCGACGCGCTGCACCGCGGCGATCTCGGCTACCCACCCCTGGACACCTCCTACGCCGTTGCGCTCGCCGACGTCGCCGCGCGGAGGTGGGGCTGGGCGCTCGACGTGTCGGCGACCCAGAACGTGGCCGACGTGCTCACCGGGGTCTTCGCCGCGATCGAGCTGCTCACCGAGCGGGGCGACGCGGTCGTGGTGCCGTCTCCGGTCTATCCGCCGCTGCACGAGTTCACCCGCGCGATGGGGCGCGACGTCGTGCCCGTGCCGCTCACCCCGGAGGGTCGGCTCGACCTCGGGGCGATCGACGCCACGCTCGGGCATGCCCGCGCGAAGGTCCTGCTGCTGTGCAGCCCGCACAACCCGACCGGCACCGTGCACACCGCCGACGAGCTGCGCGGGGTCGCGACGATCGCCGAGGAGCACGGGGTCGAGGTGCTCGTGGACGAGATCCATGGGCTGCTCGTGCCCGACGGTGCGTCGTTCGTGCCGTGGCTGACGGTGTCGGACCGCGGGCTCGTCGTGACGTCGGCGTCGAAGGCCTACAACCTCGCGGGGCTCAAGGCTGCCGTGGTCGTGGGCGGCGAGCGGTCGCGCGGCCGGGTCGAGGCGCTGCCGCGCTCGCTGGGCTACGGCATGAGCCACGTCGGCGCGATCGCGCAGATGGCCGCGTGGCGGGGCGGCGACACGTGGCTCGACGCGGTCAACGCCAACATCGCGTCGAACTCGGCGTGGTTGGCCGATCTCCTCGCGGAGAGGATCCCCGAGGTCCGCTATCGCCCCGTGGAGGCGACGTATCTCGCCTGGCTCGACTGCACGGCGCTCGGCCTCGGCGAGGACCCCGCGACGGTGTTCCTCGAGCGCGGTCGCGTGGCCCTCAACGCCGGCCCGACCTTCGGCCCGGGAGGCGAAGGGCACGTGCGCATCAATCTCGCCGCCGGCCGCGCGACCCTGACCGAGGCAGTAGCACGCATGGCCTCAGTGCTCGCCTGACGCCCTCACCGTTGGCGATGAAGGACGCCTCTGTCGCAGAGAAGGCAACAAACTCCGCCTTCATCGACCAGATCCGCGACGTTCAGAGCTCCACGTCGACGACGAGCGGTGCGTGGTCGCTCGGCGGCGGCGTGCCCTTCGTGCCGGGCTTGCGCGCCTCGCGGTCGACGTACGCGTCCGTGACGGCACCGGCGAACGACGACGAGCCGTAGACGAGGTCGATGCGCATGCCGGTGTTCTTCGGGAAGGCGAGCTGGCGGTAGTCCCAGAACGTGAAGGGCACGTCGTACTTCAGCGCCCGCGGCATCACCTCGACGAGACCTGCGTCCTCGAGCGCGGTGAGGGCGGCACGCTCGGCGGTCGTCACGTGGGTCGACGTCTCGAACTTCGCGATGTCCCAGACGTCGGCGTCGGTCGGCGCGACGTTGAAGTCGCCCAGGATCGCGAGCGGCTCGGGCCGGGCGAGCTCGGCCACGGCGGTGTCGCGCAGCGCGGCGAGCCACTCCAGCTTGTAGGCGTAGTGCGGGTCCTCGACCGTGCGGCCGTTGGGGACGTAGAGCGACCAGATGCGTACGCCGCCGCACGTCGCGGCCATCGCGCGCGGCTCCACGACGCCGTCCCACTCCGGCTGCCCGGGCAGGTCGTAGGTCACGTCGTCGAGCCCGACGCGCGACAGGATCGCGACGCCGTTCCAGCGGCCGTCACCTCGCGCAGCGACGGCGTATCCGGCCGCCTCGATCTCGGCGACCGGCACCTGCTCGGTCGGCACCTTGAGCTCCTGCAGGCACAGGACGTCGGGCTGAGCCGAGGCGAGCCAGGCCAGCAGCCGCTCGGTCCGCGTGACGACGTTGTTGACGTTCCAGGTGGCGATGCGCACGCGCCGATCCTGTCACCTCCGCCCGGGCCGGACGCGGGTCCGGTTCCCGATGAAGGCGGAGTCTGTTGCTCTCTATGCGATGCAGGCGTCCTTCATCGCCGACCTACCGTCGTGGGGGACGTCACGTCGACGCGGGACTTCCGGACCGCTCGGCGCCGTAGGCTCGGTGCTCGTGACCCTCGCCCCGCTCACCGTCCGCCGCATCACGGTCGACGAGCACCTCGCCTACGTGCGGGAGCGCTCCGGCTCCGCGGCGATCTCGTTCCTCCAGGTGCCGTCCTGGGCGGGCGCCAAGGCCGAGTGGTCGCACGCGTCTCTCGGTTGGTTCGACGAGCACGAGGTCCTGATCGGCGCCGGTCTCGTGCTGCTGCGGCAGGTCCCCAAGGTCAAGCGCTACCTCGCCTACCTCCCTGAGGGTCCCGACATCGACTGGACCGGGGAGCGGACCGGCCGCGACCTCGACGACTGGCTCACGCCGATGGCCGCGCACCTGCGGGCGATGGGCGCCTTCGCGGTGAAGATGGGCCCGATGGCCGCCGTACGCCGGTGGCAGGCGGAGACGCTGAAGGCTGCCATCGCCTCGGGCGACGGCGCGGCGCTGCGCCTGCGCGACGTCGAGCCCGACGAGACGTTCCCGGCGGCGATCGCTGCGGCCGATCGGCTGCGCGAGCTCGGCTGGAGCCAGAAGGCCGACACCGGCGCCGGCTTCGGCGACGTGCAGCCGCGCTACGTCTTCCAGGTCCCGCTCGCCGGTCGCACGGAGGCCGACCTGCTCAGCGGCTTCAACCAGCTCTGGCGCCGCAACATCAAGAAGGCCGAGAAGGCCGGCGTCGAGGTCGTCCACGGCACCTACGACGACATCCCCGCGTTCCACGAGGTCTACGTCGAGACCGCGGCGCGCGACAAGTTCACCCCGCGCGGCCTCGCCTACTTCCAGCGCATGTGGCGCGCGATGGAGGCCGAGGACCCGCAGCGCCTCACGCTCTACCTCGCCCGGCACGAGGGCCGCGTCCTCGCGGCCACCACGCTCGTCCGCGTCGGCACTCACGCGTGGTACTCCTACGGCGCGTCCGCGAACGAGGGCCGCGACGTACGCCCGTCCAACGCCATCCAGTGGGCGATGATCCGCGACTCGCTCGCCGCGGGCTGCGAGGTCTACGACCTGCGCGGCATCAGCGACACGCTCGACCCGAGCGACCACCTCTTCGGCCTCATCCAGTTCAAGCTCGGCACCGGCGGCTACGCCCAGGAGTACGTCGGGGAGTGGGACCTGCGCCTGCGTCCGATCCTCTCCCGCGCCGTCGACGCCTACCTCTCCCGCCGCTGAGGTCTTCTCGCCGTAGGTTGGGCGCATGACGTTCACGCTGCACGTCGACGGGGACCGGTGGCGCTCGCACACCGCAGCCACCCGCGACGCCGTGCGCACCGCGATCAGCGCCGGCACCCATCGCCACGCCGAGGGCGACCTCGTCCCCGTCGCCAAGGGCAACGGCTACGGCTTCGGCAACGAGCGCCTGCAGCGAGAGGCCACCCGGCTGGGTCTGACCCGGCTCGCCGTCGGCACCGTGTTCGAGGCCGCGGTCGCGGTCGCGCAGTACGACGGCGACATCCTCGTCCTCGCGCCGTTCGAGCCCGCCGACGCGACCGCTGCGAAGGCCTGGGTCGAGCTCGCGCACGGCCCGCACGCGGCGCGCATCCTCCGCACCGTCTCCTCGCGACCGGCGTGGGAGGTCCTCACCGACGGCCCCGGGCCGGTGCGCGTCGTGCTCGAGGCGCTCACCTCGATGAGGCGCTTCGGCCTGACGGCTGACGAGCTCGTCGAGCTCCTCGACGCCGACTCGACGGTCGCCGCGATCGCCGAGGGCCGCATCGTGCTCGAGGGCCTCGCGCTGCACCTGCCCCTGGCCGAACCGCACACCGACCACCGGCTCGACCCGGGCGCCCGCTGGCACGACTCGGCCGTCGCGCCGGCGCCGCCCGCCGGCGCGACCGGTCGGGTCATCGAGGTGCACGCGTGGGGCCTCGGCTGGGTCAACGCCGTGGCCGACCTGTCCGACCGCGTCACCGAGATCGCGTCCGACCTCACGATCGCGGCGATGACGACGTCGGCCGCGCTCTGGGTGAGCCACCTCGACGACGGGGAGCTGGCGACCGTACGCCGGGCCCTGCCCGAGATCGCGCTCTACGCCCGCATCGGCACGCGGCTGTGGCTCGGCGACCGCGGCGCGGTCTCGGCCCGCGGGACGGTCCTCGCCGTGCACGACGTCGGCCGCGGCCAGGCCAGCGGCTACCGCCAGCGCCGTGCCTCGCGTGCCGGTGCCGTCCTCGTCATCGGCGGCGGCACGGCGCACGGCATCGCGCTCGAGTCGCCGTCGGCCAACGCCTCGGCCCGACAGCGCGTCATCACCGCCGGCTCCGGCGTGCTCGACGCGGTGAGCCGCTCGCTCTCGCCGTTCCACGTCGACGGCAGGCAGCGCTGGTTCGCCGAGCCGCCCCACATGCACGTCAGCCTCGTCCGGGTGCCCGAGGGCGTGCCGCTCCCCGCGGTCGGCGACGAGCTCGCCGTCGACGTCCGCATGACCACGATCCACCCCGACGCAGTCCTCGGCCTCGACTGATCCCCAGGCCCGAGCGCTTGTCACTCGTCCTGTGGCTCCTACCGGGGGCCGGAAACGACCACAGCAGCAGTGACATGCGGATCTGGCTGTGGACGCAGCGGATCATCCGGCTCGACGCGTCTGGGTGTCAGAGGGCGGCGGTCGCCGTCAGGGCCGGGGGGAGGTTGGTACGGCAAGGACCATCGCACCCTGGTGTGGGGCGTAGCGGGCACGCCCTATCGCGAGGTCACGCTCTACGCCGTCACCATCGGCGCCGACGGCCGACCCACCGACTCGCCGCACCCGCTGCGCGTCCCCGGCCTCCCCGTCCTCAGGCCGGGTTCCGTCGCCCCGGTCGCTGACGGCCCGATCCAGCTGTGGGTGCCGAAGGACGTCACGGACAAGGCCAGTGCCGTCACCCTCGTGACGATCGCCGACGACCTGGCGAGCGGCCTCGAGCGGCCCATGCCGATCGGCGTTCCGGCCTCCGCTCACCGCGACGCACCGGGACCGCTCGCGCCGGTCGCCATCACCGACACGAACGCCGTGCTCGTCGGCATCGACAGGGGGCGCGTCAGCGTCACGACGCTCACGGCCGAGGGCGCGTCCGAGCCCGCGAAGATCTCCGCCTGCACGCCGCGGCTGGGGGAGTCGACGAGGTCCGACGGCGGCGTGGTCGCGCTCGGCTGCGTCGACGGGAGCGTTGACCTGCTGACTCCCGCCGACGGCAACGTCAACCACCTCGCGCAGGTGCCCGGGGGCGCCGCGCCGGGCCTGCTCCTCGGGCTGTGGTGGGACCCGGTGGGCGGGCTGCACGCGTCGACGACCCCCGAAGGACGGGCCGACTACACGGTCGTCCACGACTGGGACTGGACCGGGAAGGCCTGGGTGCGGTCGTCCGACGACGGCGTGCTCACCCGGATCTACCCGATCGGGTCGCCGAGCGTGCGGCTGGTGAAGAAGAACGACCTGCCCGGCAACGTCGGCCGCTGGATCGTCGAGTCGTCCCCCGAGGTCGACCTCGGCCAGACGGAGGGCGCGCTCGTGGTCGCCGCCGCGCCCGCGTCCACGCCCACCCCGGTCGGCACCGGGTCGTCCGGGCCGGCCACGCCAACCGGCTGAGTCCTCAGCGGGAGTGCGCGCCGCCGCGCGTGTGCGGGTCGACGTGCGGGACCCCCTCGGGAGCGACGACGTGGCCGGCCATGACCGGCTCGACGTCGACGTCGGCGTCACGGCGCCACGGCAGGCGCAGGACCCGCACGTCGGGGGCGCCGTCGAGGACACCGCCGCCCGGATCGTCACGGTGCTCGGGGGCGCCGTCGGTCCGGATCGGGTCGAACCCCGGGTGCACGATGTCGCGCACCACCATCGCCGCGAAGTAGGCCGTCGCCAGGATGTGCACGAGGATCGCGACGACGTACCACCCCTCGGGCAGGCCCTTGTCGTCGGTGCCGTACTGCTGCAGGAAGTACCAGATCGCCGCGAAGTAGACGACCTCCCCGGTCTGCCAGATGAGGAAGTCGCGCCAGCGCGGCCGGGCCATCGCGGCGAGCGGAACCAGCCAGAGGACGTACTGCGGCGAGTAGACCTTGTTGGTCAGGCAGAACGCAGCGGCGACGAGGAACGCCACCTGCGCGAGACGCGGACGCCGCCGGGCGCCCAGGATCAGGAACGCGACGCCGAGGCAGAGCGCGCCGAGCGCCAGCATCGCGACGTTGTTGAGCTGGTCGGCCGGCACCGCGTGGCCCCACACCTGCAGGACGTACCAGGGCGATCCCCAGTCGCCGCCGCGGGTGGAGGAGAACGTGTAGAACTCCAGCCAGCCGTCGTGGTTGACGAGGTAGACCGGCAGGTTGACGACGGTCCACGCCGCAGCCGCCCACCCCGTGGTGATCCAGAACGCCCTCATGCGCCCGGCCCGCAGGCAGAGCAGGAACAACGGCCCGAGCAGGAGCACGGGGTAGAACTTCGCGGCGACCGCGAGACCGAGCAGGACACCGGCCCAGGTGAGGCTCTTGCGCGACCACGCGAGCATGCAGCCGGCGGTGAGCGCCACGGCGAGCAGGTCCCAGTTGATGATCGCGCAGAGGATCGCCCCGGGCGCGAGCGCCACGAGGGCGGCGTCCCACGGCCGGCGACGCACGGTCAGCGCGGTGAGGACGACCGTGGCGAGGAAGCAGACGAACAGCAGGATGACGTTCCAGTCGTAGAACACGAGCGCGCGCTCCTGCGCGCTCCCGCCGCGGCCGGTGAGCCAGGACCCGACCTGCATGAAGAACCCGGTGAGGACGGGGTACTCCAGCGCCGGGCCGCGACCCGGTCCGGTCTGGATGTAGGGCAGCCAGCCATCGGCGAAGCCGCGCAGCTGATAGAGGAACGGGATGTCGGAGTAGCACAGCCGCGTGTAGCGCGCGTCGCCGGCGAACGACTCGGCGTGGCACGGAAGCTTGCTGAGATAGCCGACGGTGTAGGCGAACGTCGCGAGGAGCACCAGGGCGCGCAGCGGTGTCCAGAAGCCGACGAACCGGCCGCGGTGAACGCCGGACGGCCCGCCGATGCGCTCGGTCGCGGAGGCGACGACGGGGTCGAACTCGGCCGGAAGGACGGCGATGACGGGCTCGGGCACGGACGCCATGCTGCCGTACGCGCGGCCGGAAACCGCGATCTGATCCTCAGACACCTGCTCCCCGGACATCGGCGCTACGGCGAGGCCGGGACGGCCGCGGCGCTCTTGGTCGCGGCGGCGCTCGGGCTGGCTGCCGTCGCCGAGGGCGACGGCGACGTCGGGGAGGGCGACGGCGAGGTGGTGTCGCTCGGGCTGGCGCTCGGGCTCGGCGAGGTGGTCGACGAGGCCGACGCGCTCGGGCTCGCGGTGGGGCTGACCGTCACGGACGGGCTCGAGGTCGGCGAGGCCGTGGGCATGCTCGCGGGCTCGACGAACTTCTCCACGGGCTGGCCGTCGAGCGCCGCCTTCATGAACGCCGTCCAGATGCGCGCGGGGAAGGAGCCACCGGTGACCGTGCGCATCCCTCCCACGCCCGACATCGAGACCGGGTTGCCGTCCGCGCCGTCCTTCACGAGCATCACCGCCGCCGCCAGCTGCGGGGTGTAGCCCGCGAACCAGGCCGAGAGGTTGCCGTTCGTCGTGCCGGTCTTGCCGGCGGCCGGGCGGCCGAGGCCCTTCGCGGCGAAGCCGGTGCCGTTGGTGACGACCTTGCGCAGGGCGTAGTTCACCGTGTCGGCGACGTCGGAGGAGAACGCCTGCTTCGGGGTGGGGTCGAGCGCGAGGAGCACGCCACCGTTGGGACCGCGGACCTCCTTGAGCACCGTGCTCTCGACCTGCTTGCCGCGGTCGGCGAACGTGGCGTAGGCGCCCGCGATGTCGATGACGTGCGGGGAGGACACGCCGAGCGCGACGGTCCGCACGGGCGACAGCGCGGGCGTGTCGGCCGGGATGCCGGCGCGCACCGCGGCGTCGACGACCTTGTCATAGCCGATCTGCGAGGAGAGCGCCACGTACACGGCGTTCACCGACTGCTCGGTGCCCTGGAGGAGCGAGATCTGGCCCAGCGACTCGTTGCCGTAGTTGTTGACCTTGAAGCCGTCGATGGTGACGCCGTTGTTGCCGTTCCACATCGAGTCGAGGCTGACGCCCTGCTCGATGGCGGCCGCGAGGGCGAAGGGCTTGAACGTCGATCCCGCCTGGCCGAGCGCCTGGGTGGCGTTGTTGACCTGGTTCGTGAGGTAGTCCGCGCCGCCGTACATCGCGAGCACCTCGCCGGTCCCTGGCTTGACCGCCGCAAGACCGATGCGGAGCCCGGCGCTCCCCTTGGTCGGCTTCTCCTTGCGCACTGCGTCGATCGCGGCGTTCTGCGCCTTGCGGTCGAACGTCGACACCACGCGCAGGCCGCCGCGGTTGACGTCGTCCTCGGTGAAGCCGTGGGCCGCGAGGGCCTGCGTCACGGCGGCGAGCAGGAAGCCGTTGGGGCCGGCGTACTTGTTGGCGGGCTTCTTCGTCACGAACGTGGGGAACGTCGCGGTCTGCCGCTGGCCCTGGGTGATCCAGCCCTTCTCGACCATGCCGTCGAGGACGTAGTTCCACCGGCCGCTGAGCTTGTCCATGTTGGTCTCGGGGGCGTAGCCGCCGGGCGACCGGATGATCGCGGCGAGCGCGGCCGACTCGCCGAGCGTGAGCTTCGAGACGTCCTTGTTGAAGTACTGCTTGGCCGCGGTCTGGATGCCGTAGGCACCGCGGCCGAAGTAGATCGTGTTGAGGTAGTCGCCGAGGATCTGGTCCTTGGAGACGCTCGTGTCGAGCTTCACCGCGAGGATGAGCTCGGCGAACTTGCGCGTGAACGTGCGCTCCTGGGTGAGGAACGCGTTCTTCGCGTACTGCTGGGTGATCGTCGAGCCGCCCTGGACGCTGCCGCCGGAGAGGTTGTTCCAGATCGCGCGGCCGATGCCCTTGGGCGAGAAGCCGCCCTCGTCGTAGAAGTCGCGGTCCTCCGCCGACAGCACGGCGTGCTGCATCGTCAGCGGCACCTGGTCGAGCGGGACGCTCACCCGGTTCGAGTCGCCGAGGCGGCCGAGCTCGGTCCTTCCGTCGTTCCAGTAGACGATCGAGGTCTGCGCGGTGGCCAGGTCGTTCGGCGCCGGGACGTCGGTGCGCGCCACGAGGACGGCGAACGTGCCGACTACGGCCACGAAGCCGAGGACGGCCAGCGACAGCAGCTGGCGCCACGAGGGCAGCCAGTGCCGCACGCCCGTGCGCCCGCGGCGCGGGTAGTCGATCCTCACGTGGTCATCCTCCGGGTGTGGTCGCGTCGCGACCGAGTGTCGGCAGGTGCGCTCGGCGCACCCGTCCGCAGGTGCGACGTACGACGACGGTCCCAGGTTTCCTCCCGGGGCCGGACATCGCCGACCTGTGGTGCGTGTCTCATGCCCCACGTGCCGGCGCGACAACCCGCGGACCCGTGTGACGACCGCCTCAGTCGAGCAGGTCCGGGGGGCGGCGCAGCGGACGGCGGGGCACGCCGTCGCCCAGCACGTAGGACATCGTGAGGTGGTTCCAGCCGCAGTCCGAGCACACCTCGACGACGTAGACCCGGAACTGCCCGTGCTCGTAGGCCATCACCGGCAGCTCGGGCGAGGACTTCACCCGTCCGGAGAAGGGACCGAGCTCGTCACCGAACACGTACGTGACGTGCACGAGGTCGTTCGTGCGGCAGATCGGGCACGGACGCTCGGTCGGCTCGCCGTGGTGCTTCGCGGCCCGGATGAGGTACGGGTCGGCGTCGCAGTGGTCCTCCCGGGCCATCGCGTCGCCGCCGCGGATCCGCTCGAGCACGCCCCGTCGGGTGAGCCCGTGGTCCACCACGGCCCGCGGCCGCGCGGGATCCGCCACGTCCTCGGGCGGGGGGAGCGCGACGTGCGACGGCTCGGCCGGCCGCGCCCCGCGTATCCGGGTTGCGCGGTGGCTGGAGTGTCGGGGTGCGGCCACCCGACGAGGGTACGGCGTGCGGGTGGCGAGTCCCGGGTGTCGGGATTTGCCGTCCGTTCACCGACGACGTAGTGTTCCCGCTATATCGCATCGATACATCGAGGCGAGTCCACCAGCCGGAACACGCAGCGGAGGAGGTCCCGAGCATGTCACCGCGACCCGGCAAGCGCTCCGGCGTCCTCGAGCTCGCCGTCCTCGGCCTCCTGCAGGAGAACCCGATGCACGGCTACGAGCTGCGCAAGCGGCTCTCCGGCGTGCTGGGCACGTTCCACGCGATCTCCTACGGCTCGCTCTACCCCTGCCTCAAGGATCTCGAGGCCCGCGGCCTGCTCGTCGAGGACGGCGAGGCCGCCGCCTCCGCGCCGCTGTCGGGGAAGCGGGCCCGGATCGTCTACCGCCTCACCGCGGAGGGCAAGGAGCACTTCCAGGCCCTCATCGCCGACGCCGGGCCGGACACCTGGGAGGACGACCGCTTCGGCGTCCGCCTCGCCTTCTTCGGACGCACCGAGGCCTCGGTCCGGCTGCGCATCCTCGAGGGACGCCGCTCCCGGCTCGAGGAGCGCCTCGACGCGCTGCGGTCCGCGCTCGCGCGCACCCGCGAACGCCTCGACGGCTACACCCTCGAGCTGCAGCAGCACGGCCTCGAGAGCGTCGAGCGCGAGGTCCGCTGGCTCGACGAGCTCATCGCCAGCGAGCGCGAGCTTCCCGGCGCGACCGGGAGCACCACCACGAAGACCTCCGCTGCCCCGTCGGGGCACGCGGCGACCACCACGAAGTCCGGGGCCGGGATCCACCCGTCCGCCCACGGTGTTTGAGAGAGGAATCCCGATGGGTTCGGTACGAGTAGCCATCGTTGGCGTCGGCAACTGCGCGTCGTCACTGGTTCAGGGCGTCGAGTACTACAAGGACGCCGACCCGACCGCCAAGGTCCCGGGTCTGATGCACGTCCGGTTCGGCGACTACCACATCAGCGACATCGAGTTCGTCGCGGCGTTCGACGTCGACGCGAAGAAGGTCGGCCAGGACCTCGCGCACGCGATCCTCGCCAGCGAGAACAACACCATCAAGATCTGCGACGTGCCGCCGACCGGCATCATGGTGCAGCGCGGCCACACCTACGACGGCCTCGGCAAGTACTACCGCGAGATGATCACCGAGTCCGACGACGCTCCCGTCGACATCGTCGCCACGTTGCGCGAGCGCCAGGTCGACGTCCTCATCTGCTACCTGCCCGTCGGCTCGGAGCAGGCGGCGAAGTACTACGCCCAGTGCGCCATCGACGCCAAGGTCGCGTTCGTCAACGC
>JADGOZ010000174.1 GCA_017882705.1 Candidatus Nanopelagicales bacterium | reverse complement strand
GCGCGACGTCGACGGCGGTGGACCGGTCCAGCACCCCACGGCCCAGCAGCGTCCCGAGCAGGCGCAGCGCGTCGACGTCCTCGTCGGTGAAGGCGACCGCGTCGCCGACGTCGGCGAAGCCCATCGCGCGCCACAGCCGGCGTGCCTCGTCGAGCGGTACGCCGGCGCGATGGGCCACCTCGTCGCGCGTGAGCCGGCGCGGCGAACCGAGGACCACGTCGACCAGGTCGTCGACGACCTGGCTCGTGCTCCTCGTCTGCGGCGCCGGATCGCTCACGGGCGACGTCGTCTCACGCGTCGGTGTCGCCGAGCGGCTGCTCGGACTGGCGGCGGCGGCGCATGTCGTCCTCGTCGTGGAGGCGGTAGATGTCGCGCTGGATCTGCTCGACGTTCGGGACGCTGGTGATGATGAGCTGCCCCTGTGTGCCCGCCGACTCCACCTGCAGCGTGCCGCAGTTGAGGAACCGCTCGATGAAGGAGTGGGAGAAGGAGACGTCGTTGACGCGCGACAGCGGCATGTCGCGACCCTTCCGGGCGATGATCCCGGTGCGCACGATGATCCGGTGGTCGGTGAAGACGTACTGCGTCGAGTACCAGTAGACGAACGGCCGGACCACCCACACGACGAGCGCGACGACCATGAGGATGACGACGATCCACGCGATGGCCGTCCGGGCGGAGCTGTCCCAGGTCGTCAGCTTGGCGAGGACGTAGAAGCCGACCGCGAGCGTGACGAGGAAGACGACGACCGGCGCGATGAGCGCGCGCCAGTGCGGCTTGAGCTCGTAGACGATCGACTCGTCGTCGGCCAGGAGCTTCTTCGGGTACGCCATGTCGGCATCGTTCCACGCCGGCGGCTCCGCGGGCGTGCCGGTCGCAGGATCGACCTCGCCCGGGCCTGCCGATGACACCGTCAGCGCAGGTGCTCGACGTCCCCCGCCGACACCACCCGCGTCGAGCCGTCGGCGAGGCGCAGGACGAGCCGTCCGTCGTCGTCGACCGTCGAGGCCTCGCCCTCGACGACGGCGCCGCCGGGAAGCAGCGCTCGGACCCCGCGCCCGAGGGTCACGCAGCGCTCGGCGTAGGCCTCGACGGTGCCGGAGCGGCGGGCGTCGCCCGATGCGAGCTGCCAGTGCAGGTAGCGGCGCCGGAGGTGGTCGAGGACGTCGACGACGAGGGCCTCCCTGCTGACGTCGGCGCCCTCGAGGCGCGTCGAGGTGGCCCGCGCGACGGGGAGCTCGTCGGCGGTGAGGTCGACGTTGAGCCCGATGCCCACGACCACGGCCGGCCCGACCCGCTCCACGAGCAGGCCGCCGAGCTTGCGCGGGCCGGCGCTCCCGTCCCGCGCGTCGCCGTCGATCACGACGTCGTTGGGCCATTTGAGCGCAGCGGCGACACCCTGCTCGGCGAGCGCGTCGACGACCGCGATGCCCGCGATCAGCGGGATCCAGCCCCACACCGCGTCGGGGACCAGCGGGCGCAGCACGACCGACATCGCGATGCCGGCGCCGTAGGGCGACGCCCAGGTGCGGTCGAGGCGCCCGCGGCCCTGGGTCTGCTCGTCGGCCACGACGGTGAAGCCCTCGGGTGCGCCCTCGCGCACCTGGTCCATGGCGTCGGCGTTCGTCGATCCGGTCGACGGGAGGACGGCCACCGGTCCCCAGCTGCCGTCACCTGCGCGGTCGAGGGCCCGCTGGAGGGCGACGTCGTCCCAGTGACGGGGATCGCGTGCCGGGCTGTCGGACTGCCCTGAGACGGGGGAGCTCACCTGGCTAAGGTAACGAGAGACGCACGGCCTACCCAGGTCGGCATGGCAGCGGAGGACGCGCGGTGAGTGCAGCGCCCGAGATCAGCACCTCGCCCGAGGACGACCCCAAGACCACCGCAGGGAAGATCGCGGACTTCGAGAAGCGGCGCACGGCTGCCGCGCACGCGGCCTCGGAGAAGGCGGTCGAGAAGCAGCACTCCCGCGGCAAGGCCACCGCGCGCGAGCGCATCGACATGCTCCTGGACGAGGGTTCGTTCGTGGAGCTCGACGCCCTCGCCCGGCACCGCTCCAGCGCGTTCGACCTGCCGGACAACCGGCCCTACGGCGACGGTGTCGTCACCGGCTACGGCACGGTCGACGGCCGCCCGGTCTGCGTGTTCGCTCAGGACTTCACGATCTTCGGCGGCAGTCTCGGCGAGGTCTACGGCGAGAAGATCGTCAAGGTCATGGACCTCGCGATGAGGACCGGCGTCCCGATGATCGGGATCAACGACTCGGGCGGCGCGCGCATCCAGGAGGGCGTCGTGTCCCTGGGTCTCTACGGCGAGATCTTCCGGCGCAACGTCCTGTGCTCCGGGGTCATCCCGCAGATCTCGCTCATCATGGGCCCGTGCGCGGGCGGCGCGGTCTACTCCCCCGCCATCACCGACTTCACGATCATGGTCGACAAGACCTCGCACATGTTCATCACCGGACCCGACGTGATCAAGACGGTCACCGGCGAGGACGTCGGGTTCGACGAGCTCGGTGGCGCGCGCACGCACAACAGCAAGAGCGGCGTGGCCCACGCGATGACGGCCGACGAGACCGAGGGCATGGACTTCGTCAAGGCGCTGCTCGGGTTCCTGCCCAGCAACAACCTGGACGACGCACCTGCGTTCGACGTCGATGCCGACCTGGAGGCGTCCGAGACCGACCTCGCGCTCGACACGCTCGTGCCGGACTCGCCCAACCAGCCCTACGACATGCACACGGTCATCGAGTCGATCCTCGACGACGGCGACTTCCTCGAGATCCAGGCGCTCTGGGCACCGAACATCATCGTGGGCTTCGGCCGGGTCGAGGGTCGCTCGGTCGGCGTCGTCGCCAACCAGCCGATGCAGTTCGCCGGCACGCTCGACATCGAGGCGTCGGAGAAGGCAGCCCGTTTCGTCCGGACGTGCGACGCCTTCAACGTCCCCGTGCTCACGTTCGTCGACGTCCCGGGCTTCCTGCCCGGCACCGACCAGGAGTGGAACGGCATCATCCGCCGGGGCGCGAAGCTGATCTACGCCTACGCCGAGGCCACCGTCCCGCTCGTCACCGTCATCACCCGCAAGGCCTACGGCGGCGCCTACGACGTCATGGGCTCCAAGCACCTCGGCGCCGACGTCAACCTCGCCTGGCCCACCGGGCAGATCGCCGTCATGGGTGCTCAGGGTGCGGTCAACATCCTCTACCGCCGCGAGCTGGCCAAGTCCGAGGATCCCGACACGCAGCGGGCCGAGCTCATCGCCGACTACGAGAACACCCTCGCGAACCCCTACATCGCGGCCGAGCGCGGCTACATCGACGCCGTGATCCGCCCGAGCGAGACCCGGGCTGCGATCACGAAGGCGCTGCGGGCGCTGCGCACCAAGCGCGCGACGCTGCCGCCGAAGAAGCACGGGAACATCCCGCTGTGAGCACCGAGGCCGGCACCCCCGTCGCGCAGGACGACATCGCCGTGGAGCGTCCCGTGCTGCGCATCGTGCACGGAACGCCCGACGTCACCGAGCTCGCGGCGCTCGTCGCCGTCGTCACGGCCATGGGAGGGGGCGCCGACGACGGCGCCGCCCCGCCGCGCTCGTCGTGGTCGGCCCCGCACCGGCTCGTCCGCCAGCCGACGACCTTCGGCGGCTGGCGCGCGTCGTTCGCCCCGCGCTGATCGGCCACCCGTGACGGTCACGGTCGTCCTCGCCTCGGCGTCACCGGCGCGGCGTGCGCTGCTGCGCGCTGCGGGCGTCGAGCCGGTGATCCGGGTGAGCGGGGTGGACGAGCCCGCGATCGAGGCCGCCCTCGCCGCGCAGGGCCGGTCGGCGCCGGCCGACGTCTGCGCGGCGCTGGCCGTCGCGAAGGCCGAGGCGGTCGCCGACGACGTACGCCACGAGCTCCCCGGAGCCGTCGTCGTGGCGTGCGACTCCGTGCTCGACCTCGACGGCGTCGCCCTCGGCAAGCCGTCCGACGCCGCCGACGCCATCGCCCGCTGGCGCGCGATGCGCGGCCGCGAGGGCGTGCTGCGCACCGGGCACACCGTCGTGCGGCTCGGTGCCACCGCGGCCGAGGATGCCGAGGTGTCGGCCGTCGCCTCGACCGTCGTGCGGTTCGCCGACCTCGACGACGCCACCATCGAGGCCTACGTCGCCACCGGGGAGCCGCTCCAGGTCGCCGGTGCCTTCACCCTCGACGGCCTCGGCGCCCCGTTCGTCGAGGGCGTGGACGGCGACCCGGCCAACGTCGTCGGCCTGTCCCTCCCGCTGCTGCGTCGCCTGCTCGCCGACCTCGGCGTCCCCTGGACGTCGCTGTGGAGCGAACGGGGCTGACCGCCCGACCCCGCACATGATCGAGGCCCTCCCACCGGGTGGTGGAAGGGCCTCGATCAGCGATCAGCCTCAGCCGATGGTGTCCTCACGACGCCGGCCGGCCACGACCAGGAGCAGGCCGGCGAGCAGCGCAGCCGCGCCGCCACCCACGAGCCAGCCCGTCTGGCCACCGGTCTGCGGGAGCTTGCTCCCGCCACCGGTGTTCGGGATGTTGCACGGGCCCGCAGCCGGCAGGTCGAGCGCGACGGACCAGTCGGCGTTCGCCAGGGTGAACCCGTCCTTCGCCTGCGCCGTGATGGTGCCCGACGCCGGACCGTCGTGCGATCCGGCCGTGACGACGACGCCGTCGAGGAGGTAGACGATGCCCTCGGTCGCCGGGATCGTGTAGGAACCCTCGACCCCGCAGGTCGTCGACGAGTCGACGGTCGGGCCGACTGGCGTGACCACGGTCGGGCACGCGACGGTCGCCGGCAGCTTCAGGTCGAAGGACCACTCGGAGTTGCCGAGCGCGTATCCCGTGGCGGCCTTGGCCGTGATCGTGCCGGTGGACGGCGTGCTGTAGGTGCCGGCCTCGATGACCTCACCGTTGAGCAGGTAGACCACGCCGGTCGTCGTCGGGATCGTGAAGGTCGCAGCGACGCCGCACTCCTGCGACGTCGTGATCTTCGGGTCGACGACCTGGACGGTCACGGTGCAGTCCGGGATCACCAGGTCGACGGTGTAGGTGCCGACGCCGGTCTCGGGGTCGATCGTCCAGCCCTGCGAGGCTCCGAGCGCGTAGCCCTGGTCCGGCGTGGCCGTGACGACGTTGCCCTTCACGGTGTACGTGATGTGCGCGGTCGGGACCGGCGTGATGACCGGGTCGCTGGCGGTGCCGGGACCGGTGCAGATCGACGGCTCGACAGTCGGGGCCACGGGCACGACGGTGACCAGGCAGGGGCCCGGGTCGACGACCGTCACCGTGAAGGTGGCGGTGCCGTTCGGTCCGGCGACCCATCCACCCGTGAGGGAGCCGAGCTTGTAGCCGGTCTTCGGCGTGGCGGTGACGACGTTGCCGTTCACCGAGTAGGTGATCCCGACGGTGTCAGCAGGCGTGATGACCAGGTCGGTGTGCGTACCCGGACCATCGCACTTCGGCTGCGTGACGTCGGGCACGACGGGGACGACGACGGTGAGGCAGTCGCCGGCCGGGACCAGGGTCACGGTGTAGGTGGCGGTGAGGCCGTTGCCCGCGATGACCCAGCCGGTCGTCGCCGAGAACTTGTACGGGGCCTGGGTGGTCGCCGTGACGACGGTGCCGTTGAGCACGTAGGTCACGTGCGCGCTGGTGTTCGGCGTGATGCTGCCGGACGACGACGTGCCGGGGCCGGTGCACTGCGGCTGCACGACCGTCGGAGCGACGAGCTCGACCGCGCAGTCGTTCGTGGCGCCGAGGACCTCGACGTCGTAGGAGACGGTGGTCTTGCCGTTGGTGAAGACGAAGCCGTCGGCGGCGGTCGCGGTCACGTGGTGGGTGCCGGGGTCACTCGGCTGCTTGCTGTCGGCCCAGGTGTAGTGGTCGCCGTTCACCAGCGTGAGCGACCCGTTCGTCGAGCAGGTCGGAGCTGTTGGCTTGGGCTCGGCCGGGATGTCGATCCTGGTCCGGCAGTCGGCCGTCGTCTTCACGAAGGTGAACGACCACGACTTCGGGTCGGTGAGGTTCAACGTCGTGCTGGAGGCCACGACCGTGTGGGCAACTCCCAGCGACAGGCCGGTGACGTCACCGGTCTTGGTCGTGCCGTCGACCTTGTAGGTGACGCCGGTGTCGGTCGGGATGTGGATCGTGCCGGTGAGCACGGTGCACGTGGGCTGCGTCGCGGTCGGTACCGCGGGAGTGTGCGACGGCCTGCAGTTGCCGCTGAGCCACACGGTGCCCGTGTCGGACTGGCTGTACTTGTCGGACCAGACACCCTTGACCGTCAGCGACGCTGTCGTGACGTTGCCGGCGATTCCCGACTGGGTCACGGTCGCCGTCGCGGGCGAGACACCGATGGTGGTCGGCAGACCGGTGATCGTCCCCCCGCCCACCGGGCTGCCGACGAGCGTGACGTCGACCGTCTTGGGGTAGTCGTTGGCCACGGTCCACGTCACGGTGTAGGTGCCGTTGGCCTGGCAGCTCGCCACGCCCGTCACCTTGTTGGCGTGCGCGCTGGCGGGAGCGGTCACCGCGAGCACGGACACGACGGGCAGAAGGGCCGCGAGGGCGACGAGGCCCTTGCGCCATCCGCTGCGCGGGCCGTCCGGACGCACGTGGTGCGCCCTGGCCTTCCTCCAGATCACCATGCTGATCGCTCCTTCACCCGCAGTGCGGGATTCGCCCCACTGAACCTGTCCTCGGCCCCCGACCGAGGTCGGTGCCAGCACGGTTGCTTCCACTCATGAGGGTAGTTACTCCCTGCAACCAACGCGCCCGGCAACCGGGTGAAGCGCCTCCTCCGTTCGGCTGATGTCACGACCACGAACGGAGCATTTCGCCACGCTGCGTGGCGGCCAGCGGACAGGTGACTACTCTGAGCGAGATCCCGCTCACCGCCCGGCCGGCGGCCCGGGAGGGTGGATCAGACCGGCGGGACGCCGTGGCGGCGCGTGCTGAAGTGCCGGTCGCGCCCGGCCGCGGCTGCCAGCCGGAGGACGAGCTCGCGGCGCAGGTCGCCGGGCTCGACGATCGCGTCGATCACCAGGTCGCTGGCCAGCCGCAGCAGGTCGACGTCGGCCTCGTACTCCGACCGGCGGGCGGTCACGAACGCGGCGCGCTCGTCGAGGTCCTCGATCGCCTCGATCTTGTTCGCGTAGACGGCGTTGACCGCGGCCTCCGGCCCCATCACGGCGATGCGGGCGGTCGGGAGCACGAGGCAGGCGTCCGGGCCGAAGCCGGGCCCGGCCATGGCGTAGAGGCCGGCACCGTAGGCCTTGCGGAGCACCACCGACACCTGCGGCACCGTGGCCTCGCTGACGGCGGTGATCATCTTGGCTCCGTGCCGGATGATCCCCTCGCGCTCGACGTGGGAGCCGATCATGAAGCCGGGGACGTCGGCGAGGTAGACCAGCGGCACGTTGAACGCGTCGCACCACCAGATGAAGCGTGCGGCCTTGTCAGCGCTGTCACCGAAGAGCACGCCGCCCTTCACCGCGCTGTTGTTGGCGACGAGCCCGATGGCCCTGCCCTCGAGCCGCCCGAAGCCCACGACGAGCTCAGCGGCGAACAGCGGCTTGATCTCGAAGAACGACTCGTGGTCGACGAGCGCCTCGATCACCTGGCGCACGTCGAACGGCTTGCTCTCCGGCATCGGCACGAGATCGGGCGTGAACTCGCGGGCCGCCGGCTCGGCGGCGTAGACCGGGGGCTGCTGGCGCCACGAGCCGGGGAGGTAGGAGAAGACGAGCCGGGCCTGCTCGATGGCGTCGTGGTCGTCGTGGGCGAGGTTGTCGCCGCAGCCGGAGACCGTGGCGTGCATGCGCGCGCCGCCCATCTCCTCGAGCGTGACCTTCTCCCCCACGACCATCTCGGCCATGCGCGGGCTGCCGAGGTACATCGACGCGTTGCCCTCGACCATGATCACGACGTCGCAGAAGGCCGGGATGTAGGCACCCCCGGCGGCCGACGGCCCGAACAGGCAGCAGATCTGCGGCACCTTGCCCGACAGCGCCACCTGGTTGTGGAAGATCCGCCCGGCGCCGCGACGGCCGGGGAACAGGTCGACCTGGTCGGTGATGCGCGCGCCGGCGGAGTCGATGAACCAGAACACCGGGAGCTCGTCGCGCAGCGCCGCCTCCGTGACCCGCACGATCTTCTCGACCGTGCGAGCACCCCAGGAGCCGGCCTTCACCGTCGGGTCGTTCGCGACCACCAGTGCGGGTCGGCCGTCCACCGTGCCGCGGCCCGTGACGACACCGTCGGCCGGCAGCCCGGGGGTCAGCGCGTTGGCGAGCTGCCCGTCCTCGACGAAGGAGCCCGGGTCCATGAGCAGGGCGATGCGCTCGCGCGGGTGCAGCTTGCCGGCGGCGGCGAGCTTCTGCGCCGCGGCCTCGGGCACCCGCAGGGTCGCCGTACGCGCCGCCCGGATCGCGTCCTCCGTCACTGCACCCATCTCCCTCACGACCCGCTTGTTAACGTTGACGTCAACGTCAAGGTAGCGCCACACTGGCTCACGTGACCAGTCCCGCACGCACCGACGCCGAGACGTACGCCGTCGGCCGGCTGGCCGCGGAGCTGGGGGTCACCACCCGCACGCTGCGCTTCTACGAGGAGGCCGGCATCGTCACGCCCGGCCGCACCGGGTCCGGCGCGGCTCGTGCCTACACGGCGCGCGACCGCGCCCGCCTCGTCCTCGCGCTGCGTGGCAAGCGGTTCGGGATGTCGCTCGCGGAGATCCGCGAGATCGTCGACATGTACGACGCGGAGCCCGGCGAGGCAGGTCAGATACGCCGGCTCCTGGAGTCGCTCGAGGTGGTCCGCGCCGACCTCCTGGCCCGGCAGTCCGAGCTCGCGCGAACCCTCGCGGAGGTCGACGACGTCGCCCACCGGTGCACCGCCCGGCTCGACGAGCTGGCGGCCTCCGGCACCT
Source organism: Candidatus Nanopelagicales bacterium (assembly GCA_017882705.1). Lineage (GTDB taxonomy): Bacteria > Actinomycetota > Actinomycetes > S36-B12 > CAIYMF01 > Longivirga. Next base: position 23,026 of record JADGOZ010000174.1, on the reverse strand, counting down.
CGCCGACGTCACGCCGGCGGACCTCGCCCCCGACCGGCGCGAGGGGGTCTCGTTCTGGCAGGGTGGCGGATGGTGCGGTCGCACGGGGCGGCCCCGCACCGACCACCGGAACCCCCACGTCCCCGGCGTCAGGAGCGAAGTCGCGATGACCATCTCGAAGGTCCTCATCGCCAACCGTGGCGAGATCGCCATCCGCGTGGCCCGAGGGTGCCGTGACTCCGGCATCGCGAGCGTCGCGGTCTACGCCGACCCGGACCGCGACGCCCTCCACGTGAAGGCCGCCGACGAGGCCTACGCCCTCGGCGGCTCGACCGCTGCAGAGACCTACCTCGTGGTCGAGAAGCTGCTCGACGTCGCGCGCAAGTCCGGTGCCGACGCCGTCCACCCCGGGTACGGCTTCCTGTCCGAGAACGCCGACTTCGCCCAGGCTGTCATCGACGCCGGGTTCGTCTGGATCGGCCCGCCCCCGGACGCGATCCGCTCGCTCGGTGACAAGGTGTCGGCCCGTCACATCGCTCAGCGCGCCGGCGCCCCGCAGGTCGAGGGCACGCCCGACCCGGTCGAGACGGCCGAGGAGATCCAGGAGTTCGCGCGCACTCACGGCCTCCCCATCGCCATCAAGGCGGCCTTCGGCGGCGGCGGCCGCGGCCTCAAGGTCGCACGCACGATCGAGGAGATCCCCGAGCTGTTCGACTCCGCGGTCCGCGAGGCCGTCGCCGCGTTCGGTCGCGGCGAGTGCTTCGTCGAGCGCTACCTCGACAGCCCGCGCCACGTCGAGACCCAGGTGCTCGCCGACCAGCACGGCAACGTCGTCGTCGTGTCGACCCGTGACTGCTCGCTGCAGCGTCGCCACCAGAAGCTCGTCGAGGAGGCGCCGGCGCCGTACCTCTCCGAACACCAGCGCGACGAGCTCTACCGCGCGTCGAAGGCGATCATCAAGGAGGCCGGCTACTACGGCGCCGGCACGTGCGAGTTCCTCGTGGGCGTCGACGGCACGATCTCCTTCCTCGAGGTCAACACGCGTCTGCAGGTCGAGCACCCGGTGACCGAGGAGGTCTCGGGCATCGACCTGGTCCGCGAGCAGTTCCGCATCGCCGACGGCGAGCAGCTCGGCTTCGACGACCCGCCGCTGCGCGGGCACTCCTTCGAGTTCCGCATCAACGGCGAGGACCCGGGCCGCTCGTTCCTCCCCGGCCCCGGCGTGCTCACCGTGTGGAACCCGCCGTCCGGCCCGGGCGTGCGGCTCGACGCCGGCTTCCAGGCCGGCGACGTCATCGGCGGCAACTTCGACTCGCTGCTGGCCAAGCTCATCGTCACCGGTGCCACCCGCGCGCAGGCGCTCGAGCGCTCGCGTCGCGCGCTCGACGAGTTCGAGGTCGAGGGCATCGCCACGGCGCTCACGTTCCACCGTGCTGTGGTGCGCGACCCCGCGTTCGCGACACCCGACGACGTGCCGTTCCGCGTGCACACCCGCTGGATCGAGACCGAGTTCGTCAACGACATCCCGGCCTACTCCGGCACGGCGGCTGACGTCGCCGAGCCCGAGGAGCGGCAGTCGCTCACCGTCGAGGTCGGCGGCAAGCGCCTCGAGGTCGTGCTCCCCGCGGGCATCGCGCTCGGCCACGGCGGCGGCGCGGCGGCCGGTCCCAAGAAGGCGCCGAAGCGCACGTCCAAGAAGGGTGGCAGCGCCGCCTCGGGCGACTCCGTCGCGGCGCCGATGCAGGGCACGATCGTCAAGGTCGCCGTCGAGGAGGGCCAGGTCGTCGCGGCCGGCGACCTCGTGGTGGTCCTCGAGGCGATGAAGATGGAGCAGCCGCTCACGGCGCACAAGGCGGGAACAGTCACCGGGCTCGCCGCCGAGGTCGGGTCCACCGTCCCGAGCGGCACGGTCCTGCTCGAGATCAAGGACTGACCGAGAGGGTTGCTCGGCCTGGCGTAGCGTGAGCCGCATGGCGATGCGCGTGGTACCCGCTGTCCTGGCTCGTCGCTCGACCCGCCGACGGGGGGTCCTGGTCGGCACGGTCCTCATGCTCGGGACGTTCCTGCTCGCCTCCCCCACCGCGTCGGCCGCCGTGCCCGTCGACCAGGTCGCCAACGCGCTGCTGAGCAGCCCGGTCTACGTCGAGCCGGGCAACGAGGCGGGTGTGACGGCCGCCGAGGGCGAGCAGCTGCTCTCCGACGTGCAGTCGGCCGGCACCCCGATCTACGTCGCCGTGCTCAAGGCCGACTCGCTCGGCGGCCAGACCATCGCGGAGTACACCCACTCCCTCGGCGCGAAGGTCGGCGTCAAGGGCACCTACGCCGTCGTCGCCGGACGCAACTTCTACGCCGACTCGCGCGTCTTCGACGTGAGCACGCTGGCCAACGAGTCCCTCGCACAGAACAAGGCCGACGGCGCGACCGCGATCCTCACCGCGTTCGTCTCCGGAGTGACAGGCCTCGCCTCGGGCGGCGGCGCCGACGCCGGCTCGGGCAGCGGCACGGGTTCGGGTCTCGACCCCGGGTTCACCGGTCAGGACGGCCTCACCGACACGACCGGGGGCGGCAGCCTCGTGCCGGTCCTGGTGATCGGCGGCATCGTCGCGGCGGGTGCCGTGGGCATCGGCGTCGTCGGATCCCGCGCCGCCAGGAAGCGCAACGCCGAGCAGCTCGCGGCGGTGCGCACCGTCGTCGACGAGGACGTCACGGAGTTCGGCGAGCAGGCCACGGCGGTCGACGCGACCGACGCGCGGCTCGGAGACGTCGGCCGTGCCGAGCTCACCGCAGCCCTGGCGGCGTACGACAACGCCAAGGTGCGTGCCGACGGCATGCGCTCGGCGCAGGAGGCCAGCCTCGTCACGCAGGCGCTCGAGGACGGCCGCTACTTCCTCGCCTGCGCCAACGCGCGGATCGACGGGACCACCCCACCGGTCCGTCGCGCGCCGTGCTTCATCGACCCGCGCCACGGGCCGAGCGTGCAGGACGTCATGTGGTCGCCCGACGGCGGCGCCCCTCGCTCGATCCCGGTGTGCCAGGCGTGCGCGGTCACGCTCGCGGAGGGTCGCACGCCGGCCGCGCGCGAGGTGCCCGTGGGCGCCGCGGGCCAGCGGGTGCCGTACTGGATGGCCGGCCCGCAGTACCGGCCCTACGCCGGCGGCTACTACAACGCCTACGGCAACATCCTGCCCGCGCTGATGATCGGCACGATGCTCGGCGGCGGCCACACCACGGTCGTGAACAACATCGACAACAGCGGCGGCTGGATGGGCGGCGGCGGCTCCGGGGGCGGCTGGTCGGGAGGCGACTCCGGCGGTGGCGGCTGGATGGGCGGCGGCGGAGGCGACTTCGGTGGCGGTGGCGGCGGAGGCGACTCCGGCGGTGGCGGCGGGTTCTGAGCACGGGAGCGCGGTGCCACCCGGCGCGGGACCACCCGGAGGGCGGATCGGGTCCGGCGGTTCGTCGGCCGATGCCCTGGACGTGAGCCGCCGACCCGCACGACGAGCGCGGCGGGCGCTACCGCTCGCCGCGGCCGTCCTCGCGGCCTCGGCGCTCACCGGCACCGGCACGGCCTGGTCGATGTCCGAGCCCCCGACTCCCACCCCCACGGCACCCCGGGCCGGCCTCCGCGTCGCCGCGAGCACCCCGACGTCGGCGCTGCTGCCCGGGACGTCGTGCCGGGCGTTCCCCACCGACAGCTGGTGGCATGCCGACGTCTCGCACCTCGCGGTCAGCACCCGCTCGGCGCAGTGGCTCGCGCACATGCAGGTGGGCACGCGCCGCCTGCACGCCGACTTCGGGCCGTCGTACGGCGCGCAGCCGGTGCCCTACGGCATCCCGATCACCTATGTGAACGCCGCGCCGCGCGTCGCCGTGTCGTTCGGCTACCCCGCCGAGAGCGACAAGGTCCGCTACCCGCTCGGGACCTCGACGCTCATCGAGGGCGGCAGCGCCGCGAGCGGCGACCGTCACGCGATCGTCGTCGACAAGGCCACCTGCACGCTGTTCGAGACCTGGGACACCCGCAGGACCGCGAGCGGGTGGTACGCCGGGTCCGGTGCCGTCTGGTCGCTGACGTCCGACGCCCTGCGCCCGGCCGGCTGGACCTCGGCGGACGCCGCAGGGCTGCCGATCCTCCCCGGCCTGCTGCGCTACGACGAGGTCGTCGCCGGGCACGTCGACCACGCGATCCGCTTCACGACCAACGTCACCGACCGCACCTACCTCTGGCCGGCACGGCACCAGGCCGGCTCGGTCAGCGACCGCAGCTATCCCCCGATGGGCGCGCGGTTCCGGCTCAAGGCGTCGTATCCGATCTCGTCGTTCTCCGCGCAGGAGCAGGTGGTGCTCCGCGCGATGAAGACCTACGGCCTCGTCCTGGCCGACAACGGCAGCCCGTGGTTCTTCCAGGGGACGTCGGACACGCGATGGTCCTCGACGCTGGTGAGCGACCTCGCGCGTGTGCCGGCCTCGGCCTTCGAGGCGGTCGACACAGCGCCGCTGATGATCTCGTCGTCGTCGGGAGCCGCGCGCCGGTTGTAGCGTGGCCGGACCGTCGACGACCGAGGGATGGCCACCATGTTCGTACCGCTCACCGTCAACGACTTCCTGCGCCGCGCGGAGAAGGTCTACCCGGACCGCGTCGCCGTGGTCGACGAGCCGGACCAGCCGGCGGAGTCGTTCGGCTCGCTGACCTACCGCGAGCTCGCGGCGAAGGCACGGGCGCAGGCCGCGTGGCTCGACGACCTCGGCGTACCCGTCGGAGGCAGGGTCGCGATCGTGTCGCACAACGCGGCCCGGCTGCTGACCAGCTTCTACGGCGTCTCCGGGTCCGGACGCGTCCTGGTGCCGGTGAACTTCCGGCTGGCGCCGCCCGAGGTCGAGTACATCGTCGAGCACAGCGGCGCCGAGGTGCTGCTCGTCGACCCCGAGGTCGACGAGGCGCTCTCGGGCGTGACGGCTCGTCATCGCTACGTGCTCGGTGAGAGCGACGACGTCGTGTTCCCCGAGGGACGCGTCGGGACGTCGTGGGCCGGCGACGAGGGCGCGACCGCGACGATCAACTACACGTCCGGCACGACGGCCCGTCCCAAGGGTGTGCAGCTCACGCACCGCAACCTCTGGATCAACGCGGTCACCTTCGCGATGCACGTGACGGCGAGCGACCGCGACGTGCTGCTGCACACCTTGCCGATGTTCCACGCCAACGGATGGGGCATGCCCTACGCCGTGACCGGGGTCGGCGGCCGGCACATCGTGCTGCGCAAGGTCGACGGCGCCGAGATCCTGCGCCGCGTCGAGGAGCACGGCGTGACGCTCATGTGCGGCGCCCCTGCGGTGCTCGCCGCGGTCCTCGACGCCGCTGCGACCTGGGACGGTCCGGTCCCGGGCCGCGACCGGGTCCGCGTCGTCGTCGCCGGCGCCCCTCCCCCGACCCGCACCATCGAGCGCATCGAGACCGAGCTCGGCTGGGAGTTCATCCAGATCTACGGCCTCACCGAGACCGCGCCGCTCCTCACGGTGAACCGACGACGCGCTGAGTGGGACGACCTCGACGCGCACGAGCGGGCCAAGCGCCTCGGACGAGCGGGCGCACCGGCCCTCGGCATCGACCTCAGGGTCGACGAGTTCGGCGAGATCCTCGCGCGCGGCAACGTGGTCCTCGAGTCGTACTGGCAGCAGCCCGAGCAGACCGCCATCGCGCTCGAGGACGGCTGGTTCCACACCGGCGACGGCGGCACGATCGACGACGGCTACCTCACGATCAGCGACCGCAAGAAGGACGTCATCATCACCGGCGGCGAGAACGTGTCGTCGATCGAGGTCGAGGACACTCTCGCGAGCCACCCGCACATCCGCGAGGTCGCGGTGGTCGGCACGCCGGACGAGAAGTGGGGCGAGGCGGTCACCGCCCTCGTCGTCACCGACGGCACGCCGCTCACCGCCGAGGAGGTCATCGCGCACTGCCGCGCGAACCTCGCCGGCTACAAGTGCCCGAAGAAGGTCGAGTTCCGCGACTCGCTGCCCCGCACGGCGACCGGCAAGCTGCAGAAGTTCCTGCTGCGCCAAGACTTCTGGCAGGGCGAGGAACGCAGCATCAAGGGCTGAGGCAACGGCCCGCGATCAAGGGCTGAGGCAACGGCCCCCGCGCGAGCTCAGACGCTCTCGGCGTACGGCTCGAACACGACGACGGGCGTCTCGACCGACCGGAGCGCGGCGAAGTCGTCGAGCTGCTTGTCGACGGCTGCCCACCGGAGCCATAGGCGGTCGCGCTCCTCGCCGCTAGCCGCGTGCGCACGCACGCGTCGCGGGGCCTGCCCCGGCAGCCGCACGACGGCATCGGGGTTCGCCTCGAGGTTGAGCCACCACGCGGGATGGCCCTCGCTCCAACCGTTCATGGCCATCGTGACGAGGTCGTCGCCGTCCTCGAGGTAGCCGATGATGACGCTGCGCTCCCGGCCGGTCCGACGCCCGGTGGTCGTGAGATGCAGCGCCCCCCAGCCGCGCTTGCTCGCAGCGGTCCAGAGGAAATGGCCTCCGCTGAGCCGGTAGGCCGCCCGATGGGCGCGCCAGAAGGTGTGGATGAACCACGTCGGCGGAAGCTTCGGGGGTGTCGACGTCTCGGTGCTCATAACTGCTCCTCCTCGGACGAGCTCCACCTCCACGCTACGCCGACTCGATCCCGTGACGGTCCGGACCGGGCGAACTCACGTCCCCGACGGTCGTCCTGCAGGAACGGGCACGGCCGCGGCCGGCGGACGGGGACCGAGGATGACGAGCGCCACGACGGCGACGCACCAGGCGAGGTGGATGTAGCCGACCGCGTCGGGGTTGCTGAACCACCAGTGGGCGTAGCCGGTCGTCGTGGTGAGCCGGTGCTCCCAGTCGGCGGTGAACGGCTGCCAGAAGACGGCCGTCGACACGAGCGTGAGCCACGGCCCGCGCCACCGGGTGCCGAGCAGGTCGTAGACCGCGGCGGCGAGCGCGATGCTGCCGACGTAGTAGGCGTTGTCCTGCGGGTCGAGGGCGATGCGTACGGCGACGGCGGCGACCAGGACACCCGCCCAGCGGCCACGCAGCTGCGCGACGAGCGCCGTGCCGGTCGCGGCGACGAACGCCAGCGTGCGGTCCCACGCCGGCACGATCTGGCCGCGGACACCGAGCGCGTAGAGGCCCGACCCGGGCGCGAGCAGGACGTTGGGCTTGAGGGCTGCGAGCGTGCCCGGCGCAGCCGCGAGGAAGGGGCCCCAGCAGAGCACCAGGCCTCCGGCCAAGGAGAGGAGCGCCGTACGCCACATCCGGCGGTCGAGGCCGAGCAGGATCGGCGCGAAGTCGATCGCCCACGGCTTGGACGCGGCGGCCAGCGCGACCATCGCACCGGCCCAGGCCGGCCGATGCTGCAGGACGAGCCGCAGGGCGAGGACGGTGAAGAGCATCGCGAGGACGTCGTCGAGGTGAGCCCAGCGCACGCTGAGGACGACCCAGCCCGGCACGACCGCGAGCGCGGCCCACCAGACGCGCAAGCCGCGCTGCGACGTCGGCAGCACCGGGCGGAGCAGCAGGACGCAGGCGGGACCGACGAGCGCCATGAGCAGCTGCGCGGCGACGCGGGCACCTGTGCTGCCGAGCGGCGTCAGCACCCACGACACGACGAACGCCACCGGGCCGATCTGCAGGTCGGGGTGGTCGACGTAGAGGTGCAGGCCGCTCGGGCCGAACAGCGCCGCGGCGCCGTCGGCGAAGAAGTGCCACGACAGGGCCGAGGTCGGCCACATCCAGACGACGAGCGCCGTCACCAGCATGAGCAAGCACCAGGGCACCCATCGCGGGGCGCGCGCGAGGAGATCGCGGGTCGGAGCGCGACTGGCGGGGCTGCTCGAGGAAGGAGCGGTCGAGGCTGGACCGGTCGACGCCGGATCGCTCGCCGACGGATCGCCGAGGTGGGGCTGCACCAGCCCGTCACCTCCTCGCGTCGCTCACACCAGGCTACGCATGCCACTCGGTTCGGTCCCGCTGTGTGGCCCCCACGGGTGGCTTGGTCGGGTCTGGCGGCGCGCCGGGTTGCCCGCCGCCCTATGACACGAGCGAGAACCGCGCGTGGGCGCGTTCCGCAGCGATCGCTCCCTTGACCGGGTAGGGGTCGCTGAGGATGCTCAGGTCGTCCTAACCCGCAGGCCGGGGAGGTCGGCCATGGAGTTCGTGATCCTGCTGGCAATCTGCGTACTCGTGATCGGGGTCGGCGCCTGGGTCGGTCGGCGCCGTCGGCCGGACGTGGACGATCAGAGCCTTGCCGCACGGGCCAACGGTGACGCCGAGGGGCTGTGCTGGGCCACCTACGGGACGACCTGGATGCCTCGGCGCACGTGACACTGCCGGGCCTGGCCCGAGGACCGAGTCAGACAAGGCGATCGGGGCCGAGGTCCGTCGTGACGCATACGACATCGAGGTTGACGGCCTGCCTGTTGGGTCAGTCACCATGAACGACACTCTCGAGACGACGGTCGGGTCGGGGCCCCACACCGTTCAACTGCGCAGTGGCCGAAACTCGAGCCGAAGCGAGAGCTTCGACACCGCAGACGGTGACATCGTCGTGTTCCGATGCACAGGCAAGAGATTCCTGCCGCTCTTCCTTGCCTCGTTCATCGCCCCCAGCCTGGCACTGGTTCTCGTTCGCCAGTAGTCGCGACACCGCACCCCGTTCCTGAGTGTTCCGACTCCATCGTGCGCTCTGGGCCGACCACCGATGCTCCGTCGCCGTGAGGGTCGAGAACCGAGTCAGAACGGCACGTCTGCCCTATGTCCGTCATGCGTGTAACAGCTGTATGTGCTCACTTCAGTGGCGGTTTCTGAGCACTTCTGCCTGTTACGCGCGCATCCGGGGCCGCGCCCAATGCCGGGTGGTTCTCGGCTTTGCGCGCCCTGGCCCCGAACGGGCCGGACAGCTCGGTGGAGCGCCATGTCAGGTGCGGTCGCGCGACGCCGTGGGACGCTACGCCGTGCCCGCGACCGGTGGCGCCTCAGTCCGGGGTGTGGAGCTGCCGCGCCGCTTCGGCGATGGAACCGGTGAGCGAGGGGTAGACGGTGAACGTCGCCGCGACCTCGTCGACGGTGAGCCGCTGGCCGACGCCGAGCGCGATCGGGTAGATGAGCTCGCTCGCGCGCGGCGCCACGACGACGCCGCCGACGACGATGCCGGTGCCGGGCCGCGCGAAGAGCTTCACGAAGCCGTCCTGCAGGCCCTGCATCTTGGCGCGCGCGTTCGTGGCGAGCGGGAGCTTGATCGAGTGCACGAGGTCGGGCTCGGCATCGGCCTGGTTCTGGCTCATGCCGATGGTCGCGATCTCGGGGTCGGTGAACACGTTGCTCGACACGTCGCGCAGGTCGAGCGGCGCGACGGCGTCGCCGAGCACGTGGCGCATCGCGATCCGTCCCTGCATCGCGGCGACCGACGCCAGCATGAAGACACCGGTCACGTCACCGGCGGCGTAGACACCGCGCGCCGAGGTGCGCGACACGCGGTCGACCTCGATGTAGCCGGACTCGGTCAGGCGTACGCCGGACTCCATGAGACCGACACCCTCGGTGTTGGGGATCGAGCCCACGGCCATGAGGCAGTGCGACCCCGCGACCGTCGTGCCGTCGGACAACGTGACGACGACGCCGTCGGCCGTGCGCGTCGCGGACGCCGCACGCGACCGGCTGAGCACCTCCATGCCACGGCGGCGGAAGACGTCCTCGAGCACCTGCGCGGCGTCGGCGTCCTCGCCCGGCAGGACGTGCTCGCGCGAGGAGACGAGGACGACCTCCGACCCGAGAGCGTTGTAGGCCGAGGCGAACTCGGCGCCGGTGACGCCGGACCCGACGACGATCAGCTTCTCGGGGAGGACGTCGAGGTCGTACACCTGCTCCCAGGTGACGATCCGCTCGCCGTCCGGCTCCGCGCCCGGCACCACGCGCGGACGCGCGCCGGTGGCGACGAGCACGGCGTCGGCGTCGAAGCTCGAGGTGCTGCCGTCATCCGCCGTAGCCACGACGCGTGCCGGTCCGTCGAGGCTGCCCCGGGCGCGAACGACGCTGACGCCCTCGGCCTCGAGCCGGGACTGGATGTCGTCGGACTGCGCGGCCGCGAGCCGCTTCACCCGCTCGTTGACCTGCGCGAGGTCGACGTCGACGATGCCGTGCGCGGGCCGCTCGCCGCCGATGCGGACACCGAGGTCGCCGCTGTCGGCGGCGAGGGTCATGACCTCGGCCGTGGCGATGAGGGTCTTGCTGGGCACGCAGTCGGTGAGCACGCACGAGCCGCCGAGCCCGTCGCTGTCGACGACCGTGACGTCGGCCCCGAGCTGCGCGGCCACCAGGGCCGCCTCGTAGCCACCAGGACCGCCGCCGACGATCACCACACGCGTCATGCCGCCATCATTCCGCACGCGCGCCCGATAGCCTCACGCCGTGACGTTGTACGCCGCCTACGGGAGCAACCTCGACCCGATCCAGATGCTGCTGCGCGCACCCCACTCACCGGCTCGCGGCACGGGGTGGCTCCCCGGCTGGCGGCTCACCTTCGGCGGCGAGGACCACAGCTGGGAGGGCGCGCTCGCGACCGTCGTCGAGAGCGACGACCCCGCCGAGCAGGTCTTCGTCGCGCTCTACGACATCTCCCAGCCCGACGAGGACGCCCTCGACTCGTGGGAGGGGGGCGACCTCGGCCTCTACACGAAGATCCGGGTCCGCGTCGCCACGCTCGAGGGCGACGTCACCGCCTGGCTCTACGTCCTCGACGACTACGAGGGCGGCCTGCCCAGCGCCCGCTACCTCGGCATCATCGCCGATGCGGCCGAGGCCGCCGGCGCCCCGGACGACTACGTCGCCGCCCTGCGCGACCGCCCGTGCCGCAGCATCGGCTGATGCTGTGACTCACCACCCCCGAGGTCGGTAGCGTGCGCGGGTGACCGACTCCCCCGACCTGCTGATGTCCGACCCCACCGCCGCCGCGACGGCCGCCGCCGCCGCCCTCGCCCGGGCGACCGGGATCGAGCACCACGACGTCGCGCTCGTCCTGGGCTCGGGCTGGGTCCCCGCGGCCGACCTCATCGGCACGACCGTGGCCGACCTCCCGGTGACGGACCTGCCGCACTTCGCTCCGCCGGCGGTCGCGGGTCACGCCGGTCGCGTCCGCAGCGTCGACGCGGACGGCACGAAGGTCCTGGTCCTCCTCGGTCGTACGCACTACTACGAGCAGCGCGGCGTCGAGGCCGTCGCCCACGGCGTGCGCACCACCGCCGCCGCGGGGTGCCGCACCATCGTGCTGACCAACGGCTGCGGCGGCCTCGACCCGTCGTGGGTCCCGGGAACCCCGGTGCTCATCAGCGACCACATCAACCTCACGGGCGCGTCGCCGTTGCGCGGCGCCACCTTCATCGACCTCACCGACCTGTACTCCGCGCGGCTGCGCGCCCTCTGCCGCGAGCTGGAGCCGTCGCTGCCCGAGGGCGTCTACGCACAGTTCCGCGGTCCGCAGTACGAGACGCCCGCCGAGGTGCGGATGGCAGGGATCATGGGCGCCGACCTCGTCGGGATGTCGACCGGCCTCGAGGCGATCGCTGCGCGCGAGGCGGGGCTCGAGATCCTCGGCCTGTCGCTCGTCACGAACCTCGCGGCCGGCATGACCGGCGAGCCGCTCAACCACGAGGAGGTCCTCGAGGCCGGGCGTGCCGCCGCCGAGCGGATGGGCCGCCTGCTCGCCCAGGTGGTGCGCGCGCTGTGACCACGGCCGACCCGATCGTGCCCGACGCGGGCGTGCCCGACCCGACCCTGCTCGACCGGGCCCGCGCGTGGCTCGCCGACGACCCCGACCCCGACACCCGGACGGCGCTGCACCGGCTGCTCGATGCGGCAGGCAGCGGCGACGAGGGCGCGGCCGTCGAGCTGCTCGACGCCTTCGACGGTCGTCTCGAGTTCGGCACCGCGGGCCTGCGCGGAGCGCTCGGCCCCGGTCCGAACCGGATGAACCGCGCGGTCGTCACCCGGGCGGCAGCCGGCCTCGCCGCCTACCTCCGCGCGCAGCACGGCGACGTGCCCCTCTCCGTCGTGGTGGGCTACGACGCGAGGCACAGGTCCGACGCCTTCGCGCAGGACACGGCCGCTGTGATGGAGGGCGCCGGCATCCACGCACTCGTGCTGCCGCGTCCGCTGCCGACCCCGGTTCTCGCCTACGCGATCCGACACCTCGGCGCAGCGGCCGGCGTCATGGTCACGGCGAGCCACAACCCGCCGCAGGACAACGGCTACAAGGTCTATCTCGGCGACGGCACCCAGATCGTGCCGCCCGCGGATGCCGCGATCAGTGCTTGCATCGACGCCGTCGGAGCGGTGCTCGAGGTGCCGCGCGGTGATGGCTGGGCGCGCCTCGACGACTCCGTGCTGGCGGCGTACCTCGAGGCGGTGGCGTCGCTCGTGCCGGCCGATGCGCCGCGCGACGTGGCCATCGCCTACACCCCGATGCACGGCGTCGGCGGCGACGTCGTTCTTCGCGCCCTGGAGACCGCGGGCTTCCCGGCGCCGCGCGTGGTGTCGGCGCAGTTCCGCCCCGACCCCGACTTCCCGACGGTGTCCTTCCCGAACCCCGAGGAGCCCGGGGCGATGGACCTCGCTCTCGAGGAGGGCGTGGAGAGCGACGCCGACGTCGTGATCGCCAACGACCCGGACGCCGACCGCTGCGCCGTCGCCGTACCGACGCACGACCGCGGCGCGCACGGCGGTCCGCCCTACCGGATGCTGCGCGGCGACGAGGTGGGCTGGCTGCTCGGCTGGTGGCTGCACGAGCGCGGCGCGACGGGCACCTACGCCAACTCGATCGTGTCGTCGTCGCTGCTGTCGACGATGGCCGCCTCCTACGGCCTCCCGCACGAGGAGACCCTCACCGGGTTCAAGTGGATCGGTCGCGTGCCCGGGCTCGCGTTCGGGTACGAGGAGGCGCTCGGCTACTGCGTCGACCCGGCGCAGGTGGCCGACAAGGACGGCGTCAGCGCAGCGGTGCGGGTGGTGGAGATGGTCGCGACGCTCAAGGCGGCCGGGCGCACCGTGCACGACGTGCTCGACGACCTCGCGATCGCCTACGGCCTGCACGCCACGGACCAGCTCTCGGTCCGGGTCGACGACGTGTCCCTGATCGCCGACGCGATGGCCCGGCTGCGCGCCGAGCCGCCGAACGAGGTGGGCGGGCTGCAGGTCGAGCGGTTCGTCGATCTCGAGGACGGAGCCGGCCGTCTGCCCCCCACCGACGGCGTGCGCCTCGACCTCGCCGAGCACACCCGCGTGATCGTCCGCCCGAGCGGCACCGAGCCCAAGCTCAAGTGCTACCTCGAGGTGGTCGTGCCGGTGATCAGCGACGGTACGCCGGACCACGCCGACGTCGACGCGGCCCGCCTCGTCGCCGCGCACCGCCTCGCCGAGCTGACCTCGGGCATGTCGGCCGTGCTCGGCCTCTGACGCGGCGACGCAAGAGGGCGACGCGTCCTGCCTACCCGCGCGCGGCGCTGCCCGGACGGATCAGGCGGTACTCGCCCGCACCGGACACGAAGCCCATCTCCTCGTTGAGCACGCGGATCGGGACGTTGCGCTCCTCGTTGTCGGTGAGCAGCCGGGCCGCTCCCCGCGCGGCGGCGTAGCGGTGGAGGTGCTCCTTGACGACCCGGGCGAGGCCACGGCCACGGAAGGCGGGGTCGACGCCGGTGTAGCAGACGCACCAGTCCTCGCCGTCCTGCGGATCGGCGCACGTGACCGCGGCCGGGACGCCGCAGACCTCCGCGACCACCCAGAGCAGGTTCGGGAACATCGCCCCGAAGTCCTTGCGCAGCATGATCCAGCCGAGCTCGGTCGCCTCGGGGTGCGTGCTGCTCGCGAGCAGCAGCGGGTCGACGTCGAGCCCCTCGGCGTCGAGGTCGCGGTCGGCGATGATGCGCACCAGGACGTCGGGTCGCGGCGTCGGCACGGGCGCCCCGGCCGTGAGGTCGAGCGCGGACTCGATGCTGTGGCTGCGGGTCTCGAAGCCCCAGTGCTGCGCGACCGCGAGCGCGGTCGGGTCGTGGTCGGGCATGACGACCGCCAGCGGGTCCGCGCCGTAGCCTTCGATCACGCCGGTGACGAGGGCATGGCCCACGCCGCGCCCGCGCACGTTCGGCTCGACGAGCACGAGCGTGGAGTCGGGGCTGTCACCCGGCGAGGACATCACACCGGCGAACCCGAGCCGGCGGCCGCGCTCGATCGCGACCGAGCGGTGCAGCCACGGGCGCACCGTGCCCGAGGCCATCCGACGCAGGTGGTCGTGACCCATGACGGGATACCAGGAGTAGCGGAGGCCGACCCACCAGTCCACGTCGTTGTCGCGCCAGTCGCGCAGCTCGAGGGTCATCGCAATGCGTGATCGCCCTCCTGCGGTCGGTGCGGGTCCCCTGGGTCGCTGCGACCGGCACCGGGGGAACCGGACGATACCGGCGCACCCGGCAGCCAGGTGTGTCGGGTTGCTGACGTTGCGACGATCCGATCACGATCCCGCTGCGACCACACGGCGACGCGCACACCTCAGACGGGGGCCAGGGCGGGGCTCCCCGCGGCCACCCACTCGGTCGTGGTCATGGGGATGCGGGTGCCCCCCGTCAGCTCCAGGGCGATCCCGTCCGCCCCTGTCGTCCACCGCAGGTGGGGGACGGTGCGCCACTCCGGGACTGGCCGACCGAACGCGGCCCAGACGGTCGGGGTCAGCCAGGCTCCGGCACCCGAGGCCGTGTCCGTGATGAACAGGATCTTCGGGCTCCCCGGCACCTGTACGAAGGCGATGTCGGACCACGACGTGACGGCGGGGCGCCCCAGGGCGACGTAGTCCACCGCGGTGATCGACCTGGTCTGGGCGTCGGGCGTGCGCAGGAACAGCTGGTGGCTGGCACCCCAGCGAAGGATCGACGACCCTGCGGCCAGCGGGACGGTGCCCGGGCGCGGACGGCCGAACAGCCGCCACTCGGCCGGAGTCGCGCGGTGCGCGGCCCCCCGGCCACCGGGCCATGCCTGGACGGCCCAGACGTCCGGCGCCCCGGGGTAACGGGTCCACCGCAGACCGAGCGGCACCGGCCGTGGACGACCGAGGGCCAGGTACTCCGGGTAGCTGAGCCGGTGCGCGGATCCGTCGGGTGTGCGCACCCAGACGTCCGGCGACGGTGCCGCCGCGCCGACGAACGTCTCGGGTGTGACCTCGACCCTGGGTGCGGGAGAACCGATCCCGCGCCACGCAGCGGTGTCCAGCGGGGCGGCGGTCCACGTCGCTCGGGCCGGGGTCCATCGGGTCACGAGCCACAGCGAGGGCGACCAGGGGTACCGGACGACGTAGGAGGGGACCCTCACGACCGACGGCTGGCCCAGGGCGGCGAACTCCTCGGGTGTGATCCGCAGCGGTTGCCCGGTGAGCGCATCGAGCCGGTAGCGGCCCAGCGCGTTCTGCAGGGCCGGCCCGGCCCCTCGCCACGGCGAGAGCGCCGGCGTCACGGACGTCGGCCAGCCGGGGACCGTCGTGGTGAGGACGTGGTGCCCGGCGCCGACGAACGACGACCCGGACGGCAGCTGCACGGCAGCTGTGACACCGACGGGCAGCGTGACGTCGACCGTGGCGCCCGACGCCGTCCGCTGCCAGGACACCGCGATCGTGCCCTGCGCGGTCGTCCGGCTCGCCGCGGCCGACGTGAGGCCGGGCACGAAGGACGGAGACACGACCAGCGAGGAGAACCCCACCGAGCCTGCCGCCTGGCGGATCCCGGCGATCCTCGTGGTCATCCAGTCGTCGACCGTGCCGAGGACGATGTGGTTCTGCGAGCCCGCCGAGTGCTGCCCGCCCCACTCCTCGGTGAGGGCCGTCGCACCCGACGCGACGATGTAGCCGAATCCTCCCGGCGCGTCGCTGGCCACCACCGCGCGCAGGGCGATGTCGTCACGGCCGAGGGCCGACAGCTGGTGCAGGACGGCCGGGAGCCCGACCTCCCCGACCCGCAGGTGCCCGCCGGCGGCCGCGATGCTGCGGAGCAGGGCGGACCGGGTGCTGGTCACGGCCCACGCGGGGACGATGCCGGCGTCGAGTGCGAGGGCATTGCTGGCCTGGTCCGGCCCGTAGTCGCCGGTCGACCGCAGCCAGCGGTCGTTGATCTGCTGCGCGACCTTCCCCGTGAAGGCCGCGTAGTGCGCCTCGTCGGCCGACCGACCTAGAGCGTGGGCGACGGCCGTCATGGTCGCGAGGACCCGCTGGTAGCCCACTGCCACGACCAGCGCGCGCGGTGTCCTGGAGTCCAGCGTGAGCCAGTCCCCGAGCCCCGAGGAGAGCAGACCGAGGGCGGCGGCCTCGCCGTTGAGGTGGTCGACGTAGCGCACCATCGCGGGGTAGTAGTCCGTCATGGTGTCCACGTCGCCGTAGTTCTGGAACAGGCGCCAGGGGACGAGGACGATCGAGCCGCCCCAGTTCGGATCCTCGCCGTACGTCGAGGGCAGCGCGACGTTCTCCGGAGCGATGTCGGGCACGCCGCCGTCCGCACGCTGCGCGTCGGCCATGTGCTGCACGAAGCGGCGCCCGTACGCCGACAGGTCGTAGGAGTCCGCGAGCGAGTCGAAGACGATCGAGTTCTGCTCCAGCCACCCGAGCTTCTCCCGGTTGGGGCAGTCGGTCAGCACGGAGAACATGTTGGACTGCATCGCTCGGTCGACGAGGTCGTGCACCGCGTTGAGCATCGGCTCGGACGACGTGAAGTCGCCGACGCGCGCCACTGCGGTGCGCAGCTGCAGCCGCGAGATGTCACCGGCTGCGAGGGGTTCCTGCAGGGCGCCGTCGGTGACGTCGACCTGCAGGTAGCGGAAGCCGTGGTAGACGAACTGGGGGTGCCAGGTCTCGGTCCCGGCGCCGGTCAGGATGACGCTGTCGAACACCGGACGCGTCGTCACGCCCATCGTGCTCTGGTCCACCGACGTCGCGCCCGAGGCGACCAGCTCCGCCGGCGTGAGCACCACGCGTGTCCCGGGCGCTGCGGTCACGGAGACCTGGGGCCAGCCGGCCACGTTGGAGCCGAAGTCCGCGATCCAGCGCGTCGGTGCCACCTGCTGGAGCGAGACGGCCGCCGTCGACCCGACCACTTCCACGGGAGGACCTATCCGACGGGTGAGGGCGAGCTTCGTCGGCACGTCGGACGTCAGCACCACCGCGGGGTCCCAGGACGCCGTGCTCGCCCCCGCCAGGTCCCAGCCCGTCGGCAGCCGACGCAGATCTGCGTCCTCGCCGCCGTACCACCCCGCGTACGTCGTGTCCCCGAGCGTCGTCGCCCAGGACGGGTCCGTACCGATGGCGGCAGTCGATCCGTCGGCGTAGGTGAGGATCAGCTCGGCGATGAACCCGATCGGCCCGGAGACGTGCGGAAGCTTGAGGTAGCGGTCAGGGGCGCCGGCTTCGGCGTACATGCCGGTGCCCAGCGCGACGGCGATACGGTTCTCCCCGGTCGAGAGGAGCGAAGTGACGTCGTAGCCGGTGTAGTCCACGCGCACGGTGTCGGCGCTGTAGCCGGGCTCCAGCACCGCCGCGCTGACGGGTCGGCCGTTCACCGTGGCGGTGGTGTCGCCCTCGCCCGCGATGCTGAGCACGGCCGACACGGGCGCCGTGTCGAGGCTGAACTGCTTCACGAACACCGGCAGCGGGGTCGCGGTACTGCTCGAGGCCGGGGACGTCGGCGGAGCCACCCACTGCGGGTTCGTGATCCAGGAGGCATGGGGCGCCGGAACCGTCGACGCGGAGTAGCGCGGGGGGCGCGTCGAGGTGGACGGAGAACGGGACGTCGCCGATGCCGGGACGAGCAGGGCGGTGACGACCTGAGCGCAGAGGACCGTCACGATCCCCGCGGCGGTGATGCTCCGCCGGGCCCGACGTCCCGTCAGCAACTCCACCACCCCTTCGCTCCGCCGCTCCGACCTCGATCGCGGCCGACACCGTCCTCGGAATCATCACATGGCTCCCCCCAGCAGCCCGCCCGGGGCGCGCGCCCCGCCTCGAGCACCGCTGTCCGGATCACCCGTGTCACGTCGCGCCTCGAGATCTCCCCTCATCCGCTCCGTTTCCCCCACAATGACCTCACCCTCCAGACCGGCAGCACTGAGGACGAGGAGAGACCGCGACGTGACCATCATCCTGATCGCGATCCCGATGTTCGTGCTCTTCCTCGCGGTGGAGGCGGTCCACTACCGCTACAACCCGCAGGACGACGAGCTGGGCTACGCGATGAAGGACACGGTCACGAGCCTGTCCATGGGCATCGGCAGCCGGGTCTGGGGCCTGCTCTGGGACGTCGCCGCACTGCTCGGGCTCAGCGCGGCCTACGCGCTCACCCCGCTGCGCATCGACATGCGCTCGCCGTGGGCGTGGGTGGCGCTGCTGGTGGCCGAGGACCTCTGCTACTACGCGTTCCACCGGGCCAGCCACCGGGTGCGCCTGTTCTGGGCGAGCCACGTCGTGCACCACTCGAGCCAGTACTACAACCTCTCGACCGCGCTGCGGCAGGAGTGGACCGGGCTGGGCACGTTCGTGTTCTGGGTGCCCCTCGCCCTCGTCGGCTTTCCGGTCTGGGCGATCTACCTGCAGCAGTCCATCAGCCTGATCTACCAGTTCTTCCTGCACACCGAGCGCATCCACCTGCTCCCGAGGCCGATCGAGCTCGTGATGAACACGCCCTCGCACCACCGCGTGCACCATGGCGTCAACGACCAGTACCTCGACAAGAACTACGCCGGCATCTTCATCGTCTGGGACCGGTTGTTCGGCACGTTCGAGCCGGAGGTCGAGCGACCGCGCTACGGCATCACCAAGCAGCTCACCACGTTCAACCCGTTCCGCGTCGGGTTCCACGAGTGGTACGTGATGGGCCACGACGTCCGCCACGCGACCCGGTTCCGCGAGAAGGTCGGCTACGTCCTGCGCAACCCCGGCTGGCAGCCCGCCGCCGTAGCCGCGTCCACGTCAGCCGCCTGACTCCTCGAGCCGGCGGCGGTCGGCGTCGACCTCGTCGCGGAGCAGGGAGTAGCCGAACAGGTCGTGCCGGCCGTCGAGGCGCTCCTGCGCCGAGCGCAGGACCCCCTCCTGCGTGAAGCCGGCCTTCTCGAGCGCGCGCTGCTCGGCGACGTTCTCGACGTCGGTCGACGCCTCGATGCGGTCGAGGTCGGACGTGTCGAGCAGCCACTCCGCGAGCAGTCGCTGGGCCACCGCCCCGACCCCGTGCCCGCGCGTGGCCGTCGAGAGCGCGATGCCGATGTTCCAGGCGCGCGAGCCGAGGTTCGGGCCGTAGGACTCGAGGTGCCAGGTCACCTGGCCGGCGATCGCACTGATGCCGTTGGCGTCGGTGAGCTCCACGAGGAAGCGGCCGAGACCGGGAGGCGTCTCGCGCGGCCCGTCGGGCCACGTGTCGTACTCGCTCGGCGTCTCGACCATCCGGTCGTCGTCGTAGACCTGCAGCTCGACCCGCAGTCCCTTGGGCGTGAGACCCCACACGACCATCCCGTCGGGATGCTCGGTGATGTCGATCGTGCGGCCCTCGTCCACGGCCGCGATCATGCCGCGCGCAGGCGCCTGATGCAGCCTCTACCGCGAAGGCGCGGCTACGCCGTGGTGGCGAGGACCTCGCGCAGCATCTCCAGAGTGGTCGCCGGGTGGATGAAGCTGAACCTGCCCACGGTCTCGCCCTCCCACGACGTGCTCGTGATGAAGGCGACCTGGTCCCTCAGCAGGCGTGCGCACCAGGTGTCGTAGTCGGCCGCGGTCCAGCCCACTCGCCGGAAGAGCACCATGCCGAGGGTCGGCTCGCGCAGCAGCTCGAGGTGCTCGGCCGCGTCGATCTCCCGGGCGACCTGCTGCGCGAGCGTGATCGAGTGCTCGATCGCCTCGGTGTAGGCGTCGGTGCCGTTGACGACGAGCGAGAACCACAGCGGCAGGCCGCGGGCACGGCGGGTCAGGTGGTACGCGTAGTCGGTGGGGTTCCACTCGTAGGAGCCGTCGTCGTGGTGGATGGCGTCGAGGTACGACGCGTCCTGGGTGTGCACCGCCTTGGCGAGCCGCGGCTCGCGGTAGAGGAGCGCAGCGCAGTCGTACGGCGCGAACAGCCACTTGTGCGGGTCGACGACGAACGAGTCGGCGAGCTCGATCCCGGCGTAGCGGTCCCGCACGCTCGGCGCGAACAGCCCGGCGCCGCCGTAGGCGCCGTCGACGTGGAACCACATGCCGCGCTCGCGCGCGACCGTGCCGACGCCCAGCAGGTCGTCGATGATGCCGGCGTTGGTCGTGCCGGACGTCGCGACGACCGCCACGATCGAGTCCGGGTCGCTGTCGGCCTCGAGCGCCGCGCGGAGCGCGTCGCCGGTGAACCGGTGGTCCGCCGTGGTGATGACGAACGGATCGACGTCGATGATCGAGAGCGTGTTCCTCACCGACGAGTGCGCCTGGTCGCTGACGGCGAAGCGCAACCGGCGGTGACGCGCCTGCTCGCCGTCGCGAGCGACGAGCCGATGTCGCGCGGTGTCGCGCGCCACGACGAGCGCGGAGAGGTTGCCGGCCGAGCCGCCGGACACGAACGCGCCTCCGGCGCCCACGGGGAGCCCCGCGGCGTCGGCGATCCAGCGCAGCGCCTGGTTCTCGGCGGCCACGGCGCCCGCGGCCTCGAGCCACGAGATGCCCTGCAGCGACGCCGCCGACACGACCATGTCGAACAGCAGCGAGGCCTTCGTCGGCGCCGACGGGATGAACGCCCAGTAGCGCGGGGAGTCGGCGGACAGGACGGTCTTGCTCAGGTGGTCGGCGTAGATCTCGAGCACGCGGGCCGGGTCCATGCCCTCGCGTGTGACGAGGCCGTCGAGGATCGCGTCGACCTCGGCCTTCTGGCCGGGGTGGTCGAGCGGGGTCTCGGGGATCGCGAGCCGGTCCGAGACGTAGTCGAGGATGAGCGCGACGAGCTCGGAGTCCGGGGTGTGCATCCGCTGCTGCGGGGGAACCGGGGCGTCGGCAGCCATGGCAGGGCCTTCCTACGGGCTCGGCGCGCCGATGGCCGTCCACGCAGCAGGCGCCGAAGGCGCACTGTAACCGGGGACCGGTCCCCCTCGGAAATCCCCGCTGCGGGCCTAGGATCGAGCGGTGAGCCGATCCTCCGCCTCGATGCTCCTCGACCCGGCCGCGCTCGGCGAGGTCGGCCGGTCCGACGCCTCGCTGCGGCGGTTCCTCCACGGCCTGCCCGGGGTCGACCAGGTGGGCGCCGATGCCCGTGCAGCCGCGCTGTCCACTCGGTCGGTCAAGACCACCGCGAAGGCCTTCGCCATCGACCTGGCCATCTCGATGATCGACCTCACGACGCTCGAGGGCGCCGACACCCCCGGCAAGGTGCGCTCCCTGTGCGCGAAGGCGCTCCGCCCGGACCCGCACGACCCCTCCGTGCCGCGCACCGCGGCCGTCTGCGTCTACAACGACCTCGTCGGCCTCGCGAAGGCCGCGCTCGGCGACTCCGGCGTGAAGGTCGCGGCGGTGGCGGCGGCGTTCCCCTCCGGTCGCGCGTCGCTGGCGGTGAAGCTCGCCGACACCCGCGACGCGGTGCTGCAGGGCGCCGACGAGATCGACATGGTCATCGACCGCGGCGCGTTCCTGTCCGGTCGCTACCTCGAGATCTTCGAGGAGATCGCTGCCGTCAAGCAGGTCTGCCACGAGGACGGGGCGACCGCGCACCTCAAGGTGATCCTCGAGACGGGCGAGCTGCAGACCTACGACAACGTGCGTCGCGCGTCCTGGCTCGCGATGCTCGCGGGCGCCGACTTCATCAAGACCTCGACGGGCAAGATCTCGCCGGCCGCGACCCTGCCCGTCACGCTCGTGATGCTCGAGGCGTGCCGCGACTGGCACGACATCACCGGCGAGCTGATCGGCATGAAGCCCGCCGGCGGCATCCGCACGACGAAGGACGCGATGAAGTACCTCGTCCTCGTCAACGAGACGGTCGGCACGGAGTGGCTCACCCCCGACCTCTTCCGGCTCGGGGCCTCGAGCCTGCTCAACGACCTGCTCCTGCAGCGGCAGAAGATGGCCACCGGCCGCTACTCCGGCCCCGACTACGTCACCGTCGACTGACGCCGGCACGTGCAGAGGAACCGAGGAACCATGCCCACGCCCTTCGAGTACGCCCCGGCACCCGAGTCGCGCTCCGTCGTCGACATCGCATCGTCCTACGGCCTGTTCATCGACGGTGGGTTCGTCGACGGCACCGGCACCACGATCAAGAGCATCAACCCGGCGACGGAGGAGGTGCTCGCGGAGATCTCCGTGGCCAGCGACGCCGACGTCGACCGTGCGGTGAAGGCGGCGCGGCGGGCCTACACCCGCGTCTGGTCGAAGACCTCGGGCGCCGAGCGGGCGAAGTACCTCTACCGCATCGCGCGTCTCGTGCAGGAGCGCTCGCGCGAGCTCGCCGTCCTCGAGACCCTCGACAACGGCAAGCCGATCAAGGAGTCTCGCGACGTCGACATCCCGCTCGTCGCTGCGCACTTCTTCTACTACGCCGGCTGGGCCGACAAGCTCGAGCACGCGGGGTTCGGCCCGGACCCGAAGCCGCTCGGCGTCGCCGCGCAGGTCATCCCGTGGAACTTCCCGCTCCTCATGCTCGCGTGGAAGATCGCGCCCGCGCTCGCGGCCGGCAACACCGTGGTGCTCAAGCCGGCCGAGACCACGCCGCTGACCGCACTGCTGTTCGCCGACATCTGCCAGCAGGCCGACCTGCCGTCGGGCGTGGTGAACATCGTCACCGGAGCCGGCGAGACCGGCCGCTCACTGGTCGAGCACCCCGGCGTCGACAAGGTGGCGTTCACCGGGTCCACCGAGGTGGGCAAGGCCATCGCCCGTTCCGTCGCCGGCACGAGCAAGAAGCTCACCCTCGAGCTCGGCGGCAAGGCGGCCAACATCATCTTCGCCGACGCGCCCATCGACCAGGCGATCGAGGGCATCATCAGCGGCATC
>JADGOZ010000173.1 GCA_017882705.1 Candidatus Nanopelagicales bacterium | reverse complement strand
GAGGAGACCGTCATGACCGACACCGCCCCCACCTCCGAGCTCGACCCCGCCACGCAGCGCGCGCTCGCGGTCTCGCTGTTCAACCGCGTCTGGCAGCTGCTCGAGAAGGGCGACCGCACGGCCGCCGACGACCAGGAGCTCGTCAACTCCGCGCACGCGAGCCGCCTGCACTGGACCTCGATCGGTACGCCGCGCCACCTGGCCATCGGCGACTGGCAGATCAGCCGCGTCTACTCCACCCTCGGTCGTCCCGAGCCCGCGGTGCACCACGCACGGCTGTGCCTCGACAACGCGCGGCTCGCGACCGACGAGCCGTGGCTGCTCGGCTCGGCCTACGAGGGCCTCGCCCGCGCCTACGCCGCGGCCGGCGACCGCGCAGCGGCCACCGAGTGGAAGGACAAGGCGGTCGCCCAGCTCGAGCTCGTGACCGACCCCGACGACCGAGAGATCGTCGAGCAGGACATCACCGGCCTGCCGGTCTGACTCACCGGCGTACGACGACGGTGCCCATGCTGCGGTCGTGCAGGCCGCGGCTGTCGCGGTCCCAGATCACGGCCGGCACCACGAGGCAGATCTGCAGGCTGCGCAGCAATGCACGGAGCAGGCCCGGACCCCCGCCGCCGTCGAGGCGGACCACCGCGAGCCCGAGCAGGCGCTGGCCGAACGACGCGCCGACGAGCCAGGTGAAGAGGGTCAGCTCGGCGAGGAAGAAGCCGAGGGTCGCGAGGCTGGAGCCGGGGGTGCCGTAGTCGATGTGCGGCAGGAAGAGCCGCACGAGCAGCAGGCAGGCCAGCCAGTCGATCACGAGCGCGACGAGCCGGCGACCGAAGCCGGCGACCGAGCCCGGGCCCGACTCGGGCAGTCCGAGACGCTGCCCGCGGTAGTCCTGGTCGGTGCCGATGACGGCGCCGGGCCCGGACAGCCACGAGCCGAGGTCCTCGCGCGTCAGCCGCGCCCTGGGCCGCTCGTCGTCGGGTTCCGTCACGTCCTGAAGGCTAGGTGTCAGGGGGGCGTCAGGGTTCGGGCGGGGGTGTCAGGATCGCGTCAATGCGGGGCGGCACGCCGCGCCGCGCGCGCGTACGACTGGATCCGTGAGCATCGTCAAGCGCGCCCTCGTCGGCACCCCCATCGACTCGTCGTCCTCCCACCACAGCCTGCTGAGCAAGCGGATCGCGCTGCCGGTCTTCTGCAGCGACCCGCTCTCGAGCGTGGCGTACGCGACGGACGAGATCCTGCTCGTCCTCGTCCTCGGCGGCGTGACCGCGCTGACCTGGACGCCGTGGGTCGGCGCCGCGGTCATCGCGCTGCTCGCCATCGTGGTGACGTCGTACCGCAAGACGGTGTACGCCTATCCGGGCGGCGGCGGCGCCTACGCCGTCGCGAAGGACCAGTTCGGCCAGACGACGGCGCTCGTCGCGGCGAGCGCGCTCATCGTCGACTACATCCTCACCGTCGCGGTGTCTGTCACCTCGGGCGTCGCGAACTTCACCTCGGCGTTCCCCGGGCTCGTCGCCTACGCCGTGCCCCTGAGCATCGGCCTCGTGGCGCTGCTCACGTTCATGAACCTGCGCGGGATCCGCGAGTCGGGCACGACGTTCGCGGCGCCGACGTACCTGTTCATCATCAGCGTGATGGCGCTGCTCCTCGTCGGCGGCGTCAAGCTGCTGCTCGGCCAGCCGGTCGTCGCGGAGTCCTCCGCACTGCAGGTGCATGCGGCCGAGGCGTCGGGCGCGACCGCGGTCTTCCTGCTGCTGCGCGCGTTCGCGTCCGGCTGCACGGCGCTCACCGGTGTCGAGGCCGTGTCGAACGGCGTCCCCTACTTCAAGCCGCCGAAGTCCAAGAACGCCGCGGGAGTCCTTCTCGCCATGGGGATCCTGGCGATCACTATGTTCGGCGGCGTCACCGCCCTCGCGGTGAAGTCCGGGGTCCACCTCTCCGAGGACAACGCCACGCTCGGCCTCCCTGCCGACGCGGTGCAGCCCACCGTCCTCGCGCAGCTCGGCCAGGCCGTGTTCGGCACCGGTTCGATCGGGTTCTACGCGCTGCAGATCTTCACGACGTTCGTCCTCGTGCTCGCCGCGAACACCGCCTACAACAGCTTCCCGATCATGGGCTCCGTGCTGGGGCGCGACGGCTACCTGCCGCGGCAGTTCGGCCGTCGTGGCGACCGGCTCGTGTTCAGCAACGGCATAGTGTTCCTCGCTGCCGCGTCGATCCTGCTCATCGTGGTGTTCGACGCCAGCGTCACCCGCCTCGTGCAGCTCTACATCCTCGGCGTCTTCCTGTCCTTCACGATCTCCCAGGCCGGCATGGTGAAGCACTGGAACCAGGAGCTGCGCCTTGCCACGGGCAAGGAGCGCGGCGTGATGCTGCGCGCCCGCGTCGTGAACGCCGTCGGCGCAGTCGTGACCGCGTGCGTGCTCGTCATCGTGATCGCGACGAAGTTCTCCCACGGCGCCTGGCTCGTCATCATCGCCGTGCCGGTGTTCTTCGCGGTCATGGTCGGCATCAACCGGCACTACCGTCGCGTCGACAACGCGATGTCTCCCGCTCCCGGCGGCGTACGCCTGCCGAGCCGCGTGCACGCGGTGGTGCTCGTGTCGCGGCTGCACTCCCCCGCGATGCAGGCGCTCGCGTTCGCCCGCGCCACGCGCCCGGACAGCCTCGTCGCGCTGCACGTGCAGACCGACCGCAGCGACGTCCCTGCGCTGCAGGAGATGTGGGCCGACCGGCAGATCCCTGTGCCGCTCGTCTGCCTCGAGTCGCCCTACCGCGACCTCACCCAGCCGATCATCGACTATGTCCGCGGCGTGCGGCGCGCGAGCCCGCGCGACATGGTCGCCGTCTACATCCCGGAGTACGTCGTCACGCACTGGTGGGAGCAGCTGCTGCACAACCAGAGCGCCCTGCGGCTGCGCGTGCGGCTGCGCCAGGAGCACGGCGTGATCGTCGTCTCGGTGCCGCTCATGATGGCCGACGCCGACGCCGAGGCGCCTGCGACGCTCGGGGTCTAGGCCCCGCGGTGCCAGACTGTCGGACGTGACGCGCAGCCAGGACATCCGCACGCTCGTGCGGCTCCCGCTGCGCGCGCGCCTCGCGGTCTTCGTGGTCGGAGTCGCCGTCCTGTCGGGCGCAGCGCTGCTGGGCGAGAACCACCTTCCGATCGACCTCACCGTGGTCCTGCTGCTCGCGCTCACGCTCGTCCTCGCGCTCGCCGTCGTGATCGGTCCCGCGCTCGGGATCGTCGCCGCCCTCATCGCCGTCGTCCTCGTGAACTGGTACCTCGTCCCGCCCTACGGCACCTTCGAGGTCGCGAGCCCGGACAACGTCGTCGCGCTCGTGGTCTTCGCGTTCGTCGCGGGTGTCGTGGCGATCCTGGCCGAGCTCAACGCCCGCGTGCAGGCCGGTGCCGCCCGCTCGCGCGAGCGGGCCGGCCTCATCGCCGAGGTCGTGTCGAAGGACGAGGACGCCACGGCGCAGGAGTCGCTCGAGCGGGTCCGCGTGGCGCTCGACCTCGACCGGCTCAGCCTGCTGCGCGACGGCGACGGACCGGCCGAGGTGCTCGCGACGGCAGGCTCCGGACCGTCGCGCACCGACGGTCCCGCGGCGCTCGACGTCCGCGTCACCGGTGGCTACCGCCTCGTCGGGCTGGGCGGCGAGCGGATGGCCGAGGACCCCGGCTTCGTCGAGTCGCTCGCGGCAGCCGCGGTGCGGTCCTACGAGAGCGACCGGATGGAGTCCGAGCAGCTCCGGGCCGAGCGGCTCGTCGCCGTCGACGAGGCGCGCACGGCGCTGCTCGCCAGCGTCGGCCACGACCTGCGCACGCCGCTGTCCGGCCTGCGACTCGCCGTCGACGCGCTGCGCGACCCCGGCTCGCACCTCGACGACGAGGCGCGCCACGACCTGCTCGAGACGGTCGACGACTCCACCGCGCGGCTCGACGAGCTCATCACGAACCTCCTCGACATGAGCCGGCTCGAGGCCGGAGTCGTCATGGCCCGCGTCGCACCCACGCCGGTCGACGCCGCGGTCGCCGCGGCGGTCCTCGCCTTCCCGCACGCGTCCGTCACGGTCGACGTCAGCGACACCCTTCCCCTCGTGCTCGCCGACCCCGCGCTCCTCGAGCGCGTCGTGGAGAACCTCGTGTCCAACGCTCTCCGCTACGCCGGGCCCTCGGACGACTCCGCCGTGCACGTCGCGGCCTACGAGCTCGGCGACGCCGTCGCCATCGATGTCGTCGACCACGGGCCCGGCCTCGACGCGACGGCGCACACCGACCCGGTCGCGCTCGACGGCACCGCCGGTCGCGCCGACCGCAGCGCCGGCCTCGGCCTCGCGATCGTCCGCGGCTTCTGCGCCGCGATGGGCGTGAACGTCGAGTTCCACGAGACCGACGGCGGCGGACTCACCGTGCGGCTGCTGGCCAAGGAGGCCGCACGATGACCGATCTCCTCGTCGTCGAGGACGACGACCAGCTCCGCAAGGCGCTGGTCCTGACCCTGCGCTCCCGCGGCTACTCCGTGCACGCCGCGGCCACCGGGTCGGATGCGCTGGAGTGGGTGCGGACGACCCGCCTCGACGTCGTCGTCCTCGACCTCGGCCTGCCCGACATCGACGGAGTACGCGTCATCGGGCAGATCCGGGAGCGCAGCGGCGTACCGATCGTGGTGCTGTCGGCGCGACGCGACCAGTCCGACAAGGTCACCGCGCTGGACGCCGGCGCCGACGACTACCTCACGAAGCCGTTCGGCATCGAGGAGCTGCTCGCCCGGCTTCGGGCTGCTGCGCGTCGGTCCGGCGCCCCGGTCGACTCCGGCGTCGTGCGCACCCCCGACTTCGCCGTCGACCTCGGCCGCAAGCGGGTCGTCGCGACCACGGGCGACGAGATCCACCTGACGCCCACCGAGTGGGGTGTGCTCGAGGTGCTGGTCCGAGCAGGCGGCCTGCTCGTGCCCGGCGCAGACCTGCTCCGCGACGTGTGGGGCCCGCAGTTCGAGGCCCAGACCAACTATCTGCGGGTCTACCTCGCCCAGCTGCGGGCGAAGCTCGAGCCCGACCAGGGCAAGCCCCGCTACCTCATCACGGCGCCAGGTCTCGGCTACCGGTTCGACGCCTCCGGCACGGGCGGCTGACCGTCCGGATGCCGGGACTGCGGCCCGGTCGACGACCACGTCCGGCCCCTCTCGACGGGAGTGCCCCCCACCTGACACGCTCGGAAACACACCAGAAACAATCGGGACACCGACGGGAAATCCCACCCCCCTAGGTTCTGGTCAGACACCCGGGCGAACCCGCCGCGGGAAGGCGATGAGTCCGTCGGCGCAGGCCCGGGCCCGCAAGGAGGAATGGATGTTCACGAGCGCGGAGGAAGTCCTCCAGTTCATCCAGGACGAGGACGTGCAGTTCGTCGACGTGCGGTTCTGCGACCTGCCCGGCGTCATGCAGCACTTCAACGTCCCGGCCAAGGGCCTCGACCTGGACTTCTTCACCGAGGGCCAGATGTTCGACGGCTCGTCGATCCGCGGGTTCCAGGCGATCCACGAGTCCGACATGAAGCTCGTGCCCGACGTCACCTCGGCCTACCTCGACGAGTTCCGCGCCGAGAAGACCCTCATCGTCAACTTCTCCATCCGCGACCCGTTCACCAACGAGGTCTACAGCCGCGACCCGCGCAACATCGCCGCCAAGGCCGAGGCCTACCTCGCCTCCACCGGCATCGCCGACACGGTCTACTTCGGCGCCGAGGCCGAGTTCTACATCTTCGACTCGGTCCGTTTCCAGACCCAGCAGAACGCGGGCTACTACTTCATCGACTCCGTCGAAGGCGCCTGGAACACCGGCCGCGAGACTGAGGGCGACGGCAGCGCCAACCGCGGTTACAAGACGGCCTACAAGGGCGGCTACTTCCCGGTCCCGCCGGTCGACCATTTCGCCGACATGCGCGACGAGATGTGCCTGAAGCTGGCTGATGTCGGCCTGAGCGTCGAGCGCAGCCACCACGAGGT
>JADGOZ010000172.1 GCA_017882705.1 Candidatus Nanopelagicales bacterium | reverse complement strand
TGCTGCTCGACGAGCCGTTCGGCGCACTGGACCGCGACCTGCGCGAGCGCCTCGGGGTCGAGGTGCGCGATCTCCTGCGTGCGCAGGGAATCCCGGCCGTCCACGTGACCCACGACGAGCAGGAGGCCGAGCTGGTCGCCGACCGGGTCGTGACGCTGGTCGCCGGTCCCCGCGGCGCGACGGTCGCTTAAGGTCGCGGTCGTGATCCGACGCCCGCTCTCCCCACAGCTGCTCGCCCTCCCGGCCACGGCCGTGCTCCTCGCCGCGTGCAGCTCCGGCAGCAGCAGCGCGCCCGCGGCGACCTCGTCCTCCGGCATGGCGGCGCCGAGCTCGACGTCGTCCTCGTCGGCGGCGTCCTCCTCCACGGCGGCCGACCAGGTGCTCCCGGCACCGCCGGCCGGGACGCAGACCACCACCGAGACCACGCCGAAGGCCGTGACGCCGCCGGCCGGCATCGACGGGCTGCTCGCCTGGGACACCGCGGGCTACCCGGGCCCGGGCACGCCGGGACCCGGCACGCTCGCCCACGACCACGTCGACGGACCCGTGAGCTACGCCGTCCTCCCGCCCGTCGGCGGGCAGCACGCGCCGGTCTGGATGAACGCTGGCGTCTACACCGCGCCGGTCCCGGGCGAGCGCGCGGTGCACGACCTCGAGCACGGCGCGGTCTGGATCACCTACGACCCGAGGCTCCCCGCCGACCAGGTCGCGGCGCTCACGGCGTTCGTCGCGAAGCAGTCGATGATCGCCGAGTCGGGCGAGGGATCGCCCGCCGGGCAGGCCAACCGCTACGTCGTGATGAGCCCGTGGGCCACGAGCGACCTGCCCTCGCCCATCGTCATCAGCTCGTGGGGCTACCAGCTGCGACTGTCCGACCCGACCGACCCGCGCCTGCAGGCCTTCGTCGACACGTTCCGCAGCAGCAGGACGTACAGCCCGGAGGCCGGGTCGCCGGTCGACGGCGTGCCGATCGGCACCGGCGGCCGGGCCGCGAGCAACGGCGGTGCGGTCCCGAACCCCGACGGAGTGGTCGGCTAGCTACGCGGAGACCCGCTCGAGCAGCCCCAGCTCGTCGCTGGTGAGAGCCAGCCCGGCCATCGGCAGCAGCTCGGCGAGCTGCTCGGGCGTGCGCGCGCTCGCGATCGGCGCGACGACCGCCGGACGCGTGCGCAGCCACGCCAGCGCCACCGCAGCAGGACGTACGCCGTGCGAGGCGGCGATCACCCCGAGCGCGTCGATGACCCGCTCGCCGCGCTCGTCCTGGTAGCTCGCGGTGCCGCCCGCGCGCACGCTCTCGACGACTGCGCCGCCGACGCGGTACTTGCCCGTGAGGTAGCCGCGGGCGAGGCCGTAGTACGGAAGCGTGCCGATGCCGCGCTCGACGCAGAGGTCGGCGTACTCGGTCTCGTACTCCGTGCGCTCGACGAGGTTGTAGTGCGGCTGCAGCGCGGCGTAGGGCGCCCAGCCGTTGGCCGCCTGCAGGTCGAGCGCCTGGCCCAGGCGGGCGCCCGTGTAGTTGGAGGCGGCGAGGTGGCGGACCTTGCCCTCGCGCACGAGCGCGTCGAACGTCTCGAGGGTCGCGGCCATGTCGTCGTCGAGATGGTCCTGGTGCGCGTAGTAGAGGTCGATGCGATCGGTCTGCAGCCGCTGGAGCGACAGGTCGCACGCCCGCCGGATCGTCTCCGGGCGCAGGTTGTCGAGGCCCTCGTTCTTGCCGACCTTCGTCGCGATGACGAGGTCGTCGCGGTTGCCGCGGGCCGCCATCCAGCTGCCGATGACGGTCTCGGACTCACCGCCGCCGTTGCCGAGCCAGCGCGCATAGCCGTCGGCGGTGTCGATGACGTTGCCACCGGCCGCGACATAGGAGTCGAGCACGGCGAAGGAGGCTGCCTCGTCGGCGCTCCAGCCGAAGACGTTGCCGCCGAGGCAGAGCGGGAAGAGCGACAGGTCGGTGCCGGGGAGGGTGACGCGCATGGTGCCGACTCTAGGCGGCGGTCCCGGCGTGCGTGTCGCGCACCGACGGGCTGCGGAGCGTGCCTAGGGTTGTCGTCGTGACGACCGTGCTCGAGCGGCCCGCAGCGCACGTCGCCGCCCCTGCGCGCCGGGCGCCGTCGCGCATCGGCGGTCTCGACGGCCTGCGCGCCATCGCGGTCGCGGCCGTCGTCACCTACCACCTCGGCTACGACTGGCTGCCCGGCGGCTTCCTCGGTGTCGACCTCTTCTTCGTGATCAGCGGCTTCCTCATCACGACGCTGCTGCTCGCCGAGCTGGAGAAGCGTGGCCACATCGAGCTCGGTGCGTTCTACGTACGCCGCGCGAGGCGTCTGCTGCCTGCGCTGCTCCTCGTCCTCGCCGTCACCCTCGTGCTGGTCGCGACGATCGCGGACGACGTGGCGCGTCAGACGGTGCGCGACACCCCGGCGGCGCTGTTCTACGTCAGCAACTGGTGGGCCATCGCGCAGCACCAGTCCTACTTCGAGCTCGTCGGTCGCGGGAACATGCTGGCGCACCTGTGGTCGCTCGCGGTGGAGGAGCAGTTCTACCTCGTGTGGCCGGCCGTCCTCGGCGTCCTCTGCCTGGTGGCCCCGCGGCTCGGGATCCGCCGACGCGCGCTCGTGCGCGGTGTGGCGCTGGGCGGTGCGCTGCTCTCGGCCGCGTGGATGGCCGTCATCGCCGTCGGCTCCGGGATGCCGATCGACTCCGACCCGACCCGTGTCTACTTCGGCGCCGACACGCACGCGTCGTCGGTCCTGCTCGGCGCCGCGCTGGCCACCGGGTGGCAGGTGCTGCGCTTCCGCCGCGACGTGGTGCCGGGCGCGCGCCGGGTCCTCGGTGTCGGCGGCGGCATCGCGCTCGCGCTCACCACCTGGCTCATGCTCACCGTGTCGCAGTACACGGAGTGGCTCTACCGCGGCGGCTTCCTGCTCGTCGGCGGCGTGTTCGTGGCGCTGGTCGCGGTCTCGACGCACCCGGCGTCGCCGGTCGGACCGCTGCTCGACGTCGCGCCGATGCGCTGGGTGGGCGAGCGGTCCTACGGCATCTACCTCTGGCACTGGCCGATCTTCCTGGTGACCCGCCCCGGCATCGACATGCCCTGGGAGGGCCCGCTCGTCGACGTCGTCCGGGTCGCGCTCGTGCTCGGCGTCGCCGAGCTCAGCTATCGCTACGTCGAGACTCCGGTGCGCCACGGAGTGCTGGGTGCCTGGTTCGCGCGCGTGCGCGCGACCGTCCGCACCGGGGGAGCACCCACGCTTCTGCCGGGCACGCACGGGCTCGCGGTGCTCGCCTCGGTGGCCGTCTCGCTCGGTGTCCTGGTGGGCCTGCTGTCCTTCGCGCCGACGCCGGCGCAGGTGGCGGCGAGCGAGGGCCTCGGGCGCACCACCGAGGTCGTCGACTCCGGGCGCGCCCGGCCGCCCGCGCACCCGGTCGTGGCGGTGCCGTCCTCGGGGTCGCACGCGGCCAGGCAGGCCGTGCCCCCGCCGTACTCGGGGTCCCTGGCCCGGGGCGTGAGCCCCGCGGACCGCCAGCTCGAGGACGGCGTCCGTCTCTCGTCCGCCGACATCTCCTGGTTCGGCACCTCGGTCGACCTGTGGGCCGTCGGCACCCTGCGCAAGGTCGTGCCGGGCGTCGCGGTCGACGCCGGCATCAACCGCTCGCCGGCCTTCGTCGAGGGCCGGGCGCTGAAGGACCTCGCGGCCGGCACGCTGCGCAAGGCGGTCGTGCTCCATCTCGGCGACGCGGGTCCGGTCTCGGCCGACGCGCTCGACCGCGCTCTCTCGCGCCTCGACGACCGCGTGCGCGTGGTGCTGGTGAACTCCACGGCGCGCTTCGCGTTCGTCGGCCCGGGCAACCGCACGCTGGCCGACGTCGCGCAGCGCCACCCCCACGTCGTCGTCGCCGACTGGAAGAGCTTCTCCGCCGGCCACCCCGACTGGTTCAAGGACGGTCTGCACCTCACTCCGAAGGGGATGCCGCAGTACGCCCTCTTCGTGCGCCGCGCGATGCTCGGCGTCTGAACCCCGCGTGATCCTGCTCCTGCGCAGGTCTCCAGCGACCGGAATCCTGCAGTAGAGCAGGATCACGCGACGAGGGGGTGGTTGACTCCTCGCGTCCCGTCGTTCTGGAGGTCGCTCGTGCGCGTGCTCGCGATCGACCAGGGGACGTCCGGCACCAAGGCGGTCGTCGTCGAGGACGGCGTCGTGGTCGCCTCGGCCGAGGAGTCCGTGCGTCCGGCGTACCTGTCCGACGGCCGGGTCGAGCAGGACCCCGCCGCGTTGCTGGCGTCCGTGCTCGACGCGGGGCGTCGTGCGGTCGCCGGCACGGACGGCCGCCTGGACGCCGTCGCGCTGGCGAACCAGGGCGAGACGGTCCTGGCCTGGGACCCCGACAGCGGCGAGCCGCTCACGACCGCGATCGTGTGGCAGGACGGGCGTGCCGAGTCGGTGTGCGCCGACCTCGCCGAGCACCGCGAGCGCGTCGCCGCCGCGACCGGCCTCGTCCTCGACCCGTACTTCAGCGCCCCCAAGATGGCCTGGATACGCCGCCACCTGACGCGCGACGGCGTGGTCACCACCACGGACTCCTGGCTCCTGCACGCCCTCACCGGTGAGCTCGTCACGGACGTCACGACGGCGAGCAGGTCCCTCGTGCTCGACCTCGACGCGGCGGACTGGTCCCCGGAGCTGCTCGGGGTGTTCGGCCTCGCCGACGAGCGGCTGCCGCGGCTCGTCGCGTGCGACGAGGTCGTCGGCACCACGTCGGCGTTCGGCGGTGGCGACGTCCCCGTGGTCGGCCTGCTCGTCGACCAGCAGGCCGCGCTGCTCGCGCAGGACTGTCGTGCCGCCGGCGAGACGAAGTGCACCTACGGCACCGGCGCCTTCCTGCTGACCTCCACCGGCACGGTCCCGACCCGCTCGACAGCGGGTCTCACGACCTCGGTCGCGTCGCGGTTGCGCGGTGAGACCGCCTACTGCCTCGACGGGCAGGTCTACACGGCCGCCTCGGCCGTCC
This sequence comes from Candidatus Nanopelagicales bacterium, assembly GCA_017882705.1. GTDB lineage: Bacteria > Actinomycetota > Actinomycetes > S36-B12 > CAIYMF01 > Longivirga. The sequence goes on along the minus strand of JADGOZ010000172.1, from coordinate 6,166 downwards.
GCTGGCTCGTCGGCCTCGGGGTGATCGGCGGGTCCCACGACGTCGACTCCGTCGCCGTCGACGACGACTCAGTTCTGTTCGTGCCCGCGCTCGCCGGGCTCGCCGCGCCGTGGTGGCGCTCCGACGCGACCGCCTCGCTGCACGGCATGACGCTGTCGACCGACCGCGGTGCCGTCGTCGCAGCCGTGCTGCGCGGCATCGCGGCGACCGTCGTCGACCTGCTCGACGTCGTGTCGGGCGACCTCGGGTCGCCCGTGCTGCGGCTGCGCGTCGACGGCGGCCTCACCCGCTCGACGTTCCTCATGCAGGCGCAGGCGGACCTCGCGCAGGTCCCCATCGACATCTACCCCTCGCCCGACGCGACCGCCCTCGGCGCCGCGGCCGCGGCCGCGATCGGGCTCGACCCGTCGCAGAGCGTCGGTGACGTCGTCGGTGGATGGGACCCGGTCGCGACCTACGAGCCGCGCTGGTCCGCCGACCGCGCGGCCGAGCACCTCGGCCGCTGGCGCGCCGCAGTGCGCCGCGACCTCGGGGTCGATGCGTGATGCGGGAACCCGCTACGGAGTCCGGTGCGCACGTCTACGACGTCGCGATCGTCGGTGCCGGCATCGTCGGCTGCGCGGTGGCCCGCGAGCTCTCGGGCCTCGAGGTCGACGGCCGTCCGCTCTCGGTCGCGCTGCTCGAGGCGCGCGGCGACGTCGGCGACGCGACGAGCAAGGCCAACACCGCGATCCTGCACACCGGCTTCGACGCCACCCCCGGCACGCTGGAGTCGCGTCTCGTGCGACGCGGCTGCGAGCTGCTGTCGGCCTACGCCCTGCCCGCCGGCATCCCGGTCGAGCGGGTCGGCGCGGTCCTCGTGGCCTGGGACGACGAGCAGCTCGCCGCGCTGCCGAAGCTCGCGGCGAAGGCGGTCGCCAACGGCTACGAGCACGGCGCGCTGATCGACGCCGACGAGGTCTACGCCCGGCTGCCGCACCTCGGCACGGGGGCGCTCGGCGGCCTCGTGATCCCGGACGAGTCGATCATCTGCTCGTGGACGACCGCGCTGGCGTTCGCCACCGAGGCGGTGCGCCGCGGCGCCGACCTGCTGCTGCGACACGAGCTCGTGGAGGTCCACGTCGGCGCCGACACCACGCTGCTGGTCACCGGCGCCGGCACGGTCGAGGCCCGGTGGCTCGTCAACGCCGCGGGCCTCGGCGCCGACCGCATGGATCGTCTGCTCGGCCACGACCGCTTCACCGTGGTGCCGCGCCGCGGCGAGCTCATCGTGTTCGACAAGCTCGCGCGCGCCCTCGTCGACCACATCGTGCTGCCGGTGCCGACCGCGCGCGGCAAGGGCGTGCTGGTGAGCCCGACCATCTACGGCAACGTGATGCTCGGACCGACGTCGGAGAACATCGAGGACCGCACGGACACGTCGACCACGGAGTCCGGGTTCGAGCTCCTCGTCGGCAAGGGGCGGGCCCTGATGCCGGCGCTGCTCGACGAGGAGGTCACCGCGACCTACGCCGGCCTCCGCGCCGCGACCGAGCACGACGACTACGTCGTCGACGTCGACGCGGCGCAGCGCTACCTGCTCCTCGGCGGCATCCGTTCCACAGGACTGACCGCGTCGATGGCGATCGCCGAGCATGCTGTGGAACTCCTTGCATCGCAAGGTATCGCAACGATTCCTCGACGCGACCTGCCACCGGTGCCACGCATGCCGAACATCGGCGAGGCCTTCCCGCGCCCCTATGCCGACGCCCGGCGCATCGCCGGCGACGCCGACTACGGCCGCGTCGTCTGCTTCTGCGAACGCGTGACACGCGGCGAGGTGCGCGACGCGCTGGCGTCGACGATCCCGCCGAGCGACATCGACGGGCTGCGACGGCGGACGCGCGCGCTCATGGGCCGCTGCCAGGGGTTCTACTGCGGCGCCGAGGTCGCTCGGCTGCTCGAGGACGACCTGGGTCGGCGTACGACGTCGGGCGGTGCCTCGTGAGCACCCTGCACGCCGACGTGGTCGTCGTCGGCGCGGGTCCGGCCGGTCTCACCGCCGCGCGCGAGCTCGGCCGCGACCGCAGCGTGATCGTGCTCGACCGCGAGACGCACGCGGGCGGGATCCCGCGCCACAGCGACCATCTCGGCTACGGCGCCCGCGACCTGCGACGGGTGACGAGCGGACCGGCGTACGCCCGGCGGCTCGTGGCGCTCGCCCGCGACGCGGGTGCCGACATCCGTACGGAGGCCACGGCGACGGGCTGGTCGGGGGAGCGGGGGCTCGAGGTGACGAGCCCGCACGGACGCATCGTCGTCACCGGTGGGGCGGTGCTCCTGGCGACCGGTGCGCGCGAGCGCCCGCGCAGCGCCCGGCTGGTGCCGGGCGACCGGCCGTCCGGGGTCCTCACCACCGGCCTGCTGCAGAACCTCGTGCACCTGCAGCACCGCTCGCCGGGGCGCCGCGCGGTCGTCGTGGGCGCCGAGCTGGTGAGCTGGTCGGCGGTGCTGACCCTGCGCGAGGCCGGTACCGAGACGGTGCTCATGACCACCGAGCACGAGCGCGGGGAGACCTGGTCGGCGTTGCGCGCGGGAGCGAGGCTCGCTCTGCGCGTCCCGGTCACGACCCGCACGCAGGTCGTCCGCGTGATCGGGAAGGACGTGGTCGAGGGCGTCGAGATCCGCAACCTGCGCACGGGGCGGACGCGTGTGGTCGCGTGCGACGTCGTGGTGTTCACCGGCGACTGGATCCCCGACCACGAGCTCGTCCGGCTCGGCGGGATCGACCTCGACCCCGCCACCAAGGGCCCGCGCGTCGACGCGGCCCTGCGCACGTCCCGCGCGGGCGTCTTCGCGGTCGGCAACGTCGTGCACCCCGTCGACACGGCGGACGTCGCCGCGCTCGACGGGCGCCACGTGGCCGACCACGTGCGTCGCTGGCTCGACTCCGGGGCGACGCCGGAGCCCGGCGCGCGCATCGTGGCCGAGGCGCCGTTCCGCTGGGTCGCGCCGTCGCTGCTGAGCGCAGGGGCGGGCGCGCCGTCGCGGCGGCGACTGCTGCTGTGGGCGGACGACGTGCGAACGGTGCCGCGCGTGGTCGCGCGTCAGGACGGACGTGAGGTGGGCCGCCGCAGCCTGCCGTGGTCGGTCGCGCCCGGCCGGGTGTTCCGGGTGCCGTGGTCGCTGCTGGAGAAGGCGGACCCGCGCGGCGGCGACATCGGTGTCGGCCTGCTCTGAGGCCGCCGGCGTCAGGCGCGGGAGACGATGACGCCGTCGAGCCGGACGGCGTGCGTGTCAGGGCTCGCCACGGAGATCGTCAGTGCGCCGCTCGAGGTCGCGGAGCGGGGGAGGAGGAGCAGCTGCCGGCGGGCCACGGTCGGGCTCGCCAGGCTGAGCGTGCCCAGCACCCGTCCGCCCAGGGAGATCCGCACGACCCCGCAGCCCGGGCAGACCGTGGCGACCACGCCGACCTGGTTGGAGGTCACCCCTGACAGCGTCCACGCGGAACCGTGCTTCGCGCTGACGAGCTGGCTGCCGAGGTAGAGCGACGGCGACGTCTCGGTGCGCCAGCCGCGGCTCAGCCGGGATGCGGCGGTCTGGTCCAGCGGGCGGGTGGTGCAGCGCGGCGTCGTCCAGGCGCCGACCTGGCCGGCCCGGTTGGTCGCTCGCACGGAGATGCAGACGGTCGCGCCGGGCGCCACCCCCGTGGTGACCTGCGTCGCGGTCACGGAGGACCAGGGGGCAGGGACTGTCCAGGGCGTGAACGCGTGTCGCGGAGTCGCGGTCCGACTGCGCACGGAGAACGACGTCACGGCGCTCGACGCGATGGGCCTGCCCCAGGTGAGCGTCATCGCACCGGTCAGGGACACCGGGACCGACGGCGACGTGATCACCACGCTGGCCGGGCGGCTCGCGAGGTGCGCCCAGGGACCCGTCAGCCCGGCGTTGTCGATCGCGGCCTGGTCGACGACCACGGGGACCGCCGCGGCCGCAGCCGACGTCATGTCGAGCGCGGTCGGCGTCGCGACCCCCGCGGTGACCACGTAGGCGCCGGGCGAGTCGAACGGCTGGATCAGGGTGCCGTCGACGGGTCGCAGCCGCAGGTGGACCGGGTGGAGGAACTCGTAGGACGAGACCCGTGCCGCTCCCGTGGTGCTCAGCGCCGGGACCGCGGCTGCTGCGGCCGGGGAGATCGCGAGCGGCGCGCGGCCGGCGACGACGAAGCAGGTCTTCTGGTCGAGGGGGCACAGGACGGTGCCGTCGCGCGGAGCGCCGCGCAGGTGCACCTCGCGAGTGAACTCCAGGTGAGGGACCGTCACGGCGGCGGTCGCCGTCCAGCCGGGCAGCCGCCGAGCGTCGACGGCGGGCGTGACGAGCGGCGCACCGTCCACGGTGCTGTAGCAGGTCATCGTCGAACCGTCGCAGAGCAGGGTGCCGTCCGCGGGCACCGGCCGCAGGTGAGCCCAGGACGCGAACTCGGCCGAGGAGACCACGGTCCGCGGACGGCTCGACCATCCCGGCACCTGGCCCGTCGCGGTCGCGGGGACGGCCATCGGGGCGCCGCCGGCGATCACGAAGCAGTCGTGCGTGTCGACCCGGCACACCTGCGTGCGGTCGGCCGGCACGGGGAGCAGGTGGTCGCCCTGGACGAGCGCCCAGTGGTCGACGGTCCACACCGGCGACGCGCCCCAGCCCGGCATCGTCGGAGCGTCGGCCTTGGAGATCTGCAGCGGAGACCCGCCCGCGGTCCGGTACATGGCGCCGGTCGAGGAGTCCTTCAGGTAGGTGCCGTCCGCGGGCACGGGGCGCAGCCGCGCGAACTGGGGGGCGTCCACGACCGCCACCGGGTTGGTGCTGCCGAAGGAGGCCCACGAGCTCACTCGGACGGGGGCCCCGCCGACGATGCGGTAGACCGCGGCCGTCCCCGTCACCCGGACGAAGGTCCCGTCGGCCAGCGGGTTCCCGCGCCCGGCCGGGTCGTGCAGCCACGCGTAGGGCGTCAGCGAGCCGAAGCCCGACATCGTCCAGGCGGTGACCGGCAGCGTCCGCCAGCCGGTGGCGGTGTCGTTCTGGGAGAGCATCGTGACGGTGCCGTTGCCGTTGCCGTCGACCGTGCTGCTCGTCACCACGACGACGTGGCCGTAGGGGTTCTTCGGCGTCGTGAACGACACGATGTCGCCGGGCTGCGGTGCCTTGCCGACCGTGCCGTTGTTGATGCGCACGAGGCCGCCGCCGTAGGAGGCGCGGTAGTTGTTGACGACCTGGCTGCCGTTGGCGCCGTAGGCGACGGTGCCGTAGACCTGCGCCATGAATCGCTGAGCCACCTCGACGCACTGCCACTCGGCCTCGCCCCATCCGGCGCGGCCCCACTGCACGTTCGGTGAGCCGTCGACCGCCGGGCGAGGACCGCAGACCGGGACGCCGAGGTAGGACGCGCCGAGCCGGTGCGAGCCGACCCCGGTCCAGCCGAGCCGCGCCGCGATAGGACCCCAGCGCGTCGCGTCGCAGTCGCCGACCCACCAGCTCGGGGCGCCCACGTTGGTGGCCGTCGGCGAGGCGGGCGCCGTCGTCGCGGAGACGGTCGCGAGCGGGGCGGCCGTCGTGGCGGCCGCCGTGCCCACGACGGGAGCGAGGAGCCCGCCGAGGACGACGAGCGCCGACACCGCCGACACCTGGAGGAGCCCGCGACGGGGCGTCCGGGCGACCAGGCGGGTCACGGTGTCTCCTTACGGCGGGCCTCGGGGGCGACGACGCTGTCCGGGTGGTTATCGGCCGCGGGACGCCCGGCCTGAGGCCGCTGGCCCGGTCGGATCATGAATCACGCCCGTCGTACGGCGTGTCGTCACCCTCGGTCACCGCTCGAGGCGTATACGCCGGTCCCCTCGTGTCCGAACCCTGGCGGAGCGTGTCCGGGATGCGGGCAGACCGGCCTGCCTTGGACAGATCTTGGATGTCAGGGGCTGATCTTTGGACGGCACGGAGTCACCTCCTGCACGGCCGGTGCCGAAGATCAGTGCGTGGGAAACAGAGCCCGAGGAGCAGTCATGACGAGTCCAGGACGCGCACTGGTGACCGGTGCGGTCGTCGTCGGGGTGATGGTCGGCGGCGGCGCCGCCGTGGCCGCCGGCCTGAGCGCCGCCGAGGCCTCGACCACCTCGCCCGACGCAGCGATCGGCGATCTGCA
>JADGOZ010000171.1 GCA_017882705.1 Candidatus Nanopelagicales bacterium | reverse complement strand
CTTCCGCTACTGACCGACCCTCACCGGGACGACCCCGTGCATGACGACGGCCCGGCTGCAGAGGCTGCAGCCGGGCCGTCACACGTACGCCGCGTAGGACTTGAACCTACAACCCGCGGATTAAGAGTCCGCTGCTCTGCCAGTTGAGCTAGCGGCGCATGGTGCGCGGCAACGATACACCGACGTCGCCGTTGCGACGAAATCGCTTCCCGCGGGGGAGTCTCGGGGGGATCAGGCGGCCGATTCGGCCGTGCGCTCGGAGATGTAGATCTCGGCAGAGCGGGGACCGAACGGGTCGGCGAGGTCCATCAGCAGAGTCAGGGGGATGCCCCGTCGTAGCATCTCCATCACGTCGATCTCACGCTCCGGCTCGACCGTGGGGGTCGGCGTCGTGATCGTCATCGTCGTCATCGTGATCCACCTCCTCGCGTTCACAGAACAGGTGTCGGCGTTACGGACACGAACATGGTGCGCCGAAAGGGTGGTCTGTTCGGTGGATTGCTCCACTCATCGGCGTGTTGCTCACAGTAGGCGCACGACTACAGAACGTTCATCTCCCGAACGTCCGTGTTCGTCCCATGTCTGTCCAAGAAACGTCCAGGACGAGCCACCTAGCCGAGCGACGCGACCCAGTCCGAGGTCGAGGTCACGGTCGCGAAGCCGTCGCCCAGGACTCCGAGCTCGACCCGGTGGACGAGCGACGCCGGAAGCGAGTCGGAGACGTCGATCGTGCCGGTCGCGTCGTCGAGCACGGTGACGTCGAGCCCGAGGTGCATCGCCTGACGCGTCGTGGTGTCGACGCACATGTGCGTCATGTAGCCGACGACGACGAGGTGGTCGACGCCGTGCTCCGCGAGCAGCTCCTCGAGGCCCGTGCCGGTGAACGAACCGGGAAGCTGCTTGTCCACGACCGCCGCGTGCGGACGCGTCGCGACCGCGTCGTGGAGCGCCCATGCCGGCGTGCCCGCCACGAACAGTCCGCCCGTCGGGTCGGGCTCGGTGTGCCGCACCAGGACCACGGGGAGGCCCGCGGCGTTCGCCGCGTCGATCGCCTCGGCGATGCGGGCGAGCGAGCCCTCGACGGGCGGGTCGACGATCGGCAGGCCGCCGGTCACGTACTCGTTCTGGACGTCGATGACGAGGAGCGCTGAGGTCATGCGCGCAGCCTGCCAGGTGCCGGACAGGGCGGCATCCGACTCCAGGGGAAGCCCACGGGCCTGTCGACGGGACGGACGTCCACGGCTGACGTCGTTCAGGGTCGTCGCCTCGGCGTCGATGGACGACGAGAGGCTCGGACCCGAACGGCGGCGCTGCTGGCCGCCGGTCTCACCGGCCTGGGCATCTCGGGACTGGAGCCGGACACGAGCGAGTGGGTCGCCGACTGCGGCATGGTCGCCCTCATCACCGGCGGGATCCTCGTCGTGGCGCGGATCTTCCGCCTCGGCTTCCTCGGCGACTTCCTGAGCTCGTCGGTGCTGGTGGGCTTCCTCACCGGTGTCGTCGAGGGCGCTCCCGACCCGGTGCGGTGGCTCGTGCTCGACGCGTCGACGCTCGGCGACGTCGACTACTCGGCCGGCCTGTCGTTCAGCGGGCTCCTCGACTACCTCGAGCACCACAAGGTCACCTTCGCGCTCGCGCGGGCGGACTCCAGCCTGCTCGACACGCTCAGGGTCTACGGCCTCGACGCCCGCATCCCCGACGCGCACGTGTTCGCCAACCTCGACGACGCCGTCGCGGCCTTCCGCACCGCGCCGACCAGCGCCTGAAAGCCCTCTCGCGACACGACCCGACCCCGGGGGTGCGCAGAGGGCCGGGGGCTGGCATGGTTACCCGCGAGTAACGACGGGAGAGGGACCCATGCGCCGTACGACGTTCACCGAGGACCACGAGGCCTTCCGCCTCGTCCTGCGCGACTTCATCGAGAAGGAGGTCGTGCCCCACTACGACGAGTGGTACGCCGCGGGCCTCGTGCCGCGCGAGCTCTACACCAAGCTCGGCGAGCTGGGCATGTTCGGCATCGAGGTGCCCGAGGAGTACGGCGGCGCCGGCCTGACCTCGTTCAAGTACACCGCGATCATGACCGAGGAGGTCACCCGCGCCGCGGTGAGCTTCGGCGGCTCCGGCGTCCACACCGCGCTGTGCCTTCCCTACATCGTGTCGCTCGGCACCGAGGAGCAGAAGAAGCGCTGGCTGCCGCCGTTCGTCACCGGTGAGCAGATGTGGGCGATCGCGATGACCGAGCCCGGCACCGGGTCCGACCTCGCGGGCATGCGCACCACGGCGAAGCTGTCCGACGACGGCAGCCACTACGTGCTCAACGGCGCCAAGACGTTCATCACCGGCGGCGTGCACGCCGACCGCGTCATCGTCTGCGCGCGCACCTCGCCGCAGTCCGAGACCGACCGGCGCTTCGGCATCTCGCTGCTCGTGGTCGACACCACGACCGAGGGCTACGCCGTCGGCCGCAAGCTCGACAAGCTCGGACTCAAGACGTCCGACACCGCCGAGCTCTCGTTCTCCGACGTACGCGTCCCCATCGAGGACCTGCTCGGCGAGCAGGACAAGGGCTTCTCCTACCTCGGCCAGAACCTCCCGCAGGAACGGCTCTCGATCGCCATCGGGGCCTACGCCCAGGCGGCGGCCGCGGTGGAGTTCACGAAGGCCTACACCCAGCAGCGCATGGTGTTCGGCCAGCCGGTCGCGCACTTCCAGAACACCAAGTTCGAGCTCGCGGCCTGCCAGGCCGAGGTCGACGCCGCCCAGGCGGTCTCCGACCGCGCGCTCGAGGCGCTCGACGCCGGCGAGCTCACGGCCGCGGAGGCCGCGTCGGCCAAGCTGTTCTGCACCGAGGTGGCGCACCGCGTCATCGACCGGTGCTTGCAGCTGCACGGCGGCTACGGCTTCATCAACGAGTACCCGATCGCGCGCCTCTACGCCGACAACCGCGTCAACCGCATCTACGGCGGCACGTCCGAGGTCATGAAGATGATCATCGCGAAGGACATGGGTCTCTAGAGGACATGGGGCGCTAGGAGTCGCCCACCCGCAGCGCCACAGTCCACGGCGATCCGGCAGGATCGCTGCGTGACCGACTCTGCCGCGACGAGTGGACGGCACGTCGTCCTCGTCCTCGCCGCGGGCGCGTTGTTCGGCACCGCCGGTACGGCGGCGGCCTACGGGCCCGAGGGTGCGTCGTCGGCGTCCGTCGGGTTCATGCGCCTCGCGGTGGGTGCGCTCGCCCTGGTCGCGATCATGCCCTTCGTGGGCGGTCGCTGGCGCAGCCTCCCGGGGCTGTGGCGACGGCCGGCGATCTGGGTGATGGCCGTCGGTGCGGCGATGTACCAGCCCTTCTTCTTCGGGGCGGTCGAGCGTTCCGGCGTCGCGCTCAGCACCCTCGTCACCGTCGGCATCGGCCCGGTCTACGCCGGTCTGCTCGGCTGGGCGTTCCTGCGCCACCGGCCCACGCGGGCGTGGGTCCTCGCGACGCTCGTCGCGGTGGTGGGGCTCGTGCTGCGCTCCTGGGGCGAGCTGCGGCTCGGCGACGGCGCGGGCCTGCTCATGGCCCTGGTCGCGGGCCTCGGCGCTGCGAGCTACGTCGTGGCGGCGAAGCACGAGCTCGACCGCGGTGGCCACGCGGTGGAGCTGCCGGGAGCGGCGTACCTGCTCGGGTCCGTGCTTCTCGTCCCCCTGGTGCTGCGCGAGTCCCTCGCCTGGGTCGCCACCCCGTCAGGTCTCGCGCTCGCGCTCTACCTCGGTGTCGTGACGATGGCGCTCGCGAACGTGTTCGCGGTGCTGGGGATCCGCGGGATGGCCCCGGGACCGGCGTCGACGCTGCTGCTCGCCGACCCGCTGACGGCCACGGTGCTCGGTGTCGTGGTCCTCGGCGAGACGCTGTCGCCGATCGCGGTCGTCGGCCTGGTGCTCGTGCTGGTCGGGCTCGTGCTGCAGGCGTACGCCTTGCGACCCGAGGACGCGAGCACCGACGGGCCTGTGCCGGCGCTGTAGCCGGACGATCCCGCGGCCGACGCGCTAGAGGACGTCCGGGTCGAGCCCGAGGGTGAGACCGTCGGCGTCGCGCAGGAGCGCGAGCATCGCCGCGACCTTGGGGAGCTCGCGGGTCAGGAAGAACCAGGCGGCGGCGCGCTTGCCGTCGTAGAAACCGCCTTCCTTGCCGTGGGCCGCGAGCCACTGATCGAGCCAGATCCAGGCGACCACGACGTGGCCGGTCGCCTCGAGGTAGGCGGTCGCGTCGGCCAGCATCCGGGCGGGATCGCCGAGCGTCGCGAGCTGCGCCGTCGTGGCGACGAGGTCGGAGCAGGCCGCTGCGAGCCGGTCGGCGAGGGCCGCGCCGTCGGGGCCGGTCGCGCGGGCGCGGTCGGCGGTCGCCTGGATGCGTCCGACGAGCAGTCCGAGGGACTTGCCACCATCGAGCATGACCTTGCGGCCCAGGAGATCCAGCGCCTGGATGCCGTGCGTGCCCTCGTGGATCGGGTTGAGCCGGTTGTCGCGGTAGTGCTGCTCGACGTCGAAGTCGCGCGTGTAGCCCGCGCCGCCGAGCACCTGGATGGCGAGGTCGTTGGCGGCTGGGCCGTACTGCGACGGCCAGCTCTTCACGACCGGTGTCAGCAGACCGAGCAGCGCTGCGGCCTGCTCGCGGTCGGCGGCGTCCTCGGCCGTCTCCGCGTCGTCGAAGAGCCTCGCGGCCAGCAGGACGAGGGCCAGTGCGCCCTCGACGTAGGACTTCTGCGCGAGCAGCATCCGGCGCACGTCGGGATGGTCGACGAGCGGCACCTGAGGCGTCGTCGGGTCGGCGCCGACGGGGCGGCCCTGCAGTCGCTCGCGGGCGTAGGCGAGGGACTCGAGGTAGCCGGTGTAGCCGATCGCGGCCGCGCAGAGGCCTACACCGATGCGTGCCTCGTTCATCATCGAGAACATCAGCGCCATGCCGCGGTTCTCCACGCCGACGAGGTGGCCGACCGCACCGGCCGCGCCTCCCGGCCTCGACGCGCCGTCGCCCAGCACCGGCGCGGTGTTGACCGTGCCGCGGAAGCCCATCTTGTGGTTGATGCCCGCGAGCGTGATGTCGTTGCGCTCGCCGAGCGACCCGTCGTCGCCGACGAGCAGCTTCGGTACGACGAACAGCGAGATGCCCTTCGTGCCTGCCGGTGCCCCAGGCGTGCGGGCGAGGACGAGGTGCACGATGTTCTCCGTGATCTCGTGGTCGCCGCCGGAGATCCACATCTTGCGGCCGAACAGCCGGTAGGTGCCGTCGCGCTGCGGTTCGGCCCGCGTCGTGATGTCGGCGAGGTTCGAGCCCGCGTGCGGCTCGGACAGCATCATCGTGCCGAACCAGCGGCCGTCGGTCATGGGGACGGCGTAGCGCTCGACCTGCTCCGGGGTGCCGTGCGCGCGGAGCAGGTTCGCGGCCGCCATCGTCAGCAGCGCGTAGCCGCTCGTGCCCGCGTTCGCCGCCTGGAACCACGACATGCAGGCAGCGAACACGCTCGCCGGCACCGGGCTCTCGCCGGGCGCGTGGACCGCGGCCGACAGGAAGCCGGCGTCGGCGAACGCCCGAAGCGCGACGCCGACCTCCGGGATGACGGTCACGCGGGTGCCGTCGTAGGTCGGCTCGTTCAGGTCGGACGCGCGGTTGTGCGGCGCGAAGTGCGTGGTCGCGACCTGTTCGGCGAGGTCGAGCACGGCGTCGACGGTGTCGCGCGAGTGGTCGGCGAAGCGGGCGCGTGCGAGCAGCTGGTCGGTGCCGAGCCACTCGTGCAGCAGGAAGTCGAGGTCTCGCCGGGACATGATCGTGGACATGGCAACCCTTCCCACCAGCGCCTGCCGGTCGCGGCGGGCGACCCCACTATGGGCCCTGCAAGCGGGCCACGCACCGGCGGATCGTCGCGCTGCGAGGAGGTTGTCGAGATCCGACGGATAGCGGTGGTCCCCCGGCCGGCGCGATCTCGTCCACCGCGAAGGGCGTCGTGTACGTCGCGAGCGGGTCCGACGTGCCGACCCGCCCCAAGGTGGCGACAAGGTCCGTTCGGGTAGCCATGGGGCGCAGGCGACAGATCAACGAGCCCCTCGGGAGGACCGGATGACCGACACGACGACCTCATCGCCGACGGCAGGATCCGTGACCGAGGTCCGGCGAACCACCTGATCACGATCGCCGGCGTGCCGTATCAGAAGTCCGACCCCGGCGAGGTCACGATCACGAGCAGCACCGGCGGCCACCTCACCGTCAAGACCGGGCCCTTCCAGGTCTGACCCGCGGGCTCGGCCGTTCGCTCCATGTCCACGGATCCCCGACGTCTCGACCGCAGGTGGTCGGTCCATGCTCCCCTGGAGCACGAAGCGGCCCCTGAGCGCTGCGTTTCCGCAGGTCAGGGGCCACTTCTGTGGGGTGAGTGACGGGACTTGAACCCGCGACCACCGGGACCACAACCAGGTGCTCTACCAGCTGAGCTACACCCACCATGACCGCGGCGTCGTACGGCGTCTCCGTCGCACCGGCGCTGCGGCCGGGCAGAAGTGTACCGAAAGGACGAGGGTGCGCCGTACGCCGGTGATCCGGTCGCCCTCAGGACCGTGACCGGGGTCACGGTCCGGGTGATCACGCCTCCGGCGCGGGCGTCACCCAGGTCGGGGCGCCGCTGTGGTCGACCGCGTGACCGGCGGCGATCTTGCGGGCGTCGTCCGAGCTCGGTCCGACGCCGGGCACCATGACGGCCTCGCGGTAGTAGCGCAGCTCGGCGACGCTCTCGCGCGCGTCGGCCAGTGCCCGGTGGTTGCCCTTCTTGGGTGGGGAGGCGAAGTAGACCCGCGGGTACCAGCGGCGCACGAGCTCCTTGATGCTGGAGACGTCGATGAGCCGGTAGTGCAGGTAGGCGTCGAGCTCGGGCATGTCGCGGGCGAGGAAGCCGCGGTCGACGTAGACGCTCGACCCGGCCAGCGGTGCCTTGCGCGGCTCGGGCACGTGGGAGCGGACGTAGTCGAGGACGACCTTCTCCGCGGCCTCGAGGGTCGTGCCGTGCGGGATCTCCTCGATGAGCCCCGACGCCGTGTGCATGTCGCGGACGACGTCGGGCATCGAGGCGAAGGGGGCGTCCGGGGGCCGGATCACGACCGTGACGCCGGCGTCGAGCTCGTTGAGCTCGGCGTCGGTGATCACGCACGCCACCTCGACGAGCGCGTCGGACCCCAGCTCGAGCCCGGTCATCTCGCAGTCGACCCAGACGATCCGATCGCCGGCCTTGCCCTGGGGCGATGTGCTGGGGCCGGGAACCGAGGTCATGACGGCCACCCTAGGCGGTCCTCGTCGGCGCCGATCACCCGATTGGCCCACTCGGTCGGGTGGCCCCGGACGCCGAAGACACCACCATGAGGTCCTCTCGCGGCGCCGTCCGAGCAGATGCGCGCCGCCCGGGACCCACCCGCCCGCGTGCCCTGTCGTTCGCGGCCGCGGTGACGGTGGCGGGACTGGTCGCCGGCCCGGGCCTCCCGAGCGCCACGGCCTCCTCGACCGGGCCCCGCACGGCGGCGACGGTCACCGGGACGGTCGAGCGGGTCCACCTCGACGACTTCGCGCACCCGCTGCCCGCCGGGTCCGACGAGCTGACGTTCGTGCGCACCGCGGACGGGTCGCTGCAAGTGCCCGCGTATGAGCTCGCGCGCGTGCCGAACGGCGCCCGCGTGCGGCTCGGGCTGGCGGACACCCGCGGCGCGCGCCCGGGTGCGACCGGGACGCTCGTCTCCGACCTGACCGGCGCGGACGCCCGTGACCCGCAGGCCGGCCCGTCGGTCGCCTCGGTCGAGGTGCTGTCCACGGCCCAGCAGGGCCAGGTGTCCACGGGCACCGGTGTCGCGACCACGGACGCGGCGGTGGCTGCGGGGACGGCGGCGCACTCGGTCCTGGTGGTGGTCGCCCATCTGCCCGGCACGCCCGCCCCGTCGGTGACCTCCGCGCAGGTCGCCGCGACCATCAACGGCGGCGTCAACGGCTACTGGTCGGGCGTGACCGGCGGTGCCGTGCAGTTCACGGCCACGGCGCACTCCGGGGCCGTCGACACGACGACCGTCCCGTGCAGCGGCGGGAGCGTCTCGAACTCGGGCGCGTTCTGGTCGGAGATCGAGAGGCTGACCGGCTGGAAGTCCGGCTCGGGCCAGCACCTCGTCGTCTACTTCCCGACGTTCAGCGCGTGCGGCGGCATCGCGGGCCTCGGCAGCGTCGGCGCCGGCGTGGCATCCGGTGGCGTCGTCTGGTCGAACGGCTTCGGGACGGACGACGTCGCCGTGGGCGTCATCGGCCACGAGCTGGGGCACAACCTCGGCCTCGGGCACTCGCAGCTGCTCGACTGCACGGTGTCCGGCGTGCGCGTGATGGACACCGACGCCGCGAGCTGCGCGTCGCGGTCCTACGCCGACACGAACGACATCATGGCCGTCTCGTGGAGCCACCAGGGCTTCCTCAACGCCGTCCACCTGCGCACCCTCGGTCTGCTCGGCGACACGGGTCAGCTCACGCCCGGCGAGGGAGCGGGGACGGTCACCCTGCAGCCGCTCGAGACGGCGAGCGGCATGCGTGTGCTCACGCTGTCGTCCGGCGCCACGAACTACGTCCTGGAGTATCGCCAGCCGATCGGCACGGATGCGTGGATGTCGGACCACCCGACCTGGGGCTCGGCCGGTGTGACGGTGCGCAAGGAGTTCGACCCGGCGCAGGCGGCGGCGCACGGCTTCTCGGCCATCCAGTCCTACCTGCTCGACGGCGACCCCAGCACGTCCGACCCGGGCTACGGCGCGATGCACAACACGCTTCCCGTCGGCACCTGGATCGATCTTGCCGGAGGCACGGTCGGCGTCAGGGTCGTGTCGACGTCCACGGGCGGTGCGGAGGTGGAGTACCGCGTCGGACCGCCGTCGGTGGACCCGCGCTACGTCGCTCCCGTCCAGCCCCGTGTCTCGGTCCCGGTGGCCGGTATCGGTGTCGGCGCCATGACGCCGACGAAGTACGGTCCCGCCGTCCCCGTCGTCTGGCGATGGACGGTCACCAGGCCGTCGACCGTCCCGAACGCAGCCTCGACCGTCTCCTCCTCCCGGGCCGTCGTGCCGTCGGTGCGGATGGCCGCGTCCGGGTGGTTCGCGACCGCCTACCGGGCCGTCGCGCTCGCGAGCGACAGCAGCCCGGTCGCGACCGTCGGTCGCGCGTCGACGCACTACTGGGGCGAGCGTGTCACGAGCGTCGTCAGCTACTCGCGCGGCTGGACCACGGCGGCCACCTCGGCCGCGGTCGGCGGATCGCTGCGCGCGACGGTACGCAAGGGTGCGACCGTCGCGTTCCGCGTGCCCGGGCGCAGCCTCGGCATCGTGCTGGCGCGCGGCCCGGCCTACGGCAGCGTCGCGGTCTACGTCGACGGCCACCGCGTCGCGCTCCTCCAGCAGCGCGCCGGCCGCAACGGCGTCGCGCTCGCCTGGTCGACGACGTTCGCCGCGAGGGGCTCGCACACCGTGCGCCTCGTGAACCTGTCGGGTGGAGCCCGCGGTCGCCTCGGCTTCGACGGCGTCGCGTCCGTCATCTGACGGCGTACGCCGAAGTCCTTCCCGCTGTCACGGCTGCGGACCCGGCGCGCGAGGATGTCCCTCGACGTCCCGACCCGAGGAGCACCATGACCGGCATCAGCTTTGGCAGCGACAACCACGCGGGCGTGCACCCGGACGTGCTCGCCGCGGTCGTCGAGGCCAACTCCGGCACGGTCCCCGCCTACGGCGACGACGCCGTCACCACCGAGGCGAAGCGGCTCCTGCGCGGCCACTTCGGGGACTCCGCCGAGGCATTCGTCGTGTTCAACGGTACGGGTGCCAACGTCGTGGGGCTGCAGTCCATGGTGCGCTCGTTCGAGAGCGTCATCTGCGCCGACAGCGCGCACATCAACGTCGACGAGTGCGGCGCGCCGGAGAAGCTGCTCGGCGCGAAGCTCGTCGACGTGCCGGCCCCCGGCGGCAAGCTCACTGTCGAGGCTGTCGACGCCGCGCGCTGGGGCGTCGGCGACCCGCACCACGTGCAGGCCAAGGTCGTGTCCATCACCCAGTCCACCGAGTGCGGCACCGTCTACTCCCTCGAGGAGATCCGCGCGCTCGCGGACTACGCCCACGAGCGCGGGATGCTCCTCCACCTCGACGGCGCGCGCATCGCCAACGCCGCGGTGTCCCTCGGCGTCGACCTCGGCGACCTCGGTGCCGCTGCGGGTGTCGACGTGCTGTCCTTCGGTGCCACGAAGAACGGTGCGATGGGAGCCGAGGCCGTGGTCGTGCTCCGACCCGAGCTGGCAGGCTCGATGGAGTTCCTGCGCAAGCAGTCGATGCAGCTGGCCTCGAAGATGCGCTTCATGTCCGCGCAGGTCGTCGCGCTCCTGACCGACGACCTCTGGCGGCGCAACGCCGCGAACGCCAACGCGATGGCCGCGCGTCTCGCGTCGGCCCTCGAGGACGCACCGGGCGTCACGATCACCGACCCGGTCCAGGCCAACGCCGTGTTCGCGATCATCGACCGCCGTGCCACGGAGGTCCTCAGGACGGAGTTCCCGTTCGAGGTGTGGCGCGAGGACACCGGTCAGGTCCGCTGGATGACCTCGTGGGCCACGCAGGCGTCCGACGTCGATGCCTTCGCCGCCCGTATCCGCGAGGTCACGGGTGACCACGCCTGACATGCTGGAGCCGTGACGGCCCCCGGGCGCGACCTCATCCAGCACGCCGAGGTGGTCTTGCACGGCCACCGGATCACCTACCGCACGGCAGGTGACCCCGCACTGCCCGTGCTGCTCCTGGTGCACGGCCTGACCAGCAGCTCCGCCACCTGGGACCCGGTCATCCCGGCGCTCGCCGAGCACGCCCACGTGATCGCGCCCGACCTGCTCGGTCACGGCCGCTCGGACAAGCCCGAGACCGACTACTCCTTGGGCGCCCTCGCGAGCCTGCTCCGCGACCTGCTCGAGCGCCTCGGCCACGACCGCGCCACGGTCGCCGGCCACTCCCTGGGCGGGGGAGTGGTTCTGCAGTTCGCCCACCAATTCCACGACTACGCCGAACGCCTCGTGCTCGTCGACAGCGGCGGTCTGGGACGCGAGGTGAGCCCTGCGCTCCGCGCCGCGACGCTCCCCGGCGCCGAGTTCGTGCTGCCGGTCATCGCGAACACGCACGTGCGCGACGCCGGTGTCGGCGTCGCGAACCTGTTGTCCCGCTTGCCGTTCCGGCTGCGGCCGTCCGTCGCCGAGGCGTTGCGCGGCTACGCGTCGCTGGCCGACACCCCGGCGCGCTCGGCGTTCGTGCACACGGTGCGCAGCGTCGTCGGTCCGGGCGGCCAGCGCGTCAGCGGCCGCAACATGCTCTACCTCGTCGCGGACCGTCCGACCCTGATCGTGTGGGGCGCGCTCGACACGATCATCCCGGTGTCCCACGCGTACTCGGCGCACGAGGCGATGCCGGGCAGCCGGCTCGAGGTCTTCGAGCAGTCGCGGCACTTCCCGCACCAGGACGAGCCGACGCGGTTCGCCGCGGTGCTCCTCGACTTCCTCGCGACGACCGATCCGGTCGTCGTGGACCGGGCCACACTGCGCGCCCGCCTCGCCGCCGGCGCCGACGCGGGCGCCGGGCCCGAGGCGCGACCTGGTCTCGACCCGGGCGTGGCCGCCGGCTGAGGCGGCGGGCACCGGAGCCGGGTTCGTCGCCGGCGAACGCTCTTGTCGGGCGACTGTCGCCGATATATCGTCGAGCCATCGCGATGGCATCCTGCCGTGGCGGGTGGAGGTGGCGACATGACGACGACGGCAGGGACCTGCGGTCCCGCGTTCGGCCGGGGCGGCTTCGAGGTGCCGACCGAGGTGCTCGAGGCGATGGCCCGGGT
>JADGOZ010000026.1 GCA_017882705.1 Candidatus Nanopelagicales bacterium | reverse complement strand
CTCGCACCAGCCCGAGCAGCTGCCGCGCCTGCTCGACGCGCTGCGCGGCGCCGACCTCGTGCTCGGCTCGCGCTGGGTGCCTGGCGGCTCGGTCGTCAACTGGCCGAAGTCGCGCGCGGCGCTCTCCCGCGGGGGCAGCCTGTACACCAGGATGATGCTCGGCGTGCCGATGAAGGACGCCACCGGTGGCTACCGCGCCTTCCGCGCCGACACGCTGCGACGCATCGACCTCGTCGGCGTCGAGAGCGCCGGCTACTGCTTCCAGGTGGAGCTCGGCTGGCGGGCGGTGAAGGCGGGGCTGCGGGTCCGCGAGGTGCCGATCGACTTCGTCGAGCGCGAGCTCGGCGACTCGAAGATGAGCCAGAAGATCGTCGTCGAGGCGCTCTGGCGCGTCACGGTCTGGGGCGCCCAGGACAAGACCGCGAAGGCCAAGCGGCTGCTGAGCAGCGCGCGCTCCGGACGGACGTGACCTGATGGGCGTCTGGGTGCTGCTGGGGATCGGCGTCTACGCCGTCCTGGAGTGGTTCGCTGCCTCGTGGCTGGCGGGCCTGATCGGCTGGAGCGGCGTCGTGCTCGTCGTCCTGGTGCTCGTCCTGGTGGGCAGCGTCGTCATGCGCCGGGCCGGGTTCGCGGCCGCGCGCTCGCTGCGCCCCGTGCGCTACGAGGGCGCGAGCGTCGTGCCGGGCACGTCCCGGGAGGCGCTCACGCAGGTCGGCCGCGACGCCGCCGACGCGGGGTCGCTGTTCGTGGCGGGCTTCCTCATCGCCCTGCCGGGACTCGTCACCAGCGCGGTCGGCCTGCTTCTGCTCGTCCCGCCGCTGCGACGCGCAGCACGGGCCTGGTTCGGCCGCTCGGTCCGGCGACGGGCCGAGGCCGCCGGGCTCGTCTACGACGCAATTGCCACGAACGTCACCACGGTGCAGGGCGACGTCGTCCGCGACGACGCCGCGCCGACGCCGCGCGGCGAGATCATCTCCGGCGAGATCGTCCGCGACACGCCGGACGAGCCGCAGTCCTGATCCTGACCCCGACGGCCGGAGGTGGCTGACGCCCCCGACCACCGACCGCCGACGGGCCCGGATCCGTGAGGATCCGGGCCCGTCGCAGGGGAAGTGCCGTGGCCAGGGAGGAAGGGGTCCCGCGGCCCAGGCCTTCGGTCAGGCGGTCTTCTTGGCCGGCGTGCGGCCGTCGCGGAGCAGCTCGAGGCGCTCCTGGAGGAGGACCTCGAGGTCCTCGATGGTCCGGCGCTCGAGCAGCATGTCCCAGTGGGTGCGGACGTGCTTGGCCGGCTTCTCCTCGGGCTTCTCACCGTCACGCATGATCGCCTCGGCGCCGCAACGGCACTCCCAGGCGTAAGGGACCTCTGCCTCGACCGAGAACGGCATCGAGACGGTGTGCCCGTTCGGGCAGTCGTAGGTCACGACCTGCCGAGGGGCGAGCTCCACGTGGGCGTCGGTCTCATAGCTGGTCGCGCCGAGTCGGGTGCCGCGGAGGGCGCCGTCGCTCATCTGTGCCTGCCTTTGTCGCTGGCCGGTCGGGAGGGACCGGTCTCGTGTGGGTGTAACGGTCGGGACGCATCCGGTGTTCCCGCGGATCCCGACCAGGAAACTCGTCCGATAGACGGACTGCGGTTTCTGGTGCTGCCGCCGGGTCCGCGTGCGGGGGAGGGGTCCGGACGGGCAGGAGCGCATGACGCGGATCACGCGGCGCACGCGTGGTCCGGGACGGCCGTTCGGGGGGTGCCGGGGGAGCGGTCAGACCACCGCGGGCATCTCGTTGCCCGCCTCGCGGATGCCGCGGGCGATGTCGACCCGGCGCAGCAGCGCGCCGCCGATGACGAAGAAGATCAGCAGCGCGGCGATGGCCCAGCGGTAGGAGCCGGTGAACTGGTGAACCAGGCCGAACACCAGCGTGCCGAGCCACGACGTCCCGCGCTCGCAGGCCTGGTAGAGGCTGAAGTACTCGGCCTCCCGGCCGAGCGGGATGAGCTGGGAGAACAGCGAGCGCGACAGCGCCTGGGTGCCCGCGACGACGAGGCCGATGCCCGCGGCCAGCAGCAGGAAGACCGTGACGCTGCCCGACGGCACGAAGTAGCCGGCCACGACGAGCACGACCCAGACCACCAGGGCCATGAGGATCACGCGGTAGGCGCCCCGGCTGGCGGCCATCCTCCCCATCGCGATCGCGCCGAGGATGCCGAAGATCTGCACGAGGATGACGGCGAAGAAGATGTACTCCTGCTTCATGCCGAGCTCGAACTGGCCGTAGACGGCCGCGGCGGCGATGACGGTCTGGACGCCGTCGTTGAAGAAGAGGAACGCCACGAGGAACTTCAGCGTCTGCGGGTAGTCGCGGGCGTGGTTGAGCGTGTCCTTGAGCTGACCGAAGCTGCCCGAGAAGGTCACCGCCTCGCGCTTCTCGATCGAGGGCCGGTCCTTGAGGCCGAGGTAGGGGATCAGGGTGAACCCGGCCCACCAGAGCCCGGCGAGCAGGAAGCAGCAGCGGACGATCTGCCCCGTCTCCAGGCCGCCCGGCTTGATCGTGAGCAGCGCCAGGGAGATCACGAGCAGCACCAGGCCGCCGACGTAGCCGAACGCCCAGCCGCGCGTGGAGACGTGGTCGCGCTCGTCGGGCTCGGCGACGTCGATGAGGATCGCGGCGTAGACTGTGAGGCTCGCGATGACGCACACGTTGCCGACGATCATGAGGAACGCGCCGAGCATCCAGTTGGTGCCGGAGACGAAGAACAGGCACGCGGCGGCGAGTGCCCCGACCCAGGCGTAGCCAGCGAGCCAGCGGCGCTTGGAGTCCGACCGGTCGGCCAGCGCGCCCACGACGGGCATCGCGAGGAACGACAGCACGGTCGCGACGGTGATGACGTAGAAGACGGCGGAGCCGGGGTTGAGCGGGATGCCGAGCAGCGAGAGGTTGTTCGGGCAGGTGTCGCCGTCTGCCAGGTCCGGGCAGCCGGCGGCGTTGTTGGCGATCGCCGTGAGGTAGGGCAGCGCCAGGACGACGGAGATCGTGGTCACGAACGCCGACTGCGCCCACTCGTACCAGTACCAGGCCCGCTGCTCGCGCCTGCGCGTCGGGAGGTCGTCGTAGACGCGTGCGCCGTCGAGGGTGCTCATGGCGGGATCATGGCGGAGCCGGGGGAGCCGTGGGGGCGACTCGCCGGGGTCCGGACCGACCTGTCGGTGGCTCGGATCGCCGCCGGGGGTGGGGCACGATGGGGGCATGGACCTCCGCGTGCTCTCCGACCGCCTGTCCGTGTGCCGGCTGCCCGCCGACTCGCCGTGGCCGACCCCGCCGGCCGGGCCGTCGTTCTACTCGGTCACGCGCACCGACGCCGAGATGTCGGTCGTGTGCCGCGAGGACTCCGCACCGGCGGGGGAGCACGTGCGCGTGGAGCCCGACTGGCGCGCCCTGGAGGTGGCGGGCCCCCTCGACTTCTCGATGGTCGGGGTCATGGCCGCCCTGACCGCGCCGCTGGCCGACGTGGACGTGAGCGTCTTCGTGGTGTCGACGTACGACACCGACTACGTCCTCGTGCACGCCGCGGCGCTGGAGAGGGCCGTCGAGGCGCTGCGCGAGGCCGGCCACACGGTCCACGCCGGCTGACGCCGGATCGAACACGTGTACGACGACGATGCACGAGCCACGGGGGAGTCGCGGCGCGACGCCGCGGGGGCGCTCGCCGACCCCGTCCTGCCGCAGCTCACCGCCGGGCTGCTGGCCGCCTGTCTCGGCACCGAGGTGGTGGCCGAGGACGGGACGGTCTGATCTGGGGGGACGCGCGCCGGACCTGTCGTGGTCCGAGGACTGCGTCGCCGTGCGTGGCGCGTCGTTGGAGCAGGTCTGCGCCTGGGGTCGCGCGTTCGACCAGCACGCCGTGTTCCTGCTCACCGAGAGGACTCACGCGGTGGTGTCGTGCTGGAGCCTCGAGGAGCTCGGACTCCGTGGCCGGGTGCTCACGGCCGACGATCCCGAGGAGTCGGCGTAACGCCGATAAGAGACATTATGTCATGTAGAACGATCCCCGGGCGGGGTCAGAGCGCGCGGATCCGAGCCTTGCGGTTCTCGATCTCGATCTCCGCCCTCCCCTGGTGCACGAGCACCGGCGGGACGTAGACGCCGAACCGGCCGCGCAGGCCCTTCTTCTGGCCGTACCAGCCGCCGACCGGGTTCGTGGCGGCGCGGGCCCAGGCCTCGACGGTGCCCTCGACGGCCGGCCGCTGCTCGTCGGAGGCGCCGAGGAACACCCAGTCGCCCCGCTCGACGAGGAACGCGTGCAGGTCGTCGAGCGCCCGCGCGAGGTAGGTCAGCCTGGTCTTGCCGACCTGGCAGACCAGCAGGGGCGGGTCGGGCTCGGGATCGAGGTGCATCGTGTACTCGGAGCCGCCGCTCGGGGTCGCCAGGACCCACGGGTCGTCGGGCGTGCCGGTTCCGCTGGCCATCAGCGCCACCTCTCGTCGCTTCGACGCTATCCCGCGGGCGCGGCCTCGTGACGCCACTTGGCGAACTCGACCCGTGACCCGGTGGCTCGGGCGTGCGCCCCCGAGGCCGGGAACCAGGCCAGCTCGCGACCGGACCCGTCCGGTGTCGCTGCGGAGCGCGCGGACACCCCGCGCAGCCCGGCCGCGCGCACGGAGCGCGCTGCGGCGCGGCACGCGCTCGAGGGCACCTCGCCGCCGCGCGGGCGCCGCGGGTAGGTGCGCGGCAGTCCCAGGGCGACGAGCCCGGTGTCGGTCGTCGCGTCCGCGACGCGCTGCCGTGACGGCAGCCCCACGGGCACCACGACGAACGGTGCGTCGTCGCGCAGGTCCTCCGGGTCGACGGCCGTGCCCTCGAGCATCCGGGGGATCTGCGCCCGGGCCGTTGCGAGGTCGGCGTTGAGGTAGAGGGTCGGGCCGTCGCCCGGGGTGTTCCAGCGGCCACCGGTCCGGTCGGCCCAGGAGGCGTCGAGCGGGTCGTCCCAGGCGATGTCGGCCACCCGCCACCAGGTGTGGTCGGCGGGCAGCGACGTGGAGTGCGGGTCTCGGGTCACGGGGCCACCCGGCGGAGGTCGAGCATCGTGACCACTCCCCTGCGCACGTCGGCGAACCGACCCGCCTCGGCGATCTCGAGCAGGGACTGGCCGCCGAGGACGTCTGCCTGGCGGCGCACGACGGCCGGGATGCGGTCGCGGCGGACGTAGCGCTCGAGGACGTCGGTGGCGGCCACGAGGTCGGCGAGGGCCACGGCCCGGTCGTCGGGTACGCCGCTCCCCCGCCACTTCGCCACGGCCTGCCGGCTCACGCCGAAGATCCGCCCGGCCCCGGCGGCGGAGAGGTCCCAGGTCGCCATCAGCCGCTCGAGCGGCCTGGTGCGTACCCGGGTCTCGAGAGCGTGGAGGAACTCGAGGGTCCACGCGTCGTCGGCCTCGGCGGTGACGGCCAGCACGGCTGCCGCCGGGTCGAGGCGGCGGAGGGCGGAGACGGTCCGGGTCATGCCACCAGTGTGCGCCGGGGCGGCCCCGCGTGCAACCCATTGTCAACCACGCGCCGCTCCGAGCGTCAACCGGATGTCACCGTGCACGAACGCCGCGGTGGTCAGGCCGGGACGGGGTCGTCGGCCGGGGCTGCGAGGAGCTCGTCCTCCTCGTGCCGACCGTCCGGCGGGAGCTTCAGGGTGGCGACGAGGCCCAGGAGCACGAAGCCGGCGGCGGTGAACGCGGCCAGCCGGATCGAGGTCGCGAACGCCTCCCCCGCGGCCTCGGCGACGGCCTCGCCACCGGGCTTCGCCCCGAGCGTCGGGATCACGGTGCCGGCCGACTGCTCGACCGCCTGGCTGATCGCGGTGCGCTGCGCGTCGGTGAGCCCGGGGACGGATGCGAGGTTCTGGTCGGTGTGGTGGGCGAGGCTGACGAACAGGACGGTGCCGAGGATCGCGGTGCCGAGCGCCGAGCCGATCTGGCGCGCGGTGCTCGGCCAGCTGCGCCGCGGTCGGGCCGGCGAGGAACGCGCCGATGGCGAGGGTCGCGAGGATCCCGCCGGCGCCGAACGCGGTGTAGCCCAGCACGCTCTGCAGGAAGAGCGGCAGGGAGAACAGGATCCCGAACTCGCCGAGGCTCACGATGAGCGCGGCCATGCTGCCGAAGCTGAACGTCGCGATGCGGAACAGGGTGAGGTCGATGAGGACCGACTTCCCCGCGGTCGCGCGGCGGGTCTCGATCCAGTAGAGCAGCGACAGCGACACGGCGCTGAGCAGGAGCGCCCAGAACACCGGGGAGACCACGCCCGAGACCCACGTGATGCCGGCGAGGCTGCCGTCGGCCGTCGTGCGGAACCAGCCGTAGTTGCGACCCTCGATCAGCCCGAACACGAGCGCCCCGATGCCGACGGCGGACAGGACCGCTCCCCCGACGTCGAACCCGGGGTCGAAGCGGTCGTCCTTGCTCTCCGGCACGACGAGCAGCGACCCCACGACGATCACGATCACGACCGGCACGTTGATGTAGAACGCCCAGCGCCACGAGTGGTGCTCGGTGAGCCAGCCGCCGAGCAGCGGCCCCACCGCGGCCATGCCGCCGATGATCGAGCCGTAGATGGCGAACGCGATGTTGCGCGCGCGGCCGACGTAGATGGAGTTGACGAGCGAGAGCGAGGTGGGCGACATCATCGCGCCGCCGACACCCTGCAGCGCGCGGGCCGCGATGAGCGCCTGGCCGTCGCCGGTGCGCGCCGCCACGACGCTCGCGACGCCGAAGACGACGGCACCCGAGACGAACATCAGGCGGCGGCCGACCCGGTCGCCGAGCCGACCCGCCAGGATGAGGAGGGCCGCGAAGACGAGCGAGTAGATGGCGTTGACCCACTCGGCGTCGACCGACGTGATCTGCAGCTCGCGGATGATCGACGGCAGCGAGACGTTGACGATCGTCGCGTCCATGATGATGAGCGCGGTGCCGAGGCCGATGAAGATCATCGGCGTCCAGTGCGTCTTCGGTGCGGCCATGGTCCCCGGGGCGTCGGTCATGCGGATCACCGTGGGGGGCACGCCCCGCGCGCGCAGTCCGGGGCGAGGGTCAGCCGGTGATGAGGATGCCGAGGCACATCTCGTCGGTCGTGCCCTCGCCCCAGACGACGTAGCGCGGCGCGAGCCCCTTCAGCGCGGGAAGCTTGTCGCGCAGGGTCGCGTCATGGGTGCACGTGACGGTCACCGTGTCGCCGGCCTTCAGGGGCACGGGCTTCGCCAGCGGCACGGCCGACTGGTTGTCGAAGTCCCACACCGGGATGTCGAGGACGAGCCGCTCCCGAGGCGTCCCGGCGTTCGCGACGATGCGGATGCTGTGCCCGAGCAGGTGCATGTGACCCGCCGCGGCCCGGATCGTGACGGGCTGACGGATGTAGCGCACGCACGACTGCGTGACCCCGGCCTTGGGCTTGAAGAAGTCCCCGCCGCAGAGCAGCTGCAGCCCGGCGACGGTGCGGCCGGAGCCCACGCCGAACCTGCTCACGACGTCGGCGACGGCCGCGTTGCGGTCGCACAGCGGTCCCGTGACGCCCGTCGGGCACGGGAGCTCGACCGGAGCGGGCAGGAGCATGGTCGAGAGCGGTCTCACAGCCGGGTCGTCGGACATGCGCAGCCTGATGTGCGTGTCGTCCTGCGGCTGGTGCACCGTGCGCAGGTTGTAGTGCATCTGGATCACGATCTGGCTGCCCGGGGGCATGGGGACGCCGAAGCCGCCGGCGAAGACGCTCTCCTTGCCGCCCGGTGCCCATCCCGCGAGCCACGGCGCCGCGTCGAGCCCGTCGAGCGGGTTCTTCGACGTCGAGGGCAGACCCGGACCGCCGAAGCACTCCCAGCCCGGACGCGGGTCGGCGGCATCCTTCTGCTGCGCCGCCGTCACCTGCGACGGCTCGACGCGGAACAGGATCGAGTGGTGCACCACCGCGGGGTTGCCGGGCAGGAACTGCACGCCCGTGACGAAGGACTTCTGCACCAGCTTCGGGTCGGCCAGGAAGCAGCGGTAGTCGTCGGTGCCGCCGTTCGGTGCCGCGGGGAGGTAGACGCCACCGGGCAGCGCGTCGGCCACGCCGACGGTCAGGAAGCTCTCGTGCGGGCGCAGCGTCCCCGTAGGGGCGGGGACCGGGGCCATGGACGACACCGGCGCCGCGCCGGTCGAGGCTGCGCTCGAGGAGGAGCCCGCGGGCGCGGAGGACGACCCGGCAGTGGCGCACCCCGCGCACAGGGCCGCGGCGGCGGCGAGCGCCAGCAGTCGTCGGGTCATCCGCCGAGGGTACGTGGCCACGGCGGATGCGCACGACGTCCCGCCGCGGATCGGGCGGCGAGGCAGGATGGGAGCCATGAGCAACGACGACGAGATCGAGCGGCTCCTGGCCGAGATCGACGGCGCAGGCCTGGGTGCCACGTCGGCGCCCAAGCGCGGTGAGGTCGCGAAGCAGCCGGCAGCGGGAGCGCCGACCGAGCGCGGACGGGTCGGTGGAGCGCTGCGGACCGGCGTCGTCGCCGGAGTCGTCTGCGGTGCCGGCGTGTCCGTCGTGACGTTCCTGTTCAGCTGGCTGCCGTTCGACCAGTCGCCTCTGAATGCCGGCGGAGGCGCGTTCGTGGGCGCGTTCCTGACCGGTGCCGTGCTCTCGCTGCGCGGCCGCGGCTGAGTCTCAGGCGTTCCAGCGCAGGAGGACGGGCGTCTCCCGCTCGTAGCCGAGGACCCCGGTTCCTGCCGGCTCGAGCACGAGGCTCTCGCCGCCGACCGGCGGCATGCGCAGCCAGGTCGCGGTGAGGATCCGCAGCAGGTGCGCGTGCGCGACGAGCACGACGTCGTCGCCCACCCGCAGCAGCGGCCGGCAGCGGTTCAGGACCCGTTCGGCCCGTACGGCGACGTCGGGGAGCGACTCGCCGAGCCCCTCGGCCGTCGTCCACACCGACCAGTGCGGATCGCCGGACCGGTCCCGGATCTGCGAGGTGGTGAGTCCCTCGTAGGCGCCGTAGTCCCACTCCAGCAGGTCGGGCTCGATCTCGGGCGTGAGCCCGGCGAGCTCCGCGGTGCGCCGTGCCCGCTGCAGGGGGCTGCTGAGGACGAGCACGGGGCGCCAGGCGCTCACGACCGATGCGAGGGCGCTGGCGCGCTGCTCGCCCAGGGCGGTGAGCGCGATGTCGGTCCGCCCGGTGTGCCGACCCTCGCGGCTCCACTGCGTCTCGCCGTGACGAACCACGAGGATGCGACCGGTTCCCGAGGACATGGGTCGTAGCCTGCCAGTCATGGACGAGAGCGGGCGCACGGTCGACGAGGTTCTGGCGGAGCTCGACGAGGCACGCGGTCGCGAGCCGGACCCGCACGGGGCGCACCTGTTCGGGCTGACCTACCCCACGGGCAGGGCGGACATCGAGCGGCTCGCGCACGCGGTGCACGACCGGATGCTCTACTCCAACGCGCTGAACCCGTTCCGGTTCCCCGAGCAGGCCCGCCTGGTCGGCGAGCTGGTCGGCGACGTCGGTGCCCTCGTCAACCTGCCCGGCGGTGGCGGCGGAAGCACGACGTCGGGCGGCACCGAGTCGATCCTCATGGCGTGCCTCGTGGCACGTGGCCGTGCCGGCGCCAGAGGCGTTCAGCGACCGGTCATCGTGGCGCCGGCGTCCGCACACCCGGCGTACGCGAAGGCGGCGCACTTCCTCGACCTCGACTACCGGTCGGCCCCGCTCGTGGAGGAATCGCTCACCGTCGACCTCGATGCGCTGCGCGAGCTCGTCGACGAGCGCACGGCGCTGGTCGTCGCCTCGGCCTTCTCCTACCCGCACGGCGTCATGGACGACGTCGTGGCCGTCGCGGCGATCGCAGCCGACGCGGGTGCAGGCTGCCACGTCGACGCATGCGTCGGCGGCATGGTGCTGCCCTTCGCCGAGAGGGCCGGCGTGCGCACGCTGCCGGCGTGGGACTTCCGGGTCCCGGGTGTCACGAGCATGTCGGTCGACCTGCACAAGTACGGCTACGTGCCCAAGGGCTGCTCGGTCGTGCTGCACCGCGACGGTGACTGGGCAAGCCACCAGTGGTTCGTCTACGACCAGTGGCCCGCGGGGATCTACGGCTCCCCCGCGGTCGCCGGCGCGAAGTCGGCGGCTCCCGCGCTCGCCGCGTGGGCCGTGATGCAGCACCTCGGGATCGACGGCTTCACCGAGATCGTGCGCGACCTCCTCGCGACGGCGGACGCGCTGCGTGCCGGCGTCGCGTCGCACGACGGCGTCGTCACCAACGGGGACCCCGTCGGCACGGTCCTGTCGTGGCGCTCCGAGCGCGAGGGGCTCGACCTCTACGCGCTCGGCGACTCGCTCGAGCGGCGCGGCTGGTTCTTCAACCGGCTCACCGGGACAGGAGGTGGCAAGCCTGGACTGCACGTGATGGTCTCCCCCGCCCACGCAGCGGTGCTGGACGACCTGCTCGCCGACGTCTCCGCGTCGTACGCCGAGGTCCTGACCACCGGCGCGGTGTCGGACAACTCGGGGCGTTACGCCTGACCGTGCGGCGAGCCGGCCGTTCCCACGGCGTAGAAGACGACGGCGCTGGCGGCCGCGACGTTGAGGCTGTCGACCCCCGCGGACATCGGGATGCGCACCCGGTCGGTGCAGCGCGCGAGAGCGGCGGCAGTGAGCCCCTCCCCCTCGGTCCCGAGCACGACAGCGACGGGCGGAGCGAGATCTGTCGTCGGCAGGGACGAGCCGCTCGGGTCCGGTGACATGGCCAGGGTTCGGAAGCCCTTGTCGCGCAGCCGATCCAGAGTCTCTGGCCACGGGTCCGCGCGCGTCCACGGCACCGCGAACACGGACCCCATGCTCACCTTGACGCTGCGACGGTAGAGCGGGTCGGCGCACTCCGGCGAGACGAGCACGGCGTCGATCCCGAGAGCCGCCGCGTTGCGGAACACCGCGCCCACGTTGGTGTGGTCGACGAGATCCTCGAGCACCACCACGCGGCGCGCCGCGCGGAGCACGTCGTCGAGGCTCGGGAGGGGGCGGCGCTGCATCGACGCGAGGGCACCGCGGTGGACGCGGTATCCGGTCACCTGGCGCAGCAGCGTCTCGTCGGCGACGTAGACCGGGCAGTCGTGCTCGGCCAGCGCCTCCTCGATGCCCGGGAGCCACTTCGCCTCGGTGAGGACCGACCTCGGCGCATAGCCGGCATGCAGCGCGCGCAGCACCACCTTCTCGCCCTCGGCGAGGAAGAGCCCTTCGGCGGGTTCCCGGACGCGGCGCAGCGCCACGTCGGTGAGGTCCGCGTAGTCGACGAGGCGCGGGTCGGCGGGATCGTCGACGTGGACGAGCTGGGTCACGGCGCGGCTCCTCAGTGACGGACGATGCTGACGGTCGCGGCGATGAGACCGACCACCACGATGAGCCCGCGCAGGACCGGCTCGGGGAGGCGACGAGCGAACGGCGCCCCGATGAATCCGCCGACGGTCGCGCCCAGGGCCAGCGCGAGCGCAGGCGCCCACATCACGACGCCGGCGAGGGCGAAGACACCGGCGGCCGTGACGTTGGACAGGCCGCCGAGGATGTTCTTCACCGCGTTCGACCTCTGCAGGTCGACGTCGTACATCGTGCCGAGGGCGGCCATGAGGATGACTCCCTGAGCCGCTCCGAAGTAGCCGGCGTAGCACCCGATCCCGAGCAGCACCGGGATGAGCGCGCGTCGGGGCAGCGACGTCGGATCGATCCCCCGACGGCGCAGCCAGCGCTGCATCGCGGGCTGGACCAGCACCAGGACGCAGGCGGACAGGATGAGCCACGGCACGACGACCTCGAACACCCGCGCGGGCAGGGCGATGACGAGCGTGGCGCCGACGACGGCGCCTATGCAGGCGGTCAGCGCCATGATCCGCACCTGCGCCCGGCGACCCTCGAGCTCGCCCCGGTAGACCCAGGCCGCCGACAGGCCTCCGGGCGCCATCCCGAGCGAGTTGGTGCCGTTGGCGACCACCGGCGGGAGGCCGGACGCGAGCAGCAGCGGATAGGTGAGCAGGGTCCCGCTGCCGACCGCGGCGTTGACCGCACCGGCGACGACGCCTGCTCCCGCGAGGAGCAGGAGGTTCACGTCAGCCGGCGGACCCCTCGACCGCCGCGACCGCCTCGGCCGCGTGCGACCCGGCCGGGGGACGGTTCGTCATGCCGAAGGCCGTACCGAGGTTGGTCATGGCCTGGGTGAGCTCGGCGGGCACGATCCACACCTTGTTCGCCGTGCCGTTGGCGATCGACGGGAGCGCCTGGATGTACTGGTAGGCAAGCACCTGGGCGTCGGCGTCACCCGCGTGGATGGCGTCGAACACCTTCTGGATGGCCTGGGCCTCGCCCTGCGCCCGGAGGATGCGCGCCTGCGCGTCACCCTCGGCCCGTAGGATCGCCGACTGCTTCTCGCCCTCGGCCGTCAGGATCTGCGACTGCTTGAGCCCCTCGGCCGTGAGGATGTTGGCGCGCTTCTCGCGCTCCGCGCGCATCTGCTTCTCCATCGTCTCCTGCACGCTCGCGGGCGGGTCGACCGCCTTGAGCTCGACGCGGTTGACGCGGATGCCCCACTTGCCGGTGGCCTCCTCGAGGACACCGCGGAGCGCGTTGTTGATCTCCTCGCGCGAGGTCAGCGTCTTCTCGAGGTCCATGCCGCCGATGACGTTGCGCAGCGTGGTGACCGTCAGCTGCTCGATGCCGGTGATGGGGCTCGCGATCTCGTACATCGCGGCCTTCGGGTCGGTGACCTGGAAGTAGATGACGGAGTCGATGTTGACGACGAGGTTTTCCTCGGTGATCACCGGCTGCGGCGGGAAGGAGACGACCTGCTCCCGCATGTCGACGAGCGCCTTGAGCCGGTCGATGTACGGGATCAGCAGG
>JADGOZ010000025.1 GCA_017882705.1 Candidatus Nanopelagicales bacterium | reverse complement strand
TCTCGTCGGTGCCCTCGCCGATCGTCAGGATCTTCGCGTCGCGGTAGAAGCGGCAGACCGGGTACTCCTCGATGTAGCCGTAGCCGCCGTGGATCTGCACCGCCTCCTCGGCAGCCCGCACCGCGAGGCGCCCGGTCTTGAGCTTCGCCTGCGCCGCGCACAACGTGAAGTCGCGGCCCTGATCCTTGAGCACCGCCGCCTTGTACGTCAGCAGCCGCGCGGCCTCGATCTCGGTCGCCATGTCGGCGAGCTTGGCCTGGATCGTCTGGAACTTGCCGATCGCCTGGCCGAACGCGTGGCGCTGGTTCGCGTAGGTCAGCGCCTCGTCGAGCGCGCCCTGGGCGAGCCCGACGCCCATCGCCGCGACACCGATGCGGCCACCGTCGAGGATCTTCAGGAACTGACGGAAGCCCTGGCCGCGTGGGCCGAGCAGGTTCGCCGCCGGTACGCGGCAGCCGTCGAACGTGAGCGGCCGGGTGTCCGAGGCGTTCCAGCCCATCTTGCGGTACGGCTCGCTCTGCGTGTAGCCAGGCGTGCCGTTCTCGATGATGATGTTCGAGATCTCGCCCTCGCCCGTGCGCGCGGTGATCGCGACGTGTCCGCTGATCTCGGTGCCCGCGTTCGTGATGAACTGCTTGGCGCCGTCGATCACCCACTCGTCTCCGTCGAGCGCCGCGTGCGTCTTCACGTTCGCCGCATCCGAGCCCGCGTCCGGCTCGGTCAGCCCGAAGGCGCCGAGCCTGCGGCCGGCGCACAGGTCGGGCAGCAGGCGCGCCTTCTGCTCGTCGCTGCCGAACTGGTAGATCGGCTGGGTGCCGAGCGACGTGTGCGCGCACATCGTGATCGCGACCGAGCTGTCGACGCGCGTCAGCTCCTCGACGGCGATCGCGTACTGCAGCGTGCTTCCGCCCGCGCCGCCGACCTCCTCCGGGAACGGGATGCCCATCAGGCCGAGCTCGCCCATCTTGGCCACGAGCTCGTAGGGGAAGGACTTCGTGCGATCGAGCTCGGCCGCGACCGGTGCGATCTCGCTCGTCGCGAACTCGCGGACCGTGCGCTGAATCAGGAGCGTGTCGTCGTCCAGGTCGAAGTGCATGCGTGAGACTCTACCGAATGGTCGTTCGAAGTTCGAATGATCCCTCGAAGTTTTCTTGTAGCATCGGGGCGTGCAGCCCTCCCCGCCCACCCGTCCGGCGCTGCGGGCGCGCTACGACCGCCGCCGCGAGCTGGTCGTCGACACGGCGGCCAGGGTCTTCGCCGAGCGCGGCTACGACCAGACCTCGGTGCAGGAGCTGACCGAGGCGATGGGCCTCGCCTCCGGCGGGCTCTACCACTACTTCGAGAGCAAGCAGCATCTGCTGATCGAGATCTGCGATCAGCTGATGGATCCACTGCTCGAGCAGGCCCGTGAGCTGCTCGCGCCGGACGGCGCGCCCGACGAGCAGCTGCGCGCGCTCGTACGGCTGTGGGTTGCCCACGTCGTCGAGCACCGCGGCCACATGCTCGTCTTCCAGCAGGAGCGTCACCTGATCGAGCGCGGCGACGAGTGGCGCAACGTCCGGGACAGCCGCAAGCAGTTCGAGCGTCTCGTCGCCGGCGTCCTCGAGCGCGTGCACCGCGAGGACGCCGTGCTCCCCGACGACGGGCGCCTCGCGCTCGCCGCGCTGCTCGGGATGGTCAACCACACGGTGCAGTGGTACCGGCCCGGGGGGCGCCTCACGCCGCTGGACGTGGCCGACGGCTACGTCGACCTGCTCCTGGCTCGCTCGGCGCGCTAGGCGAATCGTGCCGAGGCGTCCGTCGCGAGCTCGCACGTTCGCGTAGAACTTCGTCATGCCCGCGACCGAGAGCACCACCGTCGATGCCGGGGGGCGCGAGCTGCGCGTCACGAACCCCGGCCGCGTGATCTTCCCGGCGACCGAGCGCTCGGCCGCCGTGAGCAAGCTCGACGTCGTCGAGTACTACCTCTCCGTCGAGGGCGGGATCATGCGCGCGCTCGCCCGGCGCCCGACGACGCTCGAGCGCTGGCCGGCGGGGGTGCACCCGGGCGTCGTCCTCTCGACCCGCGAGCGGGGCGGGGGAGACGCCTTCTTCCAGAAGCGCGTCCCGCGGGGAGCACCCGACTACGTCGAGACCACGCGGATCACCTTCCCCTCGGGCCGGCACGCCGACGAGATCCGCCCGACCGAGATCGCGGTCGTGGGCTGGGCGGCGCAGATGGGCACCATCACGTTCCATCCGTGGCCGGTGCGCGACGACGACGTCGACCACCCCGACGAGCTGCGCATCGACCTCGACCCGCAGCCCGGCACGGACTTCGGGGACGCCGTGCGTGTCGCCGCCGAGGCGCGCGTGCTGCTGGGCGACCTCGGCTACGTCGGGTTCCCGAAGACATCGGGCGGCCGCGGCATCCACATCTACGTCAGGATCGAGCCGCGCTGGACGTTCACGGACGTGCGCCACGCCGCGATCGCGTTCGGTCGCGAGCTCGAACGGCGGCTGCCCGGCCAGGTGACGACGAACTGGTGGAAGGAGCAGCGCGGCGAGCGCATCTTCGTCGACTACAACCAGAACGCCCGCGACCGCACGATCGCGTCCGCCTACAGCGTGCGGCCGAAGCCGGGGGCGCCCGTCTCCGCGCCGCTGACGTGGGACGAGCTCCCCCTCGTGGCACCGGAGGACTTCACGGTCGCGACGATGCCGGCGCGCTTCGCCGAGGTGGGCGACCGCCACGCGGCGATCGACGACGTCGCCCACTCCCTCCAGCCGCTGCTCGACATGTACGAGCGCGACGCCACCGAGGGCGTGTCCGACATGCCGTATCCGCCCGACTATCCGAAGATGCCCGGCGAGCCGAAGCGCGTCCAGCCGTCGCGCGACCGCGATCGCCCCCGCGACTAGGGCGCCTGTGGCAGCCGCTTCGCTCCACGCGCCGCCGCGGGAGCCGACGGCGGCGGCACGACCGGACCGATGTCACCGTCCGGCGCCTGATCGAGGTCGACGATCACCGGCGCGTGGTCGCTCGGCCCCTTGCCCTTGCGCGCCTGCCGGTCGACCCAGGCGGCCTGCACACGGTCAGCCACCGCCGAGGTTGCGAGCACGAGATCGATGCGCATGCCGCAGTCCTGATGGAACATGCCGGCGCGGTAGTCCCAGTAGGTGAACACCCGCTCGTTCGGCCAGCGATCGCGCACGACGTCATGGAACCCGAGGTCCTCG
The DNA here is from genome assembly GCA_017882705.1 of Candidatus Nanopelagicales bacterium. Classification (GTDB taxonomy): domain Bacteria; phylum Actinomycetota; class Actinomycetes; order S36-B12; family CAIYMF01; genus Longivirga. The sequence goes on along the minus strand of JADGOZ010000025.1, from coordinate 9,255 downwards.
AGCGACGCGAGCGCGGCGCGCTCGGGTGCGGTGACGTGGGTCTGGCCGGCAAACGCGTCGGGGTCGAAGACGTCCTCATCGGCCGGCGCGATGTTCACGTCGCCGCACACGACCGTCGCCTCCGGCCCGGCCGCGAGCAGCTCGCGCAGCGACGCGAGCCAGGCGAGCTTGTAGCGGTAGTGGTCCGAGTCGGGCGTGCGGCCGTTCGGCACGTAGACGGAGACCACGCGGACGCCCGCGCACGTCGCAGCCACCGCGCGCGCCTCCTGCTTCGGGAAGCCCGGCCCGCCCGGCAGCCCCGAGACGACGTCGTCCAGCCCGACGCGGGAGAAGATCGCGACGCCGTTCCACGCCGCCTCGCCGTGCGCCGCGACCGAGTAGCCGCGCTGCTCGAGCTCGCTGCCGAGCAGCTCCGCGAGCTTGTCGTCCTCGAGCTTCGTCTCCTGCAGGCAGACGACGTCCGGCTTCCGCTCGTCGAGCCAGGGCAGCAGGCGCGGCATGCGCTGCTTGATCGAGTTGACGTTCCACGTCGCGATCCGCACGGCCGCACGGTACTGCCCTGACCAGGTCAGTCGCGCTGGAGCTTCTCCGCCACGAACGCGAGCTTGCGGACGCGACCCGTCTCGAGCCAGCCGCTCCAGAGGCGGTGGGCGGCCAGCAGGTCGCCCAGCGCCCGGCGCCCGATCTGCGCGGCGATCGCCGTCGCATCGGCGGCGAACGCCTCCGTCAACGACTCCGCCATCGCGCGGTGCGACCGGCTCCAGTCAGCCTGCCAGCCGACGCGCAGCCCGACGCGCTCGAGCAACGCGCGAATCTCCGCGAGGGAGGTGAGCCAGACCGTGTCGGCGTCCGGCATGCGCGCTCGCTCGGACGCGCTGAGGGGCGGTCCCTCCTCGAGGGTGAACGCGAACCGCCCGCCGGCGACGAGCCCTTGGGAGATTCCCCGAAGCAGCGTCTCCTTGTCTCGAAAGGCGAGCATGGTCTCGAGCAGGAGCACCACGTCGAACGCGCCGGGCGGGAGCGGTGGGACCTGGGCGACCTCGAAGCGGCATGCGAGGCCGCGAGCGCGCACCCGTGCGATCTCGATGGCGCTCGTGCTGTGGTCGACCCCGAGGTAGCTGCAGCCCAGCTCCCGCGTGATCAGGCGCCCGGGTCCGGCGATCCCGCAACACAGGTCGAGCACGGAGACCCCGGTTGCGACGCCGGCGCGCTCGGCGAGCGCGCGGATCTCCCCGGCGCGCATGAAGCTCTCCTGCTCGACGTACTCGCCCGGCGCGTAGGCCGCCTCCCGGGCACGCTGCAGGGCGAGGACGAACGGCGCGCGCTCGTCCTGCCTCACGGTCGCGAGAACCGGATCACGGCGTTGACAGTACCTTCCTCTGAGTGATCCAGAGCGCAGGCACGCTGCGGGCCGTTCCGAGTGGCCCTGCTACCGGGCTGATCGCCCAGGTGCTGCTGCTCGCCGCCCTCGCGGCGACGGTCGGGCTCGGCGGCGCAGGGTGGGTCGCCGGAGCCACGTGCGCGGTGGTCGTGGACGTGGCGCTGGCGCGCGGCCTCTTCCGGTACCGCCCGGAAGGCCTGGGCCCGGCCGGGTGGGTGACCCTCGCTCGGGCGACGCTCACCGTCGGCGTCGCGGCGCTGACCGCCGACTCGTTCCGCACGGACGCGCCGGTCGGGACGCTCGTGACGCTCGCCGCGGTTGCGCTCGTGCTCGACTTCGCAGATGGCCGGGTCGCGCGGCGCACCGGGTCGGCGTCGAGGCTGGGGGCGCGCCTCGACGGCGAGGTCGACGCGCTCCTGATCCTCGTGCTCAGCGTGTACGTCGCGCCTTCGGCCGGCGCATGGGTGCTCGCGATCGGCGCGGCACGCTACGCGTTCCTCGCCGCCGGGTGCCTGTTCGGGTGGATGCTCGCGCCGCTGCCCCGGCGCGACTGGCGCAGGGTGGTCGCCGCCACGCAGGGGATCGTGCTGACGGTCGCCGCGGCGGACCTCGTGCCCCTGACCGTGACCCGGGTCGCCCTCGCCGCGGCGCTCGCGCTGCTCGCCGAGTCGTTCGGCCGCGACGTGTGGTGGCTGTGGCGCCGCCGGCACGCCGTCGACGGCCGGGAAGCCGCCACCGCCGGCCGCCTCGGACGCGTGCGAGCCGGCATCGCCGCCGCCCTCACCCTGCTCGCCCTCCTGCTCGTGTGGGTCGCCCTCGTCGCTCCGAACCAGCCGAGCCGCCTCGTGCCGGGCGCGTTCGTGAGGCTCCCGCTCGAGGGCGTCGTCCTGATCGCGCTGGCGATCGTCCTGCCCACGACCGCCCGGCGTCTCCTGGCCTGGGTGGTCGGACCGGTCATCAGCGTGCTGATCCTCGTGAAGCTGCTCGACCTCGGCTTCTTCACGGCCTTCGACCGGCCGTTCAATCCCGTCGACGACTGGAGCTACGCCCCGCTCGGAATCGAGACGCTGCGCGCGTCGATCGGCCGGACGAGCGCCAACCTGGCCCTCGCCGGCGTCGCGCTGCTCGGCCTCGCCGTGCTCGTCCTCCCGACCCTGGCGGTGCTCCGCGTGACCCGCGTCGCGGCCCGCCACCGCCGGTTGTCGCCCCCGGTCGTCGCCGCGTTGGGAGTCGCCTGGGTGCTCTCCTGGGCGTTCGGCGCCCAGCTCGTCTCCGTCGGGCCCATCGCATCCACGAGCGCTGCCGCCCTGGCGGTGCACGAGGTGCGTGCGGTGCAGGCCGACCTGCGGGATCGAGCCACCTTCGCACGAGCGATCCGCAGCGACAGCGCTCGCTCGACGCCGGGAAGCCGCCTGCTCACCGGCCTGCGCGGCAAGGACGTGCTGCTCGTGTTCGTCGAGAGCTACGGCAAGGTCGCGGTCGAGGGGTCGTCCTTCTCGCCGAGGGTCGACGCCGTCCTGGATACGGGGACGCGGCAGCTGCAGTCCGCGGGCTTCTCCTCGCGCAGCGGCTGGCTCACCTCGCCGACCTTCGGCGGCATCAGCTGGCTGGCGCACTCCACCATGCAGTCGGGGGTCTGGGTCGACAGCCAGGGGCGCTACGACGAGCTCGTCGCGAGCGACCGCTTCACGCTCAGCCAGGCCTTCCGGCGCGCCGGCTGGCGTGCCGTCGACGACGTGCCGTCGAACGACCGGTACTGGAAGCAGGGGTCGTCGTTCTACCACTACGACAAGGTCTACGACCGGCGGGACGTCGGGTATCGCGGCCCGACCTACGCCTACGCCTCCATGCCCGACCAGTACGTCCTCCTCGCCTTGCAGCGCCTCGAGCTCGCGAAGCGCGACCGTCGCCCCGTCTTCGCGGAGCTCGACCTGGTGTCGAGCCACACGCCGTGGACGCGCATCCCGCGGTTGATCGACTGGAGCCAGGTCGGCGACGGCTCGATCTTCAAGAACCTCCCGGCCGAGAAGAACACCTGGAGCCACGCCAAGCGGGCGTACAGTCATTCGATCGAGTACACGTTGCAGACGCTGTTCTCGTTCGTGCAGCACTACGGCCGGAAGAACCTCGTGCTCGTCGTGCTGGGCGACCACCAGCCCTCGACGACCGTCAGCGGACAGGACGCGAGCCATGACGTGCCGGTCGCCGTCATCGCACACGACCCGGCGGTGCTGCACCGGATCGCCGGCTGGGGGTGGGCGAACGGCATGCGCCCGGGCTCGACGGCCCCGGTCTGGCCGATGAGCGACTTCCGTGACCGGTTCCTGCGCGCGTTCGGCCCGCGTCCCGCGACCCCGTGACGGGCCTCAGTCGACCTGGAAGCGCGACGAGAGGGCGTAGCGCAGCAGCACGACGTCTCCGATCTGGCGGACGTCGGCGAGCGTCGCGCGGCGGCTGGGGTTCCAGGGGAAGGAGCCGTCCCGCACGAACCTCGGCGCCTGCGAGTCGCCGATGAACACGGGAGCGACGACGAGCTGCAGCTCGTCGACGAGGTCGTCGGTCAGGAACTGCGTGTGCACGTTGCCGCCGCCCTCGACCATCAGCCGTTGCACGCCGCGGGCCGCGAGGTCGTTGCACAGCCCGCGCATCTCCACGGTCTGGCCGCCGTCGACGACGGTTGCGACCGATCCGAGTCGCGCCCTGGCCTCGATCACGCGCGGGCTCGCGCAGTAGACGAGCTTCTCGGCGTCGCCGGTGGCGAAGAAGTCGGCGCGCGCGTCGAGCTCGCCCCGCCTGGTCACCGTGACCTTCATCGGCGAGGGCGCCTGCCCGCGGGCCGCCCGCGCGTCGCGGCAGGTCTGAGAACGAACGAGGAGTCGCGGGTTGTCGGTGCGGACGGTCGCCGCGCCGACCAGGATCGCGTCGCAGGAGGCGCGCACGGCGTCGACGCGGTCGAGGTCGGCCTCGTTCGACAGCAACAGGCGTGACGCAGCGCGGCCGATGTAGCCGTCGATCGACGCGCTGCAGCTCAGCAGCGTGTACGGGCGGTCACGCATCCGTGGCTCCGTCCGGCTCGAGGACGACCGCGATCCACGCTCCCACGAGCACGAGTGCGCCTGGCAGGCTGGCGACGAGCACCATGACGCCGTACACGACCGCGGTCGCGACACCTCGTTCCGCGCCCAGGCCGGCCGCGCCGAACACCCACGCCGTCGCACCCTCGCGCAGCCCCCAGCCGGCGATGCTCGGCAGCACCATGGCCAGCATCGCGAGCAACGCCAGCGGCAGCATCTCGGAGGGTGGCGCGGTGCTGCCGGCGGTCCGCGCGGCGATCAGGAACGTGACCGCATGACCGAGGACGACCACCGCGGACACGAGCGCGATCGCAGGCCACACCCGCCAGGCGCGGAGCCCATCGCGCACGTCGCCGGCGACGGCGCTCCGAGCGCGCGCCCAGCGGGACCGTCCGACACCAGGTCGTGCTCGGCTCACGAGCACGACGCCGATCACCGTCGCGGCGAGCGCGAGCGCGACGAGGGGCACGAACGATCGCACGGGCGACGGGAGCGCGAGCAGGACGACGACGGTGAGGACGACCTGCACGACCTGCCCGACGGCGCGGTCCCACGCGACGGCCCGCAGGCCACGGCCGACATCACGCACCTCCCGTCCGTGGCTCACCCCGCGGTGCACGTCGCCGACGACCCCGCCGGGGAGCGTGAGGTTGAGGAACACCGACCGGTAGCAGGCCGCGACGGCGGCGGGCAGCGTGAGGGGGACGCCGAGCCCCCTGGCCACGATCGTCCACCGCCAGGCACAGCAGACCGTCGTCAGCGCGCCGATCCCGGCCGCTGCCACGAGCGCCTTGCCGTCGACCGCGCGGACGCCATCGCGAAAGGGACCCGTGCCCAGGCGCCAGACGACGATGGAGAGCGTTGCCGCGGCGCCCGCGGGGCCCGCCCACGCCCACACGGACCGGCTCATCCTGGTTCCGATCTGCTCGAGGGTGGTTCCGACTGGGCTACGCGCGGGCGGGATCCGGGGATTTTCGAGCTCTCCGGTCGTCGTGGAAGGACGAGCAGGTCGGCGTGGCCGACGGTGACGCCGAGCTGTCCGGCACGCGCCTCGGCCAGACGCCGGCGCGTGTAGGCAGCGGCGTCGCCGACGAGGCCGGGCTCCTGCTCGCACGCTGCGCCGACCCAGCCGGCGAACCACGCCGCCGTGAGACCGGCGTCGGCGGCGCCGAGTCGCCAGGGGCTCGGCCGGACGAGGACATCGGCCCCCGACCGGTGGAAGCCCTCGGCAGCGGCAGCGACGGCATCCGGGCCGAGCAGGCGGCCGCCGTCCGTCATGCGGCGCTGGTGCGCGTCGAACGCCGCCCCCACGCGCGAGTCGAGGGGATCCGCAGGGGTCAGATCGACGCGACCGACGACGGACAGCGTCAGCAGCAGCGGACACCCTGCTCCGGCGCAGACGTCGATCAGCCGGGCCAGCTCATCCCCGGTCATCAGGTCGAGCAGCGCCGAGGCGGTGATCAGGGCTGCGTCTGCGAGATCGTCCACGCGCAGCTCGGTGATGTCCGCGAGCCTCGTCTCGACGACGACGGAGGCGCCGTCGGCGGCCGGGCCGGGGCGGTCGGCGGCGGCGACGCGCAGCAGGTCCGCGTCCCTGTCGTGGACGACCCAATGCTGCGGCCCGGGCAGGAGCGGCGCGAGCCATCGGCCCATCGCGCCGGTGCCGCAGGCGAGGTCGTGGATCACCCGGCGGCCGCGTGCCGGGAGGCGCCGCCGGACGTGCTCGACGAGGTCGCGCGCACGGGCGGCCGTGTCGGCAGCATCGCGGAGGGCGAGCCACTGCGAGCTGACCCGTATCCCCTCGACGGTCATCGAGCCGCGCCTACGAGGACGCCTGCGAGGAGGGACGTGGTGGTCGACCAGCTGCAGAGCGACGCGCGCCGCTCACGCGCGGCGCTGCGCAAGCGGCGTCGCAGCTCGGCGTCTCCGAGCCATGCCCGCAGCGCGGCGCCGAGCGCCGCAGGGTCGTCGGCCGGGACGAGCAGCCCGGGCCGGATCCCGTCGGCGCCGTGACCGAGCGCCTCCGGCACCCCTCCGACCTCGGCCGCGACGACGGGCAGGCCACGGGCGAGCGCCTCGGTGACGACCATGCCGTAGGTCTCGGAGCGAGACGCAAGCACCAGCAGGTCCGCGGCGACGTAGTCGCGGTCGAGAACGACTCCTGTCCGCGGCCCCGGGAAGTGCACCCGGCCGCCCAGCCCGTCGCGCAGGACGCGACGACGGAGACGCTCGGCAAACGCGGGGTCGCGGCCCAGGCTGCCCACGCACAGGCACCGCCAGGACAGTCCCGTCATCGTCGCGAGCGCATCGAGCAGCACGTCGTGGCCCTTGTCGGGGATCACCGCTGCGACGCAGAGGAGCGCGCCGGCGTCCGCTGTCCCGGGTGCGAGGTCGGCCAGATCGGCGCCCGGCTCGGCGACGTGCACGCGATCGGCCGACAACGGGTAGAGCTCGAGCAGCGTGTGCCGGGTCCACCGGCTGGTCGTGATGACCGAGCTGGCGGCCGAGAGGACCGCGCGCTCCCGCGTCCGGACGCTGTCATCTGTCGTGCGGTAACCGAGCGGCGTGTGCACCAGCACGACCAGCCGCAACCGGCTCGCCTCCGCCACCAGCAGCTCGGGGGCCGTCGAGGCGACCAGTCCGTCGAGCAGCACGACGGCGCCGTCGGGGATCCCTCCGACGACGCCGGCCAGCGCGGCGTGCGCCGCCGCGTCGGGCCGTGGCCAGGAGCCGGGCACCGCGTGCACGCGCACCGACCAGCCGATCGCGGCGAGCTCGCGGCAGACCCGGTGGTCGTAGGCATTGCCTCCGCTCGGCCGAGCCGGATCGTCGATCCCGTCGGGCACGACGACGTGGACCGCCGTCACAGGGCTCGCTCGTAGCTCGCCCAGGCCACGTGCGACTCGCGAAGCGTGACGACCAGCCCCTCGAGCTCTCGTGCGGCCGAGCCGAGGGCGCCGGCATGCACGCGCGCCGCGAGTCGATCCGCGATCACCTGAGCGAGCGCCTCCGTCGAGGTGTTCACGCCCGCGAAGGCCGGCTCGTCGTCGAGGTTCCTGTAGTCGAGCTCGGCCACGACGGCGTGCAGCTGCGCTGCGGCACGACCGATGTCGACCACGATGCCGTCCGCGTCGAGCGCCGTGCGCCGGAACGTGGCGTCGATGACGTAGGTCGCGCCGTGCAGCCGCTGTGCGGGCCCGAACACCTCGCCGCGGAAGCTGTGGGCGATCATCATGTGGTCGCGGACGGTCACGCTGAACACGGGCTACCCCTCGCCGTAGGTGATGGTGTGGCAGAGCGCCGGCAGGCTCCCCGCAGCGAGTCGGGCCAGCACGTCGGGCAGCTCGTCGAAGCGCGACTCCCCGGTGACGAGCGCGTCGAAGGCAGGGTCGCGCAGCAGGTCGAGCGCGAGCGCAAGCCGGTCGGCCGTCGTGCGCCGCCCGCTGCGGGCCGGCGAGAGCGTGCCGACCTGGCTCGAGCGGATGCTCAGGCGCCTGGCATGGAATGCCCCTCCGAGCGAGAGCCGGACGTCCGCGTCGCCGTACCAGCTGAGGTCGACCACGGTTCCCTCGGGCACGAGCAGGTCGAGCGACCGCTGCAGCCCGGCGGACGTCGCGCTGGTGTGCACGACCAGGTCGCGGCCGTCGGCCGCGTCGGCGGGGAGCGCGAAGTCGACGCCGAGCGCGGCTGCGACGTCGGCCCGGCCGGCATCGACGTCGACGAGCGTGACCTGGACGCCCGGATACCGGCTCAGCAGGCGCGCGACGCAGCAGCCGACCATCCCCGCGCCGACGACCGTGACCCGGTCGCCGATCAGCGGCGCGGCGTCCCAGAGCGCGTTGACGGCGGTCTCGACCGTGCCTGCGAGCACGGCGCGAGCGGGTGGCACACCCTCGGGCACGACGGTCACGGCGCTCGCCGGCACGACGTAGGCGGTCTGGTGCGGGTACAGGCAGAAGACGGTGCGGCCACGCAGGTCGGGCGGCCCCTGCTCGACGACGCCCACGTTCAGGTAGCCGTACTTGACCGGTCCCGGGAAGTCCCCGTCCTGGAACGGTGCCCGCATCGTCGCGTGCTGGTCCGGCGGCACGCCGCCCCGGAACACCAGCGTCTCGGTGCCTCGGCTGATGCCCGACCGCACGGTGCGCACCAACACGTCGTCGGGCCCCGGCTCGGGCAACGTGACCGATCGGATCTCCCCGTAGCCCGGCGCGCGCAGCCAGAACGCGTGTGCGGTTGCGTGATCGTCGACCATCGACGAGGTGACGCCGGGCTCGTCGCGGACATGTTCGCGAGGTTCTATCACGGGAGTGCGCACGAGATGTACGCGCGAGCGCTGCTCCCGGATGCAGCGCGGTCGTTCGGTTCAGGCGTGCGCGCTGACGATGCCGGCGAGCTGCGTGTCGGGATTGGCACGCCACTGCGCGTGCACGAACCGGCGTTGTCCACCCGCGAGCAGGCAGGTCGCCTCGAAGCTGTAGCCGCCCACGCGCGTCACGGTGCCGCGACACAGCGAGCCGCTCGGCAGGTACTCCATCTGGAAGGCCGTCGACAGCAGGCTCGTCGGCGAGACGAGGAGGTCGGCGCGCACGAGCACCCGCTGCCTGCCCGAACCGGAGCCGGCGAACGACGCGATACCTCGGGTGGCGCCGTTGTTGCGCACGATCTGGCCGGTGAGGGTGTCGCGGAACGCCTTGGCGTTCCAGACGCGCGTCCTCGCGTGGAGGGGCCCGGTCACGAGGGCCACGATGACGAGCGGCGCCAGGATCGCCGCCGCGAGCGCGCTCCCCCGCCGCAGCG
>JADGOZ010000024.1 GCA_017882705.1 Candidatus Nanopelagicales bacterium | reverse complement strand
GCCGCTGCGGTCAGGCTCGCCCGCGTGGGCCACCACGTCGTGGTGATCGACGAGTTGTCCGAACCCTCCCTCGAGGAGTGGCAGAGCCGCCCCATCGTGGCGCTGCCTGCCGCGTGGCGCGACCTGTTCCGCAAGTCGGGTCGGATCCTCGATGCGGCGCTCGCTGTCGCGGGGTACGAACTCGTCCCCGCCCCATCCACGCGCCACGAGTTCGCCGATGGATCGACGCTCGACCTCCCCACCGACCGCGGTGAGCAGTACGCAGCGGTCGCCCGGCTCGCCGGAGACGACGCGGCGATGGCGTGGCGCGACCTCCTGGACGCGGCCGACGAGACCTGGCAGCTGGTCCGCCGCGCCGGCTTGGAGACTGAGGTCGACCTCGCCGAGTTCCGTACTCATCGGTTCCTCACCGACCCCCGCACGATCGCCTCGGAAGCCGAGCGCCTCCCCGACGCACGCCTGTGCGCGCTCGTCCGATCCGTGGCGCACCGGCTCGGGTCAGCGCCGGACGAGACCCCGTACTGGCTGCTGAGCCGACCCTCGGTGGAGCGGACGTTCGGCCTGTGGTCGATCACCCGAGATGGCATCCCGCAGCCCGCCGAGACCCTCACCGCACTGCTGCACCGGCGTGCGGCTGATCGCGGCGTGGAGCTGCGCTGGAGCGTGACGGCGACCGCGATCACGGACGAAGGCGTCGTCACCACGGGTGGCGACATCGCGGCGGCCGCCGTCATCAGCGCGGTGGGCCACACATCGCACAGCGTGCTCACCGGACGTACCGCCGAGATCGCCCTCCCCCGTCGGATCGGACCGCTGCGGCTCGGCACCCGCCGCATCGCGGCCGGACCTCCCGCGTCGGCGAGCGTGCCCGGTCCCGCCGGTGACGGCCCCCGGGAGGTTGTCCTGCACGGCGAGGACAGCTCATCCGTGACCTGGTCGCTGCCCGGCCGTACGGTCACCTCCACCGGCGCGCCCACTCCGAGCGGCCTCCGCTGGCACGGCCCGGCCACCGTGGGCGCGTTCCATCCGGTCGCGGGCGACCGTTGCGTCTATGCCGGCTCGGGAACGATCGGCGGCGCAGAACCGTGGGCGCAGCTTCTCGTGGGTGCCCTGGCCACCTACCGCGTGCACGCCCAGCTCACGGGCGACGACATCCACCCCAGCAACAAGGCGTACCGCCCCTGACGGGACCTAAGCCCGGTGCAGACCATCCTGGAAGACCCGCGTCGTCGACGCCGGCGACGTCAGCAGCTTGTCCGCAGGCCGGACGGGTCGAGGCTGAAAGTTGCCTCCACAGTTGGGGCAGACCCCGCCGAGGCAATGCTCGGCGCACGGGGCGCACCATGTGCACTCGAAGGTACAGATCACTGCATCCGGAGCGGCGGGCGGCAGGTCGACGTCGCAACATTCGCACGAGGGCCGCAGTTCGAGCATGGCGGCATCGTAGGGTGGCGGCACTTCCTACCCAACAGCCCAGCCCTGGTTGGCCGATCTGGCGAACCTGTCATGAGCGGTCCACGCAACGGCGTAGAATGGTCGTTCTGTCTGATCCCGGGGGAACGAGGGAGGGGCGTGGCGACAACCACGAGCAGGCTCGAGCAAGAACTAGCCATCGAACAGGCCCGCGTCGATGCCGTGTACGCACATCTGCAGCACGCGACGACCTCTGCGCGATCGATCGCTGCGGAAGGTGCGGCGCGGTACTCGTCGGACCGGGAGCGGTACGTCCGCGAGGAGGACGGCACCGCACTTTTCGAGCGCGACGCCTTCGCGTTCCAGGCCGCACGACGTCTCGCCATTCTCGACGCCGAGCACGAGGGCCTCGTCTTCGGAAAGCTCGACCTGACCGACCGCGAGGTCCGCTACATCGGCCGCATCGGCGTCCGCGACCTCGAGCTGGAACCCCTCGTCATCGACTGGCGCGCCCGCGCCGCCGAGCCGTTCTACCGCGCAACCCCTGCCGAACCCATGGACGTCGTCAGGCGTCGCGTGCTGCGCTGCCGCAACGACATCGTCATCGGCATCGAGGACGACCTGCTCAACGCGGAGGCCGTACCGGACGACATGGCGATCATCGGCGAGGGCGCCCTCATGGCAGCCCTCAGCCGTGCCCGCGGCCACCAGATGCGCGACATCGTCGCGACCATCCAGGCCGAGCAGGACGAGGCCATCCGCGCGCCGCATGCCGGCGTGACCGTCATCGCCGGCGGTCCCGGGACCGGCAAGACGGTCGTGGGCCTGCACCGTACGGCGTACCTCCTGTACTCCAACCGCCGCCGGTTCGAGAACGGTGGCGTGCTCGTCGTCGGGCCGTCGCCGGTCTTCATGAACTACATCGAGCGTGTGCTGCCCAGCCTCGGCGAGGACACGGTGACGCTGCGCTCCCTCGGCCAGCTCGCCTCCGACGTCTTGTCGTTCGCAGCGACGCGCGTCGACGAGACCGTCGCTGCCGTCGCCAAGGGGTCGCTGCGCATGCTGCCCGTGCTGCGGCGCCTCGCGAACAACCTCGGGGAGGT
>JADGOZ010000170.1 GCA_017882705.1 Candidatus Nanopelagicales bacterium | reverse complement strand
GAGAGTGCCTGCCTTGATCGTCTGGGCAGTCTTCGTCTGGTCGGTGAAGGTAGCGCCGGTGCCGGCACCAATACTTGCGAGGCCGAGGAAGCCGACGCCGAGCAGTGCGACGAGCGATCGCGAGAGTTTCATGCTGTACCTCCGGACGAGTCCAGAGTGCCGGTTTCGCCATTGGCTCCCCGGCAGGTCGATCAGGATCTTGAGCTCGGCGAACGACGCGGCGACGTAGTTGTCGGCGGCGACCTGCTGCCGGCGATTCAGGCAGCGACGCACCGCCCGCCACGCACCACTGCGATCCCGGACCCCCAGCTCGTCCGCGATCTCCTGGTAGGTCATGCCGCGAAGGGCGAGCTCAGTCGCTCGCGCTGCCCGGTACTCGGCGACGTTACGGCTCATCGCCGCACCCAGAAGGTCATGGCAGTACCAGCCTCGAGCTGGGCCTGCATCAGTCCCCGGACCATGTGCGTCCGGACGATGTCTGTGGCCATGCTCCGGACCGCTTGGCTGAAGCGGTTGTCCTTGTCGGTTGCGTCAACGAGCTCGCGCTCGATGCGCCGCAGGGCCATCTCGTAGTCCCGAGCGGCCGTGTAGGCGAGGGACTCCAGGGACCTTGCGCGTTCAGGCCGGCTGCAGCTGTCCCGCGTTCGCACGACATCGCGCTGACGCCGAAGGCAGTGGTGGAGGACAGTGCGACCCATGAAGCTGAAGCTCGACCTGCACGAAGTCCCGGGTCGTGACATCGACCGAGCCCTCCGGGCGATCATGGCCGAGGCGGTCGAGAAGAAGGCCCCGCTGGTCGAGATCATCCCCGGCAAGGGCTCAGGAGCCCTGAAGAAGCACGTCCTGAAGTTCCTCGGCCAGCCAGAGAACAAAGCGCTGTATCACCGGGTCGAGAAGGACTCGAAGAACTTCGGGCGGGTCTTCGTCCACTTCTTGTGGAAGTAGCTCACCGGCCAAGACACGGTTTCACGACTGCTGGTGCCACGCACGCCCGAAGTTCTGCCGGGACCACGGCTCGCCCTCGTCGGCAAACGGAGAAAGTCGACACGGACGCGACGGTCCTTCGCCGCGAGGGCCTGCGGGCGGCATCGGACTGCCCGAAGAACCGCGAAGTCGGGGGCGACCGTAAGGCTGATCGCGTCTGTCTCGTGGTCGGCTTCCACGAGCTCCGCCACTTCTACGCGAGCCTGCTCATCCGGCACGGCGAGGCCGTCAACACCGTGCAGGCCCGACTGGGACACGCGAGCGCAGCCGAGACACTCGACACCCGCAGCCACGTGTGGCCGGACTCGGACGATCGGACTCGCGAGGCCGTCGACAGCGCCTTCGGAGGCACCGGCGGCGGGACGTCTCGGCAGATTCTCGCGGGCTCCCTGCGGACTAGATGATCTTGTAACAGGCATCGCCCAGCTCAGAGCCTTGGTGCAGACGAGCCGGTCTGTAAGCCGGATTCTGTCCCGGTCCCGAAGGACCGGGGGCGACCATCCATCTGGGGCCGTCGTCTCCGACGACCTCGGTGCGGTCTACCCGCAGGCTCGGACGGGCCATCCTCGAACGCCTGCGCAGGAGGCTCCGAGGAGCCGCCCTTCTTGACCTTGCTCCGGGTGGGGTTTGCCGAGCCGTGACGGTCACCCGCCACGCTGGTGGTCTCTTACACCACCGTTTCACCCTTACCGCCGTTGCCGGCGGCGGTCTGTTCTCTGTGGCACTGTCCCGCGGGTCACCCCGGGTGGGTGTTACCCACCACCCTGCCCTGTGGAGTCCGGACTTTCCTCAGCCCTCGTCCCGAAGGACTCCTGCCGCGGCCGCCCGACCGACTCGTCTGCACCGTCAGCGTAGCGCTCCATCGGCCCGCGAACCTCATCGCGGCCTGCGCTGCCGACGGCTAGCGTCTCAGGCATGCAGCAGCTGATGCCCGTGGGGCAGGACCGTGTCTGGGTCGAGGACTCCGAGGGCGACGGGCCGACGGTGCTCCTCCTGCACCTCGGAGTCGGTGACTCGACCGCCTACGACGACATCTGGCCGGGTCTCACCGCGCGGGCGCGGGGCATACGGTTCGACTACCGCGCCTACGGCCGCTCCCCCGCGGCGACGGAGACGTGGACGATCGTGGGCGACGCGCTGGCCGTGCTGGATCACCTCGGCGTCGAGCGCGCCCACCTCGTCGGCAACAGCATGGGCGGCGGAGCCGCGCTCGACCTCGCGGTGCTCCATCCCGAGCGGGTCGCGTCACTGGTGCTCCTGGGCCCGGGAGTCAACGGCTACCCGTGGCCGGACGACGACGAGGCGGAGTCGGCCGAGTTCGAGCGGCTCGTCGCCACCCACGATGAGGACGGGCTCGTCGAGTTCATGCTGCGCATCTGGGCCGCATCCGGTCGCGAGCCGCGCATCGTCGACCTCTGCCGCAGCGCGGTGTGCGCGATGGCGAACGACAAGGAGTTCGAGCAGGACACGGAGCCGACGTACGACCGGCTCGGCGAGATCTCGGTCCCGACCGTCATGGTCATCGGCGAGATCGACGCACCGGACCTCGTGGCCGCCGACCACGCGGCGGCGGCACGGATCCCGGGCTGCCGAACCGTCGTGCTGCCCAGGGTCGACCACTACCTGAGCATCCGCGAGCCGGAGTGGGTCCTGCGCCTCGTCCTCGAGCAGCTCGGCGCCTGACCGCGGGCCGCACTAGGCCGGTGCGAACTCCACCGTCCGGCGGGCCGGGTCGGCGCTCACGAGGCGGAGCGTCACGCGGCGACCGAGGCCGAGCCCGCCGCCTCGGATGTGGGCCCGCACGGCCGGCCAGTGCAGCTGCACGACGTCGTAGTCCTTGCGCTCGTCCACGACGACCGCCTGGTAGTCCTCTCCGACGTGCGCCTCGAGCAGCACCGACTCGACGAGGTCGACGCATGCGCGGTCGAGCGCCCGCGCCCGCTGGTCGGCCAGCTTCATCTCCTCCGGCAGCGCGGGCAGCCCGTCGAGCACCCACTGAGGCACCGGGGTGCCGGCGGCGACGGCCAGACAGCACTCGGTGCCGTAGCGGTCGACGAGGCGACGGATCGGCGCCGTGACGTGGGCGTACGCCGAGGCCACCGCCGCGTGCCGCAGGACGGTCGGCTCGTCATCGCCGACCGGCCGCAGCACCTGGGTGTAGCCGGCCGAGCGGAGCAGGATGGTCACGAGGTTGAGGAACGCCGCGTGCGCAGGTGTCCGCGGATCGAGGTCGCGCACGAGCTCGGCGTACGTCACGTCGTGCGGCCAGTCGATGTCGAGCCCCGCCGCCGTACGCCGCAAGCGCTCGTAGTCCTCGGGTGCGGGGGGCGGCATCGTGCGGACGATGCCGACACCGGCGTCGAGCATGAGCCTCGCCGCGCACATGCCGGTGAGCAGCGAGATCTGCGCGTTCCACGACTCGACCGGGTGCGGTGCACGCATCGCGAGCCGGTAGCCGGGGCCGTCGTCCTCGATCTCCTGGTCGGGAACGCGCACGTCGATGCCGCCGCGCTCCACCTCGCGCGCCTGGCGCAGCAGGCCGACGTCGCGCAGGCAGACCAGCGCGTCGTCGGCCGTTCCGCCGTCGATCGCCCGCTGCACCTGGCCGTAGGACAGCTTCGCCGTGCTGCGCACGATCGCCCGCTCGACGTCGACCTCGACCTGCTGGCCGGCCGAGTCGAGGTCGATGCGCCAGAGGACGGCCGGGCGCACGACGTCCGGGAGCAGGCTCGCGACTCCCTCGGACAGGAGCGGTGGGTGGAGCGACGTACGCAGGTCGGGGCTGTAGAGCGTGACTCCGCGACGGTGCGTCTCGAGGTCGAGCGCTCCCCCGGGTCGCACGAACGACGCGACGTCGGCGATGGCGTAGTGCACGCGGTAGCCCGTGCCGCGGCGCTCGACGAACACGGCCTGGTCGAGGTCGGTGGAGCCGGCGGGGTCGATCGTGACGAACGGCAGTTGCGTCGCGTCGCGGCGCGTCGAGCCGTCGGGCGTGGGAGGTGGCTGCGGACCGTCGGCGACCGCCATGGCCTCGGCGAGCACGTCGTCGGGGAAGCCGACGGGCACGCCCTGCTCGTCACGGACGGCCTGGAAACCCGCACGGAGCACGTCGCCCTGCCGAGCCTGCGCGCGCAGCCAACGACGAGTCACCCGGACAACCTACGGTCCACCGTCCGCCCCCCTCCAGCTCTTGCCCAGCAAACTGCCGCTTCCCGGGGCTCCGCGCCCCCTGGAAGCGACAGTTTGCTGGGCAGGGACGAAGGGGACAGGATCGACGGGTGCTTGTGCTGCTGCCGCCCTCCGAAGGCAAGACCGCCGCCAGGCGAGGCAAGGCGCTCGACCTCGAGGCGCTGTCGTTCCCCGCCCTCACCCCCACCCGCGAGCACGTCCTCGAGAATCTCGTGGCCCTCGCGCGCCGCGACCCGCAGCGGGCGCTCTCCGTCCTCGGCCTCTCGCCGCGCCAGCTCGACGAGGTCGCCCGCGACGCCGTGCTGGAGACGGCGCCGACCGCGGCGGCGGCGGCGGTCTACTCCGGAGTGCTGTACGAGGCGCTGGACCTCGCGACCCTCGACGCACCCGCCAAGCGCCGGGCGCAGCGCCAGCTGGTCGTGTCGAGCGCGCTGTTCGGCGCGCTGCGCCTCGGCGACCGGATCCCGGCCTACCGGCTCTCCGGCGACACGAGCCTGCCGGGCCTCGGTCCGGTGTCGACGCTGTGGCGCGACCCGCTCGCCTCCGTCATGACGGAGGCCGCGGGCCGCTCGCTCGTCGTCGACCTGCGCTCCGGCGTGTACGCAGCCATGTGGAGGCCGACCGGCGACGTCGCGACCCGCACTGTCGCGGTGCGCGTCCTGCAGGAGCTGCCCGACGGCACCCGCAAGGTCGTGAGCCACTTCAACAAGGCCACCAAGGGACGGCTCGTGCGTCAGTGGCTGCAGGACGGCGCCGACCCCCGCGACGCCGACGACCTCGCCGATGCGTGCGAGAAGGCCGGAGTCGTCGCCGAGCTCGGTCCGCGTGCTCGGCCCGGTGCCGTCCGCGCGCTCGACGTCGTCGTCTCGGACCTCTAGCCCGTGTGGGTCGCCTCGGCGATCGGCGGTCTCGTCGTCCTGGTGACGGGGCTGCTCTCGCCCGAGGGCGCAGGCGACGTGCTGCTGCGCCTCGCGCCCATCCTGGTGTTCCTCGTCGCGGTCACCGTGCTGGCCGAGCTCGCCGACGAGTCCGGCCTCTTCGACGTCGCCGCACGTGAGTGCGCACACTGGGGACGCGGCTCGACCTGGCGGCTGTGGCTCATGGTGGTGGGTCTCGCGACGGCCGCCACGATCCTGCTCAGCCTCGACACCACTGCGGTGCTGCTCACGCCGGTTGTCCTCTCGCTCGCCCGTCAGCTCGGGCTGCCGCCGATCGGGTTCGCGATGACGACCGTGTGGCTCGCGAACACCGCGAGCCTGCTGCTGCCGGTCTCGAACCTCACGAACCTGCTCGCGCAGGACTCGCTGCACCTCAGCACGCGCGGCTTCGCAGGAGTCAGCTGGGCCGCGGCGATCACCGCCTTCGTCGTCACCGTGATCGTCCTCGGCCTGCGCTACCGCGCCACGTGGCGCACGTCGTACGACGTGCCCGAGGCGCCCCACGTCGAGGACCGCGTGCTGTTCGTCGTCGCGGCGGCCACCTGCCTCGCGCTCGGACCCCTTGCCGTCGTGGGCTTCCCGGTGCAGTGGGTCGCGCTGGGCCTCGCGCTCGTGCTCACGGCCGCCTTCCTCGTACGCCGTCGCTCGGTGTTCTCGGTCTCCTTGATCCCGTGGCGGCTCGTGATCCTCGTCATCGGACTCTTCCTCGTCGTGGCGGCCGGTCACGCGCACGGACTCGACCATCTGCTGACGCGGGTCACCGGCACCGGTGACGACCTGATGTCGCTGCTCCACCTCTCCGGCGTGGCGGCCGCGGGTGCGAACGTCGTCAACAACCTGCCCGCCTACGCCGCGCTCGAGCCGACCGCGGGCAGCGTGCCGCGGACGTTCGCGCTCCTCGTCGGCGTCAACACCGGGCCGCTGATCCTGCTGTGGGGGTCGCTCGCCACGCTGCTGTGGCGCGAGCGGTGCCGCGCTCGAGACGTCGAGATCACGTGGCGCGAGTTCGCGACGACCGGACTCATCGGCGTACCGCTCGTGGTCGTGGCGTCGACGATCGCCCTGTCGCTGTCGTCCTGAGTCGTCAGCAGGAGGCGTAGGTGTAGCCCGACCCGCCTCGGGGCACGAGGTCGCGGTCGCGGTAGACGATCGAGATGCTCGAACCTCGTGCGGCACAGGCTCTCGCGAAGTTCGCCCGTCCGCCGTTGTCGGTGTACTCGATCTCGATGACGTGCCGACCGTAGGCACGGGTGAAGGCCGAGCACTCGGCGTAGACCTGGCACTCCTCGACCACGGCGAAGTCGAACTTCGTCGTCGAGCGCAGCGCGATCATGTCGGTGTCGTTCTTCTGGGCGATGGCGAGACCCATGGCGTGGGCTCGCGCCGTCAGGAGACCGGCGTACACCGCGTTCTGCCGCATCGTGAGGCGACCGGCGGACCTCGTCCAGGTGTCGAGGTTGTCGGGCTCGACCGCGCGGTACCCGAGCTTGGCGCACCTGGAGAACCAGCTGCCCATGATCGCGGCGAGGCTCGCGCGCTTCGCCGAGGTCGAGGTGTCGAGCAACATCTCGCCGGGCCAGTCGGGATCGCCGACGACGCGACCCTTGCTCGTGCGCAGCAGCAGCGTCGGGTGCTTCGTGAGCCACCAGCTGCTCAGCTCGGGCTGGGTCTGGAACGCGTTGACGTAGCAGATGTTGTAGGCACCGCGTGCGGGAGCCACCGTGAAGTCTCGCGTCACGAGAGTGACACCACGAGCCGGCGTGTAGGGGCCGCCGAGCTGGTAGTCGGCCCTCGCGTTCACCGGCGGCAGCGTGCGCGCGCGCACGGCCGTGGGCGCGACGGCGGACAGTGCCACGGCCGACGGCGCGGCCACGGTGTCGGGCGCGGGCCTGGCGTCGGCCGACGACGGCGCGAGCGCGGCGAGCACCGTCGCCGCGGCGAGCACGGCGATCACTCGTGGTGCCCCGACCGTCCGGAGGTTCCTCATGCGGCCATGCTGCCTCATCGGTGACGCGACCTCACCATCCTCCGATCGGACAACCCCGATCAGCGCCGTCCCCTGGACGGTTCTGGGACGTTCCTTACCTGTCGTCGCGCGACGTCCCGACGGTCAGGCGGATCGTGACGACGTCACCGACGTCGAGGTCCTCGGCCTTGCGCACGAGGTCCTTCAACGGCACGACGTAGCCGCCGTCCTTCGGGAACAGCGACGTCGTCCACTCCGTGCCCCCGATCCGCCCGGTGACCGGGATCATGCCCCAGCCGTAGCTCACCGCGGACGCGGTCGACGCGAGGGCAGCGCTCTCCTCGTCGGGCACCGTGACGAAGTGGTACGGCGACGGCCCGCGCCAGAACCAGATCTCGCCGTCGAACTCGAGCTCCATCGACGCAGCATAGGAGCTGCGCCGCAGGGCTCACGGCGTCCAGGTCTGAGCGAGGCCCTCGAGATGGCCGGCCTCCGCGAACGAGCGCATGGACGCGTTGCCGTCGGAGTACCACGTCAGCGTGGTGATCGACGCGGGCGCGAGCTCCATCCGGTTCATCGACTCGAGCGGCGCGCCGAGCGCTCGTGCGGTCAGCGACCGGATCGTGCCGACGTGCGCGGCCACGATGATCCGCTTGCCCGGGTGGTCGGCGAGCACGCGGTCGAGCGCCGCGGACACTCGGGTGAAGACCTCGTGCAGCGACTCGCCACCCGGCGGGGCGACGTCGGGGGACGCGAGCCACTCGGCCATCTCGTCGGGCCAGCGGGCCATCACCTCGGCGAAGGTGAAGCCGTCCCAGTCGCCGAAGCGGCCTTCCTGCAGGCCCTCGACGACCACCGGCTCGAGACCGATGCGCGCGCCGATGATCGAGGCGGTCTGGCGGGTCCGGATCATCGGCGAGCACACCAGCACGTCGCCGCCGCCGCGCAGCGCGACCTCGCCGGCCGCGGCCTCCACCTGGCCGACGCCCTGCGGCGCGAGCTCGGGGTCGAACCTCCCGCCCGACCCGGAGAAGCGACGCTCGAGCGAGTGC
Organism: Candidatus Nanopelagicales bacterium; assembly: GCA_017882705.1. GTDB lineage: Bacteria > Actinomycetota > Actinomycetes > S36-B12 > CAIYMF01 > Longivirga. Next base: position 9,055 of record JADGOZ010000170.1, on the reverse strand, counting down.
GCAGTGACGCCGTGGCGCACGATGACGGTGACGGTCGGGGCGCCGATGTCCGGTCCCCAGCCGACGATCGCGGGACGCGGACGCAGGTGCACGCCCTCCGGCACCGGCGCGACCTGCGTCTCGACCTCGAAGGCGTCGGGCCGCGTGCGACGGATCGTGCCCGTTCGCCCGCGCTCCACCGCGTCCATCGACTCGTTGGCCAGCGCGTCGGCCGCCTTGTTGCGCTCGCGGGGGACCCAGGTGAACGTGATGCGCTCGCGCGGCACGACGTCGCGGGCCTGCAACGCGATGCGACGCAGCGTGTCGTTCTTGATCGCCCAGCGACCCGACATCTGCTCGACGACGAGCTTGGAGTCGAGCCGCGCCTCGATCAGCGCGCTCGGGTCGATCTCGACCGCGGCGCGCAGCCCTTCGAGCAGCCCGGTGTACTCCGCGACGTTGTTCGTGGTGACGCCGAGGTGATCGGCCAGCTCGGCGAGGACCTCGCCCGTGGCCGCCTCGCGCACGACCGCGCCGTACGCCGCAGGGCCGGGGTTGCCCCGAGACCCGCCGTCGGCCTCGACGACGAGACGCCGGTTCACAGCCCGGACTCGGGCGTGCGGACGAGGATCCGCCGGCACTCCTCGCAGCGCAGCACGGCGTCGTTCGCCGCCTCGCGACAGCGCCCGATGTCGTTGGGGTTGAGCTCCATCCGGCAGCCCTCGCAGCGCCGGCGGAGCAGGGCCGCGGCGCCGACGCCGTCATGGTCCGCGCACAGCTTGTCGTAGAGCGCGAGCAGGTCGGCAGGGATGTCGACGACGACCTTGCCGCGCTCGCCCGCGACCCACTCGCGGTCGCGCTCCCCCGCGGACCAGGCCTCGTCGCGCTCGGTGATGTTGGTGTCGAGCTCGGCACGCAGACCGTCGCGCTCGGTGGTGAGGACGGCGAGGGCGGAGCGCGCGTCCTCGAGCCGCTCCATCACCTCGAGCTCGTCCTCCTCGAGGCTGCCCTGACGGCGCGCGAGCGAGGCGATCTCGTGCTGGAGGTTCTCGAGCTCCTTGGCGGAGGTCACGCGACCGGAGTCGAGCAGCTCCTGGTCCTTCGCGGCGCGTGCCCGGACCTGCTCCACGTCGGTCTCGGCCTTGGCGAGGCCGCGCTCGAGGTCGTCGACCTCGGTCTCGCCGGCGACGATCCGGTCACGCAGGGCGGCGAGCCGCGTCTCGAGGGCGGTGATGACGGCGAGCTGGGGCAGGGTCCTGCGCTTGTGCTCGATCTGGGCGAGACGGGAGTCGAGCGCCTGCAGGTCGAGCAGGCGGAGCTGGACGGCGGGCTCGGCGTTCACCGGTCTCCTCATGTTCTGGTGTGGTCGTGCGGTCGCGCTGGGCCGGCCGTGACGCCGCCCGTGGGGGTCCACCGTAACGCCGTGCGCCGGTGCCACGTCGCACGACGGCCGGTCGGCCGGCTCCTCAGCTCAGGCGCGTGCCGTCCAGGGGTCCGTCACGATCTCGGACACCGCCACCTCCACGGCGAACCCGGCGGCCACGAGGTCTCCGCTCAGCAGCCGCGCCGCGAGCGGGAGCCACGGCCACTCCGACGCGAAGTGCGCGACGTCGACGAGTGCCGGACCACCTGCCGCGAGGTTGTCGAGCGCGACGTGGTGCTTGAGGTCGGAGGTCACGATCACGTCGGCGCCGACCAGCGACGCCGCGGCGAGGTCGTCACCCCCCGACCCGCTCAGCACCGCGACGCGGCGCACCGGCAGGTCAGGGTCCCCCGCCACGCGTACGCCGTGCGCCGTGCGCGGCAGCGCGTCGCGCACCGACTCGGCGAACGCGGCCAGCGTGACCGTCGCGGCGAGTTCCCCGACGCGCCCGAGACCGGCGCCCGGGTTGGCGGCGGACGGCACGACCGCTGTCGTGCCGGTGAGGCCGAGGGCGTCCGCGAGGGCGTCGGAGACGCCCTCGCGCGCGACGTCGGCGTTGGTGTGCGCGGTGAGCAGCGCGCAGCCGCCGCGGATCAGCCGGTGCACGAGGGCACCGGCCGGAGTGCTGGCGGCCACCGACGTGACCGGGGTGAAGAGCAGCGGGTGGTGGGTGAGGAGGAGGTCCGCGCCGGAGGCGAGCGCCTCGTCGACCGTCGCGCCGACCGGGTCGACGGCGAGCAGGATCCGGCGTACCGGGGCGGCGGGGTCGCCGCACACGAGACCGACGGCGTCCCAGGACGCGGCGGCGGCCGGGTCGTAGCGTCGGTGCACGGCGTCGACGACGTCGGCGAGCGTGGCGGTCGTGGTCCCCTGCGCTGTCACGCCGCGAGCCTACGCACGCGGGGAATACCCTTCTCGGCGGCGCCGTTCTCGCAGGAGGCGCCTCACGGCCCTTCCGGCGACCCCGTCGCCGACGTGGGCACCGACCGGACAGGAGACCTCATGGCCACGATCGACCTCACCGCCGGCACCTTCGACGAGACGGTGACGGCCAACGACATCGTGCTGGTGGACTTCTGGGCCGAGTGGTGCGGGCCGTGCCGCAACTTCGCCCCCGTGTTCGGCAAGGCGTCCGAGGCCCACGGCGACATCGTGTTCGCGAAGGTCGACACCGAGGCCGAGCAGCAGCTCGCGGCCGCCGCGAACATCACGTCGATCCCGACTCTCATGGCCTTCCGCGAGGGCATCCTGCTCTACTCCCAGCCCGGTGCCCTCCCCGCGGCGCAGCTCGAGGAGCTCATCTCCGCGGTCCGCGGCATCGACATGGTCGAGGTCCACAAGCAGGTCGCCGCGCAGGCCGACGAGCACGCGGGCCACGACCACGGCGGTCACGACCACGTCGGCCACGACCACGCCGGCCACGACCACGACCACGCCCACTGATCCACAGCCTGCGCGCCGCGTAACTCGTCCCGTGGCTGCTTCCCGGCCCGGGAAGCAGCCACACCACCAATGACATGCGCTCCGGAACGACGAAGGCCCGCTGCGCTCTCGCGCGGCGGGCCTTCGTGCGTGCGTGACTAGCGGGAGCGGCGACCCGCACCCGAGCTGAACGCGGAGATCGAGCCCGACGACCTGGTCGACGAGCTCGAGGAGCGCGAGCCCCCGGAGCGGGACGACCCGGACGACGACGAGCTCGACGTGCGCGACGACGACGAGCCCGTCGACGAGCTCGACGACCGGCCGCGGGACTGAGACTGGCCGCGACCGCCGCCACGCTGCTGCGGGCGCCTGGGGTCGTCCTGCGCCGGTGCGGCGGAGGGCGTGACGTAGGCGGCGCGCGGACCGGTCAGGTTCGTGATGTCGAGCGCGCCGGGGCGCACGCGCGCGGCGGTCGGCTTGATGCCGGCCTTGCGCGCGAGCGTCGCGACGTCGGAGCGCTGGGCGTCGGTCGCCACGGTGACCACCACGCCCGCCGCACCGGCACGGGCCGTGCGGCCCGAACGGTGGGTGTAGGCCTTGTGCTCGGCCGGCGGGTCGACGTGGACCACGAGGTTGACGTCGTCGACGTGGATGCCGCGCGCTGCGATGTCGGTGGCCACGAGCACGCGCACCTCGCCGCTGCGGAACGCCGCGAGGTTACGGTCGCGCGCGTTCTGCGCGAGGTTGCCGTGCAGGTCCACGGCGGGGACGCCGGCCTGCGTGAGCTGCTTCGCGAGCTTCTTGGCACCGTGCTTCGTGCGGGTGAACAGCAGCGAGCGGCCCTCGCCCGACGCGAGCTCCTGCACGACCGCGCCCTTGTCGGCGTCGGTCACGGTGAAGACGTGGTGCTCCATGTCGGGCTCGGTCGAGGCGTCCGAGTCGACGGAGTGCGTCACGGGGTTCACGAGGTAGCGGCGTACGAGCACGTCGACGCCGTTGTCGAGCGTCGCGGAGAACAGCAGCCGCTGGCTGCCGGGCGTGGTCTTGTCGAGGATGCGCTTGACGCCGGGGAGGAACCCGAGGTCGGCCATGTGGTCGGCCTCGTCGAGCACGGTGACCTCGATGTCGTCGAGGCGCACGTGCCGCTGGTTCATCAGGTCCTCGAGGCGACCTGGGCACGCGACGACGATGTCGACACCCTGCTTGAGCGCGCGCACCTGCCCGCCCTGCGAGACGCCGCCGAACACGGTCGTGGTCGAGAGGCCGGCTGCGCGGGCGAGCGGCGCGATGGTGGCGTGCACCTGGGTCGCGAGCTCACGGGTCGGCAGCAGGACGAGGGCGCGCGGGTGGCCGGGGCGCACGCGGCGGCCCGACTCGGTGAGGCGCGCCACGAGCGGGAGCGCGAAGGCGATGGTCTTGCCGGAGCCGGTGCGGCCGCGGCCGAGGACGTCGCGGCCCGCGAGCGAGTCCGGGAGCGTCGCCGACTGGATCGGGAAGGCCTCGAGGATGCCCTGCTGCGCGAGGACGGAGACGAGGGCGGCGGGGACGCCCAGCTCGGCGAACGACGTGACGACCGGACCGGTCGGCTCGACGGCCACCAGCGGAGCGGCCTCGACGGGCGCGGACTGGCGCCGCGGCTCGGAGCTGCGGCTGCCCGCGCGGTCGTTCGTGCGCTCGTTCGAGCGGTTGGTCGTGCGGGGCTTGCGGGGGGTCTGGGCCGAGCGGGACGTGCTGGGGGACATCGGGGTCCTGTCATGGATCAGGTGGCCGCACCGTCCGAAGACCGCCGCGAAGCGGGCAGCATGCGTCTCGCGCGAGCGAGTCGGGGGCGACCGTGGTGCATCCCGTCCGGGGCACCGCAACCGGTCACTGGGCCGGGAGCTCGAGGTGGTGCGCTTCGGAGCGCGCCTCGTCGATTGGAGCGAGTCGCCGCGGGGTCAGTGCCACCCGTGATCCGGCGAAGTACGAGGAGTCTATCGGACTTCGCGGGAGTCCAAGACCAGCCGCGCCGCGCGTCACGCCCGCAGCGAACCCGCTGTTGCAGGTCAGGGCCTCGGTGGATGATGAGACGTTGCCACATCCTCCTGGAGACGCCCGTGCTCATCTCGCTGCTGCGACGCTACCTGCCGCCGTATCGCAACGCCCTCATCGCCGTGGTCGTGCTCCAGTTCTTCGGGACGCTCGCGGCGCTCTATCTGCCCACGCTGAACGCCGACATCATCGACAACGGCGTCGCGAAGGCGGATACGGCGTACATCATGCGGATCGGCGCCGTCATGCTCGCCATCACAGTCGTCCAGGTGGCGTGCACGATCGGCGCGGTGTGGTTCGGGGCGCGCAGCTCGATGGGCTTCGGGCGCGACACCCGCGCGGCGATCTTCCACCAGGTCGGCGCGTTCTCCGCGCGGGAGGTGACGCACTTCGGCGCGCCGTCGCTCATCACCCGCACCACCAACGACGTTCAGCAGGTGCAGATGCTCGTGCTGCTCACCTGCACGATGATGGTGTCGGCGCCGATCATGTGCGTCGGCGGCATCATCATGGCGCTGCGCCAGGACGTCGGGCTCGCGTGGCTCATCGCGCTGAGCGTCACGGTGCTCGTCGCCGCGATCGGGCTCATCGTCTCGCGCATGGTCCCGCTGTTCCGCGTCATGCAGAAGCGCCTCGACAACGTCAACCGCGTCCTGCGCGAGCAGATCACCGGCATCCGGGTCGTCCGCGCGTTCGTGCGCGAGCCCGTCGAGCGCGAGCGGTTCGACGTCGCCAACTCCGACCTCACCGACGTCGCCATCCGCGTCGGGCGCCTGATGGCGCTGATGTTCCCGGTCGTGATGTTCGTGCTCAACGCCTCGAGCGTCGCGGTGATCTGGTTCGGCGGTCACCGCATCGACGCCGGCGAGATGCAGATCGGGTCGCTCACGGCATTCCTCAGCTACCTCGTGCAGATCCTCATGTCGATCATGATGGCGACCTTCATGCTCGTGCTGATCCCGCGCGCGGCGGTCAGCGCCGAGCGCATCACCGAGGTGCTCGACACCGACTCCACCGTCGTGCCCACCGGCTCCCCGATCGACACGGTCGTGTCGATCGGCACCGTCGAGATGATCGGCGCGACCTTCCAGTACCCCGGTGCCGACGAGCCGGTGCTCTGCGACGTGTCCTTCCTCGCGCGAGCCGGTCAGACCACGGCGATCATCGGCAGCACCGGCTCGGGCAAGACGACGCTGCTCTCGCTCGTGCCGCGCCTGTTCGACGCCACCGACGGGACCGTCCTCGTCGACGGTGTCGACGTGCGCGACCTCGCACCCGACGTCCTGCACTCACGCATCGGCCTCGTCCCGCAGAAGGCCTACCTGTTCAGCGGCACCGTCGCGAGCAACCTGCGCTACGGCCGTGAGGACGCCACCGACGAGGAGCTCTGGGAGGCGCTGCGCATCGCGCAGGCCGACGACTTCGTCGAGGCCCTCGCCGAGGGTCTCGAGGCTCCTGTCGCGCAGGGCGGCACCAACTTCTCCGGCGGTCAGCGCCAGCGCCTCGCAATCGCGCGAGCGGTGGTCCGCAAGCCCGAGATCTACCTCTTCGACGACTCGTTCAGCGCGCTCGACCTCGCGACCGACGCGCGACTGCGCGCCGCGCTGCGGCCGACGACCCGCGAGTCCACGGTGATCGTGGTGGCGCAGCGGGTGTCGAGCATCGTCGACGCCGACCAGATCATCGTCCTCGACGAGGGACGGCTGGTGGGAGTCGGCACCCATGACGAGCTCATCTCGGGCTGTCCGACGTATGCCGAGATCGTGCAGTCGCAGCTGCCGGCGGAGGTGGCGGCGTGAGCTCCCCCAACCGCCTCCCCGCCCGCCCGGCGGGCCCCGCCCGCGGTCCTGGACACATGATGGGCGCCGGCATGCCGGCGGAGAAGTCGCTCAACTTCTGGCCGTCGGCGAAGCGGCTCGCCGCGCGCCTCAGCCCGGAGCGCGGGCTGGTCGTCGCGATCCTCCTGCTCACCGTGCTGGGCGTGTCGTTCAGCGTCGTGGGACCGAAGATCCTGGGCAACGCCACGAACCTCATCTTCGAGGGCATCATCGGCAAGCGGCTCCCGGCGGGGATGACGCAGGCCCAGGTCGAGGCGGCGGCGCGGGCCAGCGGCAACGACGGCTTCGCCAACCTGCTCTCCGGCATGACGATCGTGCCTGGCCAGGGCGTCGACTTCACCCAGCTCGGCCGGGTGCTGCTGTTCGTCCTGACGCTCTACGCCTTCGCGTCGCTCTGCATGTACGTCCAGGCCTACATCCTCAACGGCGTCGTGCAGCGCACCGCGCTGCGGCTGCGCCGCGACGTCGAGGACAAGCTGCACCGGCTGCCGCTGAGCTACTTCGACCACGTGCCGCGCGGCGAGCTGCTCAGCCGGGTCACCAACGACATCGACAACATCCAGCAGACGATGCAGCAGACGCTGAGCCAGCTGCTCACGTCCTTGCTCACGCTCGTCGGCGTCCTCGGCATGATGCTGTGGATCTCGCCGGTGCTCGCGCTCGTGGCACTGATCTCGGTGCCGCTGTCGGTGATCGTGACGGCGCTCGTCGCGAAGCGCTCGCAGCCGCTGTTCATCGAGCAGTGGGCGCAGACCGGCCACCTCAACAGCCACATCGAGGAGGTCTACACCGGGCACGCCCTGGTCAAGGTCTTCGGTCACCAGCACGAGGCCGAGGCGACGTTCGAGGAGCGCAACGAGAAGCTCTACAAGGCGGCATCCGGCGCCCAGTTCCTGAGCGGGATCATCATGCCCGCGATCCAGTTCATCGGGAACCTCAACTACGTCTTCATCGCCGTCATCGGCGGTCTGCGGATCGCGTCCGGAGCGATGTCCCTCGGTGACGTGCAGGCGTTCATCCAGTACTCCCGCCAGTTCAGCCAGCCGCTCACGACGGTGGCATCGATGTCGAACCTGCTGCAGTCCGGAGTCGCGTCCGCCGAGCGTGTCTTCGAGCTCCTCGACGCCGACGAGCAGTCCCCCGACCCGACCGAACCGCGGCCCCTGCACGACGCCCAGGGTCGCGTCGCCTTCGAGCACGTGTCCTTCCGCTACGACCCGGACAAGCCGCTCATCGAGGACCTGTCGCTCGTCGCAGCGCCCGGCCAGTCGGTCGCGATCGTCGGCCCCACGGGTGCCGGCAAGACCACGCTCGTCAACCTCGTGATGCGCTTCTACGAGCTCGACGGCGGGCGCATCACGCTCGACGGCGTCGACATCGCGTCCATGACGCGCGACGACCTGCGCGGCGAGATCGGCATGGTGCTCCAGGACACGTGGCTGTTCGGCGGCACCATCCGCGACAACATCGCCTACGGCCGCCCCGGTGCGACCGAGGCGGACATCCAGGCCGCCGCTCGCGCGACCTACGTCGACCGGTTCGTTCGGGCGCTCCCCGACGGCTACGACACCGTGATCGACGACGAGGGCAGCAACCTGTCCACCGGTGAGCGTCAGCTCATCACCATCGCCCGAGCATTCCTCGCGGCGCCGTCGCTGCTGATCCTCGACGAGGCCACCAGCTCGGTCGACACCCGCACCGAGGTCCTCGTGCAGAAGGCGATGACGGCCCTGCGCTCGGACCGCACGAGCTTCGTCATCGCGCACCGCCTGTCGACCATCCGCGACGCCGACCTCATCCTCGTCATGGAGGAGGGCCGCATCGTGGAGCAGGGCACGCACGAGGAGCTGCTCGAGCGCAGGGGCGAGTACTTCGACCTCTACAACGCGCAGTTCGTGGGCGCGGTCGACGACGAGGACCTCGCCGACGCCCGCGTCTGACCGGACTCCGGGCCCCTCAGGGGCGAGCCGGGTCCGCCGCCTCAGCCGATGGTGCCGATCGGTGTCGTGGCGGTCGGCGACGGCTTGGGCCTCGTGGTGGGCTTGGGCTTGACGGTCGGTGCGGGCGTCGTGCTCCTGCTCGGCGTCGGCGTGGCCGGGACCGTCGGTGGCTGGCTCGGCGTCGGCGACGGGGAGTCGGTCGGCGACACGGACACGCTCGGCGTCGCGGAGTCGGTCGGCGACGGGGAGTCCGACGGTGTGGGGCTCGGACCCGCCTGCGGGTCCACGTCGGCGGTGGCGAGGCCGCCGTCGGCCGAACCCCACACGACCGAGACCGGCTCCACGCCCGCGGGCAGCACGAGTCCCCAGATGACGAGCTGGCTGGCGTCGGCCCGGATCGACAGCGAGCTCGCGCTCGCGTC
>JADGOZ010000169.1 GCA_017882705.1 Candidatus Nanopelagicales bacterium | reverse complement strand
TCGACACCACCAACATCCTCTTCATCGTGGGTGGCGCGTTCGCCGGGGTCGACAAGATCATCGAGGGCCGGGTCGGCAACCGCGGCATCGGCTTCGGCGCCGACGTGCGCCGGGCCAGCGAGAAGGACCTCGGTGGGCTGCTCTCGAGCGTCCTCCCCGAAGACCTCCTGAAGTTCGGGCTCATCCCCGAGTTCGTGGGGCGGCTCCCGGTGATCGGCGCGGTGCACAACCTCGACCGCGAGGCGCTGATCCGCATCCTCAACGAGCCGAAGAACGCGCTGGTGAAGCAGTACCAGAAGTTCTTCCACTTCGACGACGTCGAGCTCGTCTTCACCGACGACGCGCTCGACTCCGTGGCCGACGAGGCGCTGAAGCGCGGCACCGGCGCCCGCGGTCTGCGCGCGATCCTCGAGGAGGTGCTGCTCGAGGTCATGTACGACCTGCCGAGCCGCACCGACGTCGCGCAGTGCATCGTCGACCGCAGCGTGGTGCTGGAGAAGATGGCGCCCACGCTCATCACCGAAGACGAGACCAAGCGCCGCAGCGCGTAGGGATCCCCGCTCGATGAGCGACGACGACGTCGCGACGCGCGGCTGGCTCGACGCTCACATGAACCTCGAGGCGCTCGGCGTCCCCAACGGGAAGACGCGACGCACCACGCTGCCCACGCTCGAGCGGATCGAGGCGCTCACCGAGCTGCTCGGCTCGCCGCAGCGGGAGTACCCCGCGATCCACATCACCGGCACCAACGGCAAGACGTCGGTGACGCGCATGGTCGGCGCCCTGCTCCGGTCGACCGGGCTGTCGACGGGCGCGTACACGAGCCCGCATCTCGAGCGGGTCAACGAGCGGATGACCTGGGAGGGCGCGCCGATCCCCGACGAGGACCTCACCGCGCTCCTGGCGCTCGTCGCCGCGGCCGAGCCCCACCTCGCGGCGGTGCCGAGCTGGTTCGAGATCGTCACCGCGGTGGCCCTGCGCTGGTTCGCCGACGTGGCCGTGGAGGTGGCCGCGGTGGAGGTGGGCCTCGGCGGTCGTTGGGACGCCACCAACGTGGTCGACGGCCGGGTCGCGGTCGTCAGCAACGTCGACGTCGACCACGTCGACTTCCTGGGCCCTACGCGGGCCGACATCGCGGGGGAGAAGGCCGGGATCGTGAAGCCCGGCTGCGACCTCGTGCTCGGCGAGACCGATCCCGACCTCGAGCTGCGGTTCCTCGAGCGCGGCCCCGACCGCGTGTTCCGGCGCGGCGTCGACTTCGGGGTCCTCGACAGCCGCCGCGCGCTCGGCGGCCGGGTCCTCGACCTCCACGCGTCGGGCACCACCTACCGCGACGTGTTCCTCCCGCTGCACGGGGCGCACCAGGCCGACAACGCCGCGCTCGCGCTCATGGCGGTGCAGGCCTTCCTCGACGGCCCGCTCAGCCAGGAGGTCGTGCTCGACGCGTTCGCCGCCGTCCGCACGCCGGGGCGGCTCGAGGTCGTCGGCCACCAGCCGCTCGTGCTGCTCGACGGCGCGCACAACGTCGCCGGCGCGCACGCGCTGCTCCGCGCACTGCACGAGGAGTTCCCCGACGGACCCCGCACGCTCGTCGTCGGGTTCCTGCAGGAGAAGGACCCGGCCGAGATGCTCGACGCGCTCGGTGCGCAGGAGGCGCAGCGGATCGTGTGCTGCGCGCCGCCGAGCCCGCGGGCCCTCGACCCGCGGGCGGTCGCCGAGGCCGCCTACGACCTGGGGGTTCCCCCCGAGGCGGTGACCGTGATCGACGACGGGCTCGAGGCCGTGGGCGACGCGATCGACGAGGCGGGCGAGGACGGTCAGGTCGTGGTCACCGGGTCGCTCTACCTGGTGGGAGCGGCGCGTGCGGGCCTCGTGCGCGACACCCACTAGCCTGCGCCGCCGTATGAGCAACCGAACCCTCGTCATCGCCAAGCCCGACGCCGTCGAACGCGGACTCGTCGGGGAGATCATCCGCCGCTTCGAGCAGAAGCAGCTGCACCTCGACGCGGTGGAGCTGCGGCTCCTCACCCGTGAGGTCGCCGAGGCCCACTACGCCGAGCACCAGGGCAAGGGCTTCTTCACCGACCTGATCGACTTCATCACCCGGAGCCCGGTGGTCCTGATGGTGGTGAGCGGCCCGGACGCGCAGCCCGTCGTGCGCCGGATGATGGGCACCACCAACCCGGCCGAGGCCGCCGCGGGCACGATCCGGGGCGATTTCGCGATCGAGACGACCGAGAACCTGGTCCACGGCTCCGACTCGTCCGAGTCCGCGGAGAGTGAGATCGCCCGATTCTTCCCCGAGCTCGCGGCGAAGTGAGCGTCGGCGGGGTCGCCCCCGCTCCCGTGAACGACGCGCGGCGTGTGATGATGGGCCGGAGGGGCTTTACCCCGGCCGCACCCGGCCCGTACGCTGTGCCCTCGTCACACTCTTCCCGGGAGGCTCTGGCGTGACCGAGCCCTGGTACTCCTCGATCGTCGGCCGCGACATGGCCGTCGATCTCGGTACCGCGAACACACTCGTCTACGTG
>JADGOZ010000168.1 GCA_017882705.1 Candidatus Nanopelagicales bacterium | reverse complement strand
TCTACCTCATGTCCCGCGGCATGACCGAGGACGAGGCCATGGCCATGATCGTCCGCGGCTTCGTCGAGCCCATCGCGCGCGAGCTGCCGATGGAGTACGCGCTCGAGCTCAACCGGCTCATCGAGCTCCAGATGGAAGGAGCGGTGGGCTGAGTGTCCGCCAGCACAGTCACCCCTGAGAGCCGCGAGCGCGACGTGTCGCTCACGGCGCCCGCGAAGGACCACGCCCCGCGGATCCTCTCGCGCGACCCCGCCGACTTCCCGGTCCCGACCGGTCGCGAGGAGGAGTGGCGGTTCACCCCGCTGCGCCGCTTTGCGCGCCTGATGGCGGGCGCGCCGTCGACCGAGCACCTCACGTGGTCGTCGGAGACTCCCGTCGGCGTGGTGATCGACGAGCTCGCGGCCGACGACCCGGCGCTGCTCGGCCTCCCGCTGCCCGTCGACCGCCTGTCGGCGCTGGCTGTCGCGAACGCCGACGGCGCCGTGCGCGTGAGCATCCCGGAGTCGGCCGCGACCGAGCCCGTCGTGCTGCGTCTGCACGGCGACAGCGCCGAGGCCCTCGTGTGGGCGCACGTCGTCATCGACGTGCGCCCGTTCGCGCAGGCCACGGTCGTCCTCGAGCACACCGGGTCGGCGCAGTACGGCGAGCACCTGTCGGTGATCGTCGGCGACGGCGCGACCCTACGACTCGTCCATCTCCAGCTGTGGGACGGCGACGCGGTGCACGCCGCGCACGTGTCGGCGCGGGTGGGGCGCGACGCCACGTTCCGCTCCTTCCAGGCGAGCCTGGGCGGATCCGCCGTACGCGTCCTCGAGACCGTGGAGTACGCCGCGCCCGGTGGCGACGCCGAGCTGCTGGGGATCTTCTTCTCGAAGGCCGGCCAGCACCTCGAGCACCGCATGCTGATCGACCACGCTGTCCCGCACTGCCGCAGCAACGTGCTCTACAAAGGCGCTCTCACCGGCGACCCGGCTGCGGGCGAGGCCGGCATCGCGCGCAGCGTCTGGATCGGCGACGTCCTGATCCGCGCGGCGGCCGTCGGCACCGAGACCTACGAGCTGAACCGCAACCTGCTGCTGTCGCAGGCCACGCGCGCCGACTCGGTCCCGAACCTCGAGATCGAGACCGGCGAGATCGTCGGCGCCGGCCACGCGAGCGCCACCGGCCGCTTCGACGACGAGCAGCTGTTCTACCTGGAGTCGCGCGGCATCCCCGCCGACGTCGCGACGCGCCTCGTCGTGCGCGGCTTCTTCGCCGAGGTCATCACCCGCCTCGGCCTTCCCGAATGGGAGTCGCTGCTGCAGGACCGCCTCGACAGCGAGCTCGGGTTCGAGGCGGCCGGCGTCGACGACGAGGCGGACGAGTGAGCGCCGTAGAAGTCTGCAAGCTCATCGACGTCCCGGTGTCCGGCGCCCTGGGCGTCGTGGTCGACGCCACCCCCGTCGCGGTCGTGCGCGACGGCATGGGGCACCTGCACGCGATCCGTGACATCTGCTCGCACGCCGACGTCGCGCTGTCCGAGGGCGAGGTCGACGGCTGCACCCTCGAGTGCTGGCTGCACGGCTCGCGCTTCGACCTGCGGACGGGCCAGCCCTCGGGCCCGCCGGCCACCACCTCTGTCCCCGTCTACGCGGTGAGCGTCGAGGGCGAGGGCGACGACGCCGTCGTCCTCGTCGACATCACCGTCAACGCCGCAGCACGCTGAAGGAGCACCCGTTCATGGCAACCCTCGAGATCCGCGACCTGCACGTCACCGTCGAGTCCGACGGCGGCCCGCGCGAGATCCTGCGCGGCGTCGACCTCACTGTGCGCGCCGGCGAGACGCACGCGATCATGGGCCCCAACGGCTCCGGCAAGTCGACTCTGGCCTACTCGATCGCCGGCCACCCGAAGTACACGATCACGCGCGGCACCGTCACGCTCGACGGCGAGGACGTCCTCGCGATGACCGTCGACGAGCGGGCTCGCGCCGGGATCTTCCTGGCGATGCAGTACCCCGTCGAGGTCCCCGGCGTGTCCGTGTCGAACTTCCTCCGCACCTCGGTCACCGCCGTACGCGGCGAGGCACCCAAGCTGCGCACCTGGGTCAAGGAGATGAAGACCGCGATGGAGGGTCTGTCGATCGACCCGAAGTTCGCCGAGCGCAGCGTCAACGAGGGCTTCTCGGGCGGCGAGAAGAAGCGCCACGAGATCCTGCAGATGGAGCTGCTGCAGCCGAAGATCGCCGTGCTCGACGAGACCGACTCCGGCCTCGACGTCGACGCGCTCAAGATCGTGTCCGAGGGCGTCAACCGCGTCGCTGCGGCCGGCACAGTCGGCACGCTGCTCATCACGCACTACACGCGGATCCTGCGCTACATCAAGCCCGACTTCGTGCACGTGTTCGTCGACGGCCGGATCGTGGCCGAGGGCGGCCCCGAGCTCGCCGACGCGCTCGAGGCAGAGGGCTACGACGTCTACGTGAAGGCGGCCGCGTCCGCATGACCGCCGTGCACGCCCCGCTGTCCGGTCTCCTCGACGTCGAGGCGGTACGGGCGGACTTCCCGATCCTGTCGCGCACCGTGCGCGGCGGGAACAGGCTCGTCTACCTCGACTCCGGCGCCACGTCGCAGAAGCCGCTGTCGGTGCTCGACGCCGAGCGGGAGTTCTACACGCGGCACAACGCCGCGGTGCACCGCGGCGCCCACCTGCTCGCCGAGGAGGCCACCGACGCCTACGAGGAGGCACGGGCGACGATCGCCGCGCTCATCGGCGCGGAGACGCGTGAGCTCGTGTTCACGAAGAACGCCACCGAGGCCCTGAACCTCGTCTCGTACTCCTTCAGCAACGCCACGGCGAAGGCTCAGCACGGGCGTGCGCTGCCGGCTGGTGCCGAGCGCTTCGTGCTGGCCCCGGGCGACGAGATCGTGGTCACCGAGATGGAGCACCACGCGAACCTCGTGCCGTGGCAGGAGGTCTGCGACAAGACCGGTGCCGTCCTGCGGTGGATCGGCGTCGACGAGCACGGCCGCCTCGACCTCGACCACCCCGAGCACGGGCTCGACGCCGTGCTGGGGGAGCGCACCAAGGTCGTGGCGCTCACGCACCAGAGCAACGTCCTCGGCACGGTGACGCCGGTACGCCGCGTGGCGGACGCCGCTCACGCGGTCGGTGCTCTCGTCGTGGTCGACGCCTGCCAGTCCGTGCCGCACATGCCGGTCGACCTCGAGGCGCTCGGCGCGGACTACCTCGCCTTCAGCGGCCACAAGATGCTCGGCCCGTCCGGCATCGGCGTCCTCTGGGGCCGCTACTCCCTGCTCGAGTCGATGCCCCCGTTCCTGACCGGCGGTTCGATGATCGAGGTCGTGCGGATGGAGGGCAGCACCTTCGCCCCGCCACCGCAGCGATTCGAGGCCGGTGTCCCGATGGCCGCTCAGGCTGTCGGCCTCGGTGCCGCGGTGGACTACCTCCAGGCGCTGCGCAGCGCGGACGACACCCTCACGGGGATGGCCGCCGTCGCCGCGCACGAGCACGCGCTGACGGCGTACGCGCTGGAGTCCCTGGCCGAGGTGCCGGGGGTCCGCGTGGTCGGCCCTGCCGACACCGAGTCGCGCGGATCGGCGGTGTCCTTCGTCGTCGACGGCATCCACGCGCACGACGTCGGCCAGGTGCTCGACGATCGCGGCGTCGAGGTGCGCGTCGGCCACCACTGCGCGTGGCCGCTGCACCGGCGCTTCGGCGTCGCGGCGACGACGCGTGCGACGTTCTACGTCTACAACGACAGGCGCGACATCGACGACCTCGTGGCCGCGGTGCGTCACGCGCAGAGCTTCTTCGGGGTGGCGTGATGAACCTCGAGTCGCTCTACCAGGAGATCATCCTCGACCACTACAAGCATCCGCGCGGACGTGGTCTGCGCGAGCCGTTCGCGGCCGAGGTGCACCACGTCAACCCGACGTGCGGCGACGAGCTCACCCTGCGCGTGCAGCTCGACGGCGACACCGTCACCGACATCTCCTACGACGGCCAGGGCTGCTCGATCTCCCAGGCCTCGGCGAGCGTGCTGTTCGAGCAGCTCGTCGGCGAGTCCGTGTCCAATGGGCTCGCCACGACCGACGCGTTCCTCGCGCTCATGCAGGGTCGCGGCCAGGTCGTGCCCGACGAGGACGTCCTCGGCGACGCCGTGGCGTTCGCGGGAGTGGCGAAGTACCCGGCGCGCGTGAAGTGCGCGCTGCTGGGGTGGATGGCGTGGAAGGACGCGGTCTCGCAGGCCGTGGCCGCCGAATCACCGGAGGTAGCACCGTGACCGAGACCAGCGCACCCCTCGCCGGCGGGGGAGACGTCACCCCCGACGACGACGTCATCGAGGCGCTCAAGGACGTCGTCGACCCCGAGCTCGGGATCAACGTCGTCGACCTCGGTCTCGTCTACGGCGTCCAGGTGGACGACTCGAACATCGCGACGATCGACCTCACGCTGACCTCGGCGGCCTGCCCGCTGACCGACGTGATCGAGGACCAGACCCGCGCCGCCCTCGACGGCGTCGTGAGCGACTACCGGATCAACTGGGTCTGGATGCCGCCGTGGGGCCCCGACAAGATCACCGACGACGGCCGAGAGATGCTGCGCGCGCTGGGCTTCAACCTCTAGCGATCGCCCCGCGCGATCATTGCCCTCAGAAGGGCGGTCGGTCGTCGGGTATCGACGGTGCCGGCTCACTCGGCGGTGGGTCGGGGTCGATCGGCAGGACTGACGACGGCGGCACGTGGATGCGTTGGCCCCATGCGGTGACCCAGGTGCACGAACCGTCGGCCTTCGAGTCGAGGATGTCGCCGTAGCCGGCGGTCCTGAGCTGGTGGCACGTGGTGCAGTCGCAGCCGCAGTTGCCGCTGCTGCTCGACCCCTCGGGGAACTCGTCCGCGTGGTCCATCTGCATCCGGGACTCGGCGCGGGTGGTGCAGTGCGGGGTGCGGCAGCCGCCGTCGCGGGCGAGCACGAACCGGCGCAGCTTCCCCGGCAGGTAGGTCTTGTCGCCGTAGTCCAGCAGGTGCCCGTCGACGGTGTCGGTGACGAGTCGACGCCACCAGGTCGCGAACGACGCGTACTCGCGTTCGCTCTCCGCGGGCACGGGCTGGCCGTCGACGAGCGCGATCCGGTCGGACTCACCCCGCAACGTGGGCAGGTCCATCACGACGTTCACGGTGACCGCGACCTGGGACCGGTCCCAGGTCATGGACCCGTCCTCGCCCCGCTCGCCGAGCATCCTGGCGACGAACGCGTCGGCGCGGCAGGCGTCCGCGGTCGCGTCCTCGACCCCCTCGGCCACCGCGGTCGCACCGCCGCGTCCAACCCGCAGGCAGTCGCCCTCGGTCCGGACGGTCTGCGCGATCGCTTGGATCGTGGGCCAGTCATGGGTGAGCCCGAGGTAGCCCATCCCGTCCTCGAGCTGACGCAACCACACCGGTCGTGTCGCCCGTGCGTTCTTCGCTCGCTGTGCGGCGTCGCGGTCCAACCGCGCGATGACCTTCGCTACCTCGCCCCCGAACTCACCGGCCGCGAGGCGCTTCGCCTTCGGCAGCACCCGGCGCTCGACCTCCGCCAGCACATCGGGGTCGGCGACGACCCGGGTCTTCTCGACCAGGATCCTGAGTACGGGGGCAGCTGGGTGACTTGGCGCCAGGGGCGCGCCACCACGAGGAGCAGGACCCAGAGCGCGACCGAGGCCACGATGCCCGCTGCAGGGTTCCACCCCGGAGTGCCGGCCGTCATCAGGGGATTGACGCTGATCGCCACTCCCAGGAGGGCGACTGCGCCGTTCGCGATGGCGGCGGCCAGCGGGGAGGGCCGGCGCGACTCGCGCCAGCCGATGGCCCCGAGCACGACACCGATGACGGTGGGCACGATCAGGGCGAGACCTACCACGGCGACGATCGCCGTCTCGACGGGCGGTGAACTCCCCGACCGGTACCCGACCGGAGCGCCCATGGCGCATCGGCGCGCGGCTCCCACGGGCCGGGCTTCCTCCAGCGCCCGCGCAACGGCGACACCGTGCTCGTGACGCACTTCTGGTCCGAGGACGGGCAGACCAGCATCCGGATCACCGCCGTCGACCGTTGAGGCCACGGCGGGCGAGCACGCGTGCCGGTCAGTGCTCGGGCGGGACAGGCTTCCTCGGAAGCTCCGACAGGCGGTGGACCAGGTCGAAGTGCTGGGTGGACGCCTCGTCGTCGTCGGCTTCCTCGAACGTCGAGAGCTTGGCGACCACCGTGTCGGTCTGCGGATTCACCCAGACGCACTGTCCATAGATGCCGGCGCCGAAGAAGCAGCCGTGCTCGTCGCCGGTGAGCCAGAACTGGTCGCGGTAGCTGCCGCCCCCGTGCCACGGCGGCATCGCCGCAAGGTCGGTCCCGGTCGAGCCACCACGTCGGATGTCATCGATCCAGGCGTGCGGAACCACCTCGCGGCCGTCGGCCGTGCCGCGGTCGAGCATGAGTCGGCCGAAGCGTGCGAGGTCGCGCAGGCTCACACAGACACCGCCGCTGGCGAGGACGAAGTCCTCGGAGTCGACGGTGGCCAGCGCGTCGAACTCCGCGCCCATCGGCGCCCAGAGGTCAGTCGAGAGCAGCTCGTAGAGCGGGCGGGCGGTGACCTCCTCCAGGATCCAGGCCAGGACGTCGGTGTTCGCCGAGCAGTACTGGAACGCACGCCCGTGCTCGCCGTCCTTGCGCAGCGTCGTGAGGAACTCCCGGGTGCCCGAGGGGTCGCCGGGGTGCGGCGCCCGCCAGCCGGACGAGCGGTCGTGCGTCTGGAGCTCGGAGCGCGGATCGGCGTAGGCCTCGTCATAGGCCACGGCGCAGGTCATGTCGAGCGCCTGCCTCACGGTCGCGTCCGCGTACGCCGATCCGCGCAGCGCGGCGACGTACTGGGACACCGGCGCCGTCACGTCGATCGCGCCTGCGGCGACGTAGCGCCCGAAGACGGCACTGGTCATCGACTTCGACACCGACTGCAGCAGGTGCCGACTCTCGGGCGCCATCCCGTTCAGGTAGCGCTCGAGCCGGATCTCGCGTCCGTGCAGCACCATGAGCGCGTCGGTGTGCGATGCCTCGAGCCGGCCGTCGAGACCGGGCACGTCGAGGATCTCGCCATACGTCAGGCCGAGCACCGGCCCGTCGCCGCGGCCCACGCTCCTGGTCTCCAGCACCTCGTCGATGTGGTGGTAGGCCCAGCGGTTGTGCGGCCACTCCTGCCACGAGTCGGCCGTGAGGTCGGCAGGTCGGGGGGCCGATGCGATCACGGACGCCAGGGTGCCACGGGACGATCGGAGCCGCCCCGTGGCAGAGCCTGGAGCCGCGTCTAGTTCAGATCTGCTTGACGAGACCCCCGACGACCGAGGCGAGCTCGGGGTTGCCGGCCAGCTCCGGGTGGGCTGCCTGCGCGTGCATCTGCACGTGCGCCATCAGCTCGTCCTTGCCCTCGGTCGCGAACGCACCGGGGCAGTCTGCGCCGGTGTCGGCACAGGCGAATGAGTACGCCATGACATTCTCCTTCATCGTGCGGGTGGCGGCCGGCACAGCCGATCGGGACCGAGGTGCTGGCCCGTCGACATTCCGGCTCCTGACACTCCTCCGACGAACGGCACCCGCCCGGATCGACAACCACGACGACGGACTCGACGGGATCCGCGACGGCATCGGGTGGGGCGACCCGCGTCGCGCCGGAGACGTCTCACTCGGGGTCGCCACCCTCTAGCCTGGCCGCACGACCGACCCGGCGGTCGACGGCCCATGCGGTCGCGTCACGAGGGAGTCCCCATGCGCTCGAGAATGCTGGTCCTGACCGCCGCTGCGGCTCTCACGCTCTCCCTGACGGGCTGCGCCGGCGCGGTGTCAGCGGCGAAGTCGCAGGTCGGGTCCGCAGTCACGGCCGCCACCTGCACCGCGATTCCCACGGCCAAGACCCAGCTCGTCGGCCTCGGCAACGTCGATCCTGCGACGCTCGACACGATCAGCAACGCCGTCGGCACAGTCACGAGCAGCCTCGCCGCCCTCGGCGACAAGATCCCCACCGCCCTCAAGGACCAGCTCGACTCGGCCAAGAAGCAGCTCGACGACGCGATCGCGCAGGCCAAGACCGACCCTTCGAAGGCGAAGGCCGCGCTCACCGCTGCCGGGGACAAGATCAGCGCGGGGCTCGACGAGCTCTCCAGCACGCTCTCCTGCTGAGCCTCGCCGCTGGCGCACGGCCGTCACGTGGTCCGGGGGAGACGCCCGGACCACGTAGAATCTCGTCCTTGTGACCATCTCCACCCAGGGCATCGAGCTGCGTGCCGGGGCCCGTCTGCTGCTGGAGGGCGCCACCTTCCGGATCGGTCCGGGTGACAAGGTCGGGCTCGTCGGGCGCAACGGCGCCGGCAAGACCACGCTGACCCGCGTCCTCGCGGGTGAGGGCGAGCCCGCGGCGGGCACCGTCGCCCGCGGCGGCGAGGTCGGCTACCTCCCTCAGGACCCGCGCGACGTCGACCTCGAGGAGCTCGCGCGCGACCGGATCCTGTCCGCGCGGGGGCTCGACGAGGCCGTGCGCCGCATGCGCGCCGCCGAGCAGCGGATGGCGGCGGCCGACGACGCCACGCGCGAGAAGGCGATGCGGCGCTACAGCAACGCCGAAACGCACTTCCTGTCCCAGGGCGGCTACGCCGCTGAGTCCGAGGCAGCGACGATCGCGTCCAGCGTCGGGCTGCCCGACCGCGTGCTCGAGCAGAAGCTCGGCACGCTCTCGGGCGGTCAGCGTCGACGCGTCGAGCTCGCGCGGATCCTGTTCTCGGGCGCCGAGACGCTCCTGCTCGACGAGCCCACCAACCACCTCGACGCCGACTCCATCGTGTGGCTGCGCGACTTCCTCAAGCAGCACCGCGGCGGGCTCATCGTGATCAGCCACGACGTCGACCTGCTCGAGGCCACGGTCAACCGCGTCTTCCACCTCGACGCGAACCGCTGTGTCATCGACGTCTACAACGTCGGCTGGAAGGCGTATCTCCTCCAGCGCGAGACCGACGAGCGCCGACGCAAGCGCGAGCGGCACAACGTCGAGAAGCAGGCGCACCAGCTCAGCGACCAGGCCAACCGGATGCGCGCCACCGCGACGAAGGCGAAGGCCGCGCAGAACATGGCCAAGCGAGCCGAGCGACTTCTCGGCGGGCTCGAGGAGACACGTCGCTCGGACAAGGTGGCCAAGCTGCGCTTCCCGACCCCGGCGCCGTGCGGCAAGACGCCGCTGCGAGCGCAGGAGTTGTCGAAGTCGTACGGGTCCCTGGAGATCTTCACCGACGTCGACCTCGCCATCGACAAGGGCAGCCGCGTCGTCGTGCTCGGTCTCAACGGCGCGGGGAAGACCACGCTGCTGCGGATCCTCGCCGGCGTCGACCAGCCCGACACGGGCGAGGTCATGCCCGGGCACGGGCTGCACCTCGGCTACTACGCCCAGGAGCACGACACGATCGACCCCGAGCGCTCCGTGATGGAGAACATGCGGTCGGCCTCGCCCGACCTGCTCGAACCGGAGATGCGCAAGGTGCTCGGGTCGTTCCTGTTCTCGGGCGACGTCGTGCACCAGCTCGCAGGCACGCTGTCGGGCGGCGAGAAGACCCGCCTCGCGCTCGCCACGCTCGTGGTGTCCGCGGCCAACGTCCTGCTCCTCGACGAGCCCACCAACAACCTCGACCCGGCCAGCCGCGAGGAGGTCCTCGGAGCGCTGCGCACCTACGAGGGCGCGATCGTCCTCGTGACGCACGACGAGGGCGCGGTCGAGGCGCTCGAGCCCGAGCGCATCCTGCTCCTCCCGGACGGCGTCGAGGACCTCTGGAACCCCGACTACGCCGACCTGGTCGCGCTCGCCTAGGCGAGAGGTTGCCCAGGATTCCCGAGAGTCGCTTGCGGCGCGTTTCCTGATCGGTACCGTGAGTCTGCGCGGTGGGGGCCGCTCGGACTTCGGTGATTCTCGGGAGGCTGTCGTGGCGGAGCTCGGCAAAGGACGTCGGGTCGCAGGTGGCGAGCGCGACAAGCTCACCACCGACCTGAAGAAGAAGTACGCCGCCGGTGCCAGCATCCGCGAGCTGGCGGCGTCCACGGGTCGTTCCTACGGCTTCGTGCACCGCATCCTGAGCGAGTCCGGCACCACCCTGCGCGGCCGCGGCGGCGCCACGCGCGGCAAGTCCAAGAAGTCGTCCTGACCTCCCCGCGGCCGGTCGAGCCTGCCCTCCTCGACGCCGGGGGAGTGCGCGTCGCCTGGACCGGTCCCGAGGGTGAGCCTGTGGTGACCGTCACGCTCGACCGCCCGGCCACCCGCAACGCCCAGACCCCGGCCACCTGGCGCGCCCTCGAGGCCGTCGGTTCCGCTCTGCCCGGCTCCGCGCGCATCGTCGTGCTCCGTGGCGAGGGGACCGTGTTCTCGGCCGGGATCGACCTGCGTGCCTTCACGCCCGAGGGCGTCGACGGCGAGCGCATCCTCGTGGACATGGGCGCACGCGACGACGCGGGCGCCGCCGAGCTCATCGCGGGCTATCAGCAGGCGTTCGCCTGGTGGCACGACCTCGACGACGTCATCACGGTCGCGGTCGTGCAGGGCGCCGCCGTGGGAGCCGGCTTCCAGCTCGCGCTCGCCTGCGACCTGCGCGTGTGCACCACCGCCGCCCGCTTCGCCATGCGCGAGACGTCGCTCGGGCTCGTGCCCGACCTCACAGGCACGCACCCGCTCGTGCGCGCCGTCGGCTACGCACGAGCCCTCGAGATCTGCGTCACCGGACGCTGGGTCGACGCCGACGAGGCGCTGCGCCTCGGTCTCGCGACGTCGGTCGTCGCGCCCGACGCCCTCGACGCGGCGGTCTCCGGGCTCACGGCGGCGCTGCTGTCCGCGCCCGTCGACGCTGTCCGCGCGACGAAGTCGGTCGTGCGCGGCGCCGTCGGGAACGACCCCCCGTCGCAGCGGCGGCTGGAGCGCGAGACGCAGGTTCCGCTGATCCGGGGCATGCTGGGTCCTCGATAGGGCGTCGGGGAACAATCCGGGCACCGGCAGCCTTCTACCTGCGCTGCCGACAGAGAGGCCCACCGCGTGTCCATGGGGAATCCGCACGCCGTCCTGCGCTCCTACCGCACCGACGGCAAGGTCGCCGACACCAAGCTCGCTGACGGCACGCTCCGGCGGATCCTGACCTATGCCTCGCCGTACAAGGTCCTGGTCATCGGGTTCCTCGTGACCCTCGTGCTCGACGCGCTGCTCGTCGTCGCCCAGCCACTGCTGTTCCGGCGGATCATCGACCAGGGCGTCACGCCCGGCAACAGCCAGGTCGTCACGACCACGGCGCTGCTGATCGCGCTGCTCGCCGTCGTCGACAGCCTGCTGACCCTGCTGGGCCGCTGGTACTCCTCGCGCATCGGCGAAGGCCTGATCTACGACCTGCGCACGCAGGTCTACGACCACGTGCAGCGCATGCCCGTCGCGTTCTTCACCCGGGCGCAGACCGGCGCCCTGGTGTCGCGGCTCAACAACGACGTCATCGGGGCGCAGCAGGCGTTCACGAGCACGCTGTCCGGCGTCGTCGGCAACGCGATCAGCCTCGTCGCCGTCGTCGTCGCCATGATGTGGCTGTCCTGGCCGATCACGCTGGCGTCGCTCGTGCTCCTGCCGTTGTTCCTCATCCCCGCGCGCTACTTCGGACGCACCCTCCAGTCGATCACCCGTGAGCAGATGCAGCTCAACGCCGAGATGTCGACCCAGATGACCGAGCGCTTCAACGTCGCCGGCGCCCTGCTGGTCAAGCTCTTCGGCCGCCCCGACGAGGAGGCCACGGCCTTCTCGGGCAAGTCCGGCCGCGTGCGCGACATCGGCATCCGCATCGCGATGATGAACCGCATCTTCTTCACGGCGCTGACCCTCGTCGCCGCGCTCGCGACCGCCCTGGTCTACGGGGTCGGCGGCAACCTCGCCATCGCGGGCACGATCACGGTGGGCACCCTGCTCGCCCTCGCCGCGCTCCTCGGCCGCCTCTACGGCCCGCTGACCTCGCTGGCCAACGTCCGGGTCGACGTCATGACGGCGCTGGTCAGCTTCGAACGAGTCTTCGAGATCCTCGACCTCGAGCCCATGGTCAAGGACACCGAGGACGCAGTGCCGATCACGACCGGCCCGACGACGATCGAGTTCGACCACGTCCGCTTCCGCTACCCGTCCGCCGGCGAGGTGTCCCTCGCGTCGCTCGAGTCGGTCGCCCGCCAGGACGCGTCACCGGTGCGCGACGACGTGCTGCGCGACGTCACGTTCACGGCGCACCCGGGCGAGATGATCGCCCTCGTGGGTCCGTCCGGTGCCGGCAAGACCACGATCACGGCGCTTGTCTCGCGGCTCTACGACGTCACCGAGGGCTCGATCAGGATCAACGGCCTCGACGTGCGCCAGGCGACCCAGGAGTCGCTGCACTCGCTCGTCGGCGTCGTCACGCAGGACGCGCACATGTTCCACGACACGATCCGCGCGAACCTGCTCTACGCCCGTCCCGATGCCACCGACGCCGAGCTGCACGCCGCCTTGCGCGACGCGCAGGTGCTCAAGCTCGTCGAGGACCTGCCCGACGGCCTCGACACGGTCGTCGGCGATCGCGGCTATCGCCTCTCCGGCGGGGAGAAGCAGCGCATGGCGATCGCGCGCCTGCTGCTCAAGGCACCGGACGTGGTCGTCCTCGACGAGGCGACCGCCCACCTCGACAGCGAGTCGGAGGCCGCCGTACAGCTGGCGCTCGCCACTGCGCTCGAGGGCCGCACCTCGCTGGTGATCGCCCACCGCCTGTCGACGATCCGCGAGGCGGACACGATCCTCGTGGTCGAGGACGGCCGGATCGCCCAGCAGGGACGGCACGACGAGCTGCTCGCCGCGGGCGGCACCTACGAGAGCCTCTACCGCACCCAGTTCGCCACCCAGGACGACCAGGCCGCCGGCGTCTGACCGCCCTCACGTCATGACGTCGGCGCCGGGTCGGACTCAGATCGAGCGGGACGAGCCGCCGTCGACGTTGAGGAGCGCACCGCTGAGGTAGGACGCGGCGGGCGACAGCAGGAACGCCGCGACGCGGCCGAGCTCCTCGGGCTCGCCGTAGCGACCGAGCGGGATCGCGGCCTCGTTGCGTCGACGCACCATGTCGGGTGCGCCGTAGCGGGCGTCGAGGGCGAACATCCGGTCCGTGGCGATCCGACCCGGGAGCAGGCCGTTGACCCGGATGCCGCGGGCTCCGAGCTCGTCGGCGAAGTCCTTGACCATCATGGCGAGGCCGGGTCGCAGGCCGTTGCTCGTGGTCAGCCCGGGGAAGATCTCGCGGGCGCTGCTCGAGAGGATGAAGACGAGCGATCCGCCTACGCCGGCGAGCTCGCCCGGCTCGGAGCTCATGGCGTTGGCGGCCGCGCGCGCGACGCGCAGGGCACCGAGGAAGACCGTCTCGAACGAGACGCGCCACGTCTCGTCGTCGGTGGTCATCGGGGTGCCGGCGGCAGGTCCGCCCACGCTGATCAGCGCGCCGTCGAGGCGGCCGAAGCGCGCCACGGCGGCGGCGATGACGCGCTCGGCCGTGGCCGGGTCGGCGAGGTCCGCGGGCAGGCCGACGGCGTTGTCGCCCCCGCCGAGGGACTCGACTGCGTCGTCGAGGCCCTGCTGGTCGCGCGCGACGACGACCACCCGCGCACCTTCGGCGACGAGCGCCTGGGCCGACGCGAGGCCGAGGCCGCGCGACCCACCGGTGACGACGAAGACACGATCCGAGAGACCCAGGTCCATGGGGCGATTCTGCCGCTCCTGCGCGCCTTCGGACAGCTACGCCACGTCCGTACGGGTGGACTTCTCGCTCTCCGCGACGCTGGACCCGCCGTCGTCCGTACCCTCGCGCTCCCGTCGGACGAGCAGCACGAACCCGCCGACGGCGATCAGCGCGAAGACGATCCACTGCATGGCATAGGACAGGTGGTTGCCCTCGGAGAGGTCGGGGATCGGCCAGGGCATGAGCCCGGCGCCCTGGGCGGGGTCCGACGACACGAGGTCGACGTAGCCCGGATAGGCCTCGGCGCCCCGTGCCACGAGGGCCACGTCGAGGTCCGTGACCTGGCCCGCGGGCAGGTCCGACGGCTGCGGGACGGGGGCGTCCTGCGAGGGCTGGACCCGCCCGACCACCGTGACCTCGCCCGTCGGGGGCGGCGGGACGTCCTGCACCGCCGAGGAACCGCCCGAGGCGGCGATCCAGCCCCGGTTCACCACGAGGACCGTGCCCGAGTCGGTGACGAGCGGCGTCGCGACCCAGAAGCCGTTGGCGCCCTCGAACGGGCGCTTGCGCACGAGAACCTGCCCGGCCGCGTCGTAGTGCCCCGTCGCCGTGACCTGGCGCCACGTGACGGAGTCGGTGACCGAGGACGCCGGAGCGCCCGCCTCCATCACCGTGCCGGCGGCCACCGGCGACTGCTGCGCGTTGGCCGCGACCACGGCGTTGGACTGGCGACGCTCGTCGAGCCGGTGCAGCTGCCACCGGGAGAGCAGCACGAACGACGGCACGATGACCAGGACCAGGAACCCCAGGGCCAGCCACCGCGGCTGCCGGAGGAATCCGTACCCG
>JADGOZ010000167.1 GCA_017882705.1 Candidatus Nanopelagicales bacterium | reverse complement strand
GCACCGAAGCCGAAGGTGCCGCTCGTCGCGATCTATCCCAAGGACGGCACGCTGCTGTCCGACAGCCCCTACATCGTGCTCAACGCGACCTGGGTGACGCCGGAGAAGAAGGCCGGCGCGGCCGACTTCCTCGCCTTCGTGCGAGCACCGGAGCAGCAGGCGCGCTTCCAGGCAGCAGCGTTCCGTTCGTTCGAGGGCAAGCCAGGTGCGGTCCTCAGCGAGGCCAACGGCACCCTGCCGGTCGGGGCGCCGGTCGTGCTCGCGCCGCCGGCACCCGCTGTGCTGCAGCAGGTGCAGGCGTCCTGGGACGTCCTGCGCAAGAGGGCCCGCGTGCTGATGATCCTCGACGTCTCCGGCTCGATGGGGGAGCAGGTCGGTTCCGACGGTCAGACCAAGCTGGAGCTGGCCAAGCAGGCAGCGACGGCGGCGGTCAAGGGCTTCGCGCCCGGCGACCAGCTCGGGCTGTGGGCGTTCTCGACCCAGCTCGACGGCGACACCCCGTGGAAGTCGCTCGTCCCCGTCGGGGACGCCACGACGACTGTCCCGGAGATCACCAGCGCCATCGCCGACCTCGTCCCCGACGGCGGCACGGGGCTCTACGCCACGCTGCGGGCAGCCCAGAAGCAGATGCTCTCGGACCTCGACACGAGCAAGATCAACGCGATCGTGATCCTCACCGACGGTCGTAACGAGTACCCCGCGGACTCCAACCTCGACAGCCTCGTGGCGCAGCTCGGCGGCGAGAGCCTCGACACGTCGATCCGGGTGTTCCCGATCGGCTACAGCACCGACGCCGACAAGGCGGCCCTGATCAAGATCGCCGACGGTTCGAGCGCCGCGTACTACGACGCCTCCGACCCGGCCAGCATCGGCAAGGTCCTCGCGAGCGTGCTGTCGAACTTCTGACCCGCGCACCGGCAGGATGGTCCCGTGGGAGTGCGTGAGGAGCTGCGCGACCCGTGGGGCTGGCTGGTCGCCGGTGCCGCGGGCGGTGTCGGCTGGGCCGTCCTGGCCGGGGCGTCCACCGTGGCGCTGCCCGTGGGTGTCGCCGTCGGCGCGGCCGTGCTCGGCACGAAGGTCGCGATCGGGGTGCTGACCGGCTCGAAGGAGCGTACGACCGAGGGCTACTCCGAGCGGGAGCGGCCCGACTCGCTGCCGCTGCCGCCGCCGGGGAGCCCCGCCGCGCGCCTGCTGGTCCGCGGCGACGCCGCGGTGCGAAGAATCGCGGCCCTGACCGAGGCTCCGGGCGACCCGTGGCTGCGCGACCAGGTGTCCGACGTCGACGACGAGTCCGCGCAGGCGCTGACGGCGCTGCGGGAGGTGGGCGGCCGGGTCACGCTCGTCGAGCAGTCCCTCGAGGGGTCCGACGTAGGCCGTCTCGACTTCGAGACAGCGCGGCTGACCAGCAGTGCGGCCGCGGCCACGGACGAGAGGCTGCGGGCGGAGACCCAGCGGGCGCTGACCGCGGTGGCGCAGCAGCGCGAGGTCGCCGGCCGCCTGACGACCCTGCGCGACACGCTCCTGGCCCGGATGGAGACCGCGGTGCTCGGGCTGGAAGGCCTTGCCGCGCGGATGGGCGAGGTGGTCGCGCTCGGCGCGACCGCGATCGAGCACGACCGGGCGGCCGAGCTCGTCGGCTCGCTCACCGGCGAGCTCGACTCGCTGCGTTCCGGGCTCGACGACGCCCGCCGACTTGCCGACCCCCCGACGGCGGGCTGAGGCTGGCCACGTGACCACCGCCCTCACGACCCTGCCGGTCCTCGTCTACGACGGGGACTGCGCGTTCTGCTCGACGAGCATCCGCTGGTTCGAGTCGCGGTTCCCGCACGCCTTCTCGTCGGTGCCCTACCAGCGCACCGACCTCGACTCTCTGGCGCTCACGGAGCGCGAGTGCCACGAGCAGGTCCAGTGGATCGGCGACGTCGGTGCACCCGTCACCTCACGTCAGTCCGGTGCGCGAGCCGTCGGCGCGCTGCTGCGCGTCGGTGGCCGCGAGCACGGCGGACTGCTCGGCGCCGCCTACCGCGGCGTCGGCACGCTGACGCGCGTGGCACCGACGTCGTGGGCGTCCGACGGCGTCTACGCGCTCGTCGCGGCTAATCGTCACCGACTTCCCGGCGGCACCCCGACCTGCCGTCTCTGACCGCCTTCCTCGACACGGTCAGAGACGACCCGGCCAGCCGTCCCGGGTGGGGATCCCCGGGCTCAGTGCCCGGACGACTCCTCCTGGATCCTCTTGGCGATCTGCGCGGGCATGGGCTCGTGGCCGGTGTAGGCCCGGGTGAACGTCGCGGTGCCGTGCGAGAGGGACCTCAGCTCCACGGCGTAGCGCGTGAGCTCGAGCTCGGGTACGTCGGCGATGATCTGCGTTCGCCCGCTGCCGATCGGCTCGCTCCCGACGACGCGGCCGCGCCGGCCCGACAGGTCGCTCATGACCGCTCCGACGTACTCGTCGGACACGAGAACGCGGATCCGGTCGACCGGCTCGAGCAGCGAGACGCTCGCTGCCGCGGCGGCCTCCTTGAGCGCGAGGCCACCGGCCTGCTGGAACGCCATGTCGGAGGAGTCGACCGAGTGCGCCTTGCCGTCGACGAGCGTGACGCGGATGTCGATCAACGGGTAGCCCGCGGCCACGCCGCGCTCCATCTGCGCGCGCACGCCCTTCTCCACGCTCGGGATGAAGTTGCGCGGCACCGCACCGCCGACGACCTTGTCGACGAACTCGAAGCCCGAGCCCGAGGGCAGCGGCTCCACCTCGATGTCGCAGACGGCGAACTGGCCGTGGCCGCCGGACTGCTTGACCAGCCGGCCGTGCCCCTTGCTCGAGGTGGCGAACGTCTCCCGGAGCGAGACGCGCAGCGGGACCGAGTCCACCGCGACGCCGTAACGGTTGCGCAGGCGGTCGAGCAGGACGTCGACGTGGGCCTCACCCATGCACCAGAGAACGAGCTGGTTGGTCTCGGGGTTGCGCTCGAGCCGCATGGTCGGGTCCTCGGCGACCAGGCGCGCGAGCCCGGTCGCGAGCTTGTCGTCGTCGGCCTTGGAGTGCGCCACGATCGCCACCGGCAGCAGCGGGTCGGGCATGATCCACGGCTCGACGAGGAGCGGGTGGTCCTTGTCGCTCAACGTGTCACCGGTCTCGGCGCGTGAGAGCTTCGCCACGGCCACGATGTCTCCGGCGACCGCGTGCCCCGCCGAGCGCTGGGTCTTGCCGAGCGGCGAGGACAGGGCACCGATGCGCTCGTCGACGTCGTGGTCCTCGTGCCCGCGGTCGGGCTCGAAGTGACCGGAGACGTGGACGACGACGTCGGGCCGCAGGGTGCCGCTGAACACGCGGACCAGCGACACGCGACCGACGTAGGGGTCGGTCGTGGTCTTGACCACCTCGGCGCAGAGCGGGCCGTCGACGTGGCATGCGAGCGGCTCACGCGGCTCACCCTGCGGTGACGTCACCGCAGGGAGCGGGTGCTCGAGCGGCGACGGGAATCCGCGGAGAACGAGCTCGAGGAGCTCGGCGGTGCCGAACCCCACGGGCACGAGCGCCGAGGCGAGCATGGGGAAGAAGGACCCGCGCGCGACCGCGGTCTCGAGGTCGGCGATGAGCGTGTCGACGTCGAGCTCCTCGCCGCCGAGGTAGCGGTCCATCAGGGTCTCGTCCTCGCTCTCGGCGATGATCCCCTCGATCAGGTTCCCGCGAGCGCTCTCGATGAGCGGGACGTGCTCAGGATCGGGCGCCTTCGCCACGCGCTCACCGGTGGAGTAGTCGAAGACCTGCTGCGAGAGCAGGCCGATCAGCCCGGCCACGCTGCCGTCGTCGGCGTGCATCGGAAGGTAGAGCGGGAGCACGCCCTCCCCGAAGATGCGCTGGCAGATCGCCACGACGTCGTCGAAGTCGGAGCGCTCCTTGTCGAGCTTGGTGACCACCACCGCGCGCGGCATCCCGACGGCGGCGCACTCCTCCCAGAGCAGCTGGGTCGAGCCGTCGACCCCGTCGGCTGCGGAGACGACGAACAGTGCCGCATCCGCGGCGCGGAGACCGGCGCGGAGGTCGCCCACGAAATCGGCGTACCCCGGGGTGTCGATGAGGTTGACCTTGACGCCGTCGACGACAAGAGGCGCGAGAGCGAGACCGACGGAGCGCTGCTGACGCAGCTCCGCCTCGTCGAAGTCCGACACGGTCGTGCCGTCCTCGACGCGGCCGGGGCGCGGAAGGGTCCCGGCAGCCACGAGGAGCTGCTCGACGAGCGTCGTCTTGCCCGAACCGGACGGGCCCACCAGCACGACGTTGCGGATCTTGTCGGGCCGGTCGGCCTCGGGTGCCCTGCCGGCGGCTCCTGCTGCGTTCTTGTCTGCCATCTCGATCGCCTCCGCGTCGTTGCCGATGGATCGTTGCACCCACCCAACTCCTGCGGCTCGCGCGAGGCAACCGCTTCGCCCAAGCCCTCCGCCGTTACTCTCGTCACTGTCATGCTGAACAACGACTCCGTCCGCCGTGCCGTCTCCGGCGCCGTGGACCCCGTGGCCCGCGGCCTGCTCCGGATGCACGTATCGCCGGACGCCGTGACCCTCGTCGGGACGCTCGGGACCTCGGTCGCAGCTCTGTGGTTCTTCCCGCGCCAGCAGTGGGCTGTCGGGGTGCTCGTGATCCTGCTGTTCGTGTTCAGCGACCTGCTGGACGGCACGATGGCGCGGATGTCGGGCCGTTCGGGGCCGTGGGGTGCGTTCCTCGACTCGACCCTGGACCGCGTGGCAGACGGGGCGATGTTCGGCGGCATCGTGCTCGGCTTCGCCAACGCGGGTCAGCCGTGGAGCGCTGCCGCGGCGCTGGGCTGCCTCGTCGGGGGCGCGGTGGTGTCGTACGCCAAGGCGCGCGCCGAGAGCATCGGCGTGGAGTGCAACGTCGGCATCGCCGAGCGCGCGGAGCGGCTCATCCTCGCCGGAGCGGCGGCGCTGCTCTACGGCGCAGGCGTGCCCTACGTGCTGCCGGTCGCGCTCTGGGTCCTGCTCGCGCTCACGTGGTTCACCGTGGGGCAGCGCGTCGCGCACGTGCGGCGTCAGCTGCGCGCCGCCGCGCCGGAGACGGCGTCATGAGCTCGGTCAGCGACACGCTCGTCTCGTTCGGGTTCGGCGCAGGCTGGTCAGCCGTGCGCCGGATGCCGGAGCGCGCTGCCTACTCCCTGTTCGACCGGGTCGGGGACACGATGTGGTCACGTCGGGGCAGCAGCGTGCGTCGCCTGGAGTCGAACCTGCGTCGCGTCGTCCCGGACGCGGACGACGCGGAGATCCGCGTGTTGTCCCACCGGGGGATGCGGTCGTACATGCGCTACTGGTGCGACGCGTTCCGTCTGCCGGGATGGAGCCGCGAGCGCATCGTGGGCTCCATCCGCATCATCGACGACCACCACCTCGCCGACGGGCTCGCGTCCGGCCGTGGCGTCGTGGTGGCCCTCCCGCACATGGGCAACTGGGACCACGCCGGCGCGTGGGCCACCCTCGCGCACTCACCGGTCGTCACCGTGGCCGAGCGGCTCAAGCCCGAGGGCCTCTACGAGAAGTTCCTCGCGTTCCGCCGCGGGCTCGGCATGGACGTCATCCCGCTCACCGGCGGGGACCCGGTGTTCCCGTACCTCTCGCAGAAGCTGCGCGAGGGGGCCCTCGTCGCCCTGCTCGGCGACCGGGACCTGTCCAACTCCGGCGTGCCGGTCCGGTTCTTCGGCTCGAAGGCGAAGTTCCCCGCGGGCCCGGCGGCGCTGGCGGTCGACACCGGTGCCGTCCTGCTGACCGCCCAGCTCTACCTCGAGGACGGTCACAACGTCGTGCGCTTCCACCCGCCGGTCGAGGTGCCCGCGGAAGGTGAGCGGTCGCGCCGCATCTTCCGCGCCACGCAGCTCGTCGCCGACCAGATCGAGGTCTCGATCCGCGAGCGCCCGACCGACTGGCACATGCTCCAGCGGCTGTGGGTGGACGACCTCGACCCGAGCAAGGCGCCCACGTCGTGACCAGCGGTGCGGGCGGCGTCGCGTGAAGGTCGGCATCGTCTGCCCCTACGACTGGTCCGCCCCGGGCGGCGTCCAGGCGCACGTGCGCGACCTGGCGGTCGCCCTCATCCGGCTCGGGCACGACGTCAGCGTCCTGGCCCCGTGCGACGAGGACATCGAGCTCCCGCCGTACGTCGTGTCCGTGGGCGGCGCCGTGTCGGTGTCCTACAACGGCTCCAAGGCGAAGATCGCGTTCGGCCCCGTGACCACCCGACGGGTGCGCCGATGGATCCGCAACGGCAGCTTCGACGTGCTGCACATCCACGAGCCGCTGTCACCGAGCCTGTCCATCCTGTCGTGCTGGGCGGCCCGGGGACCCGTCGTGGCCACCTGGCACTCGTCGATGCAGCGCTCGCGGGTGCTCTCGGCGATGTACCCGCTCGCGCAGACCGCGCTGGAGAAGGTCTCGGCGCGCATCGCGGTGAGCGAGGCGGCACGGCAGACGCTCGTCGAGCACATGGGCGGTGATGCCGTCCTCATCCCCAACGGCGTCGACTGCTCGGCCTTCGGCGGCGTGGAGCCGCTGCCCGGCTGGCCCGGAGACGGGCACGCGCTGTTCTTCATCGGGCGCATCGACGAGCCGCGCAAGGGGCTGCCCGTCCTGCTCGAGGCGCTCCCGGGCATCGCGGCGGAGCACCCGGGGGTGCGGCTCCTCGTGGCCGGGCCGGGCGACATCGAGGAGTTCCGCGACGAGCTGCCACCCGAGGTCGCCGCCCGGGTCGAGTTCCTCGGCCTCGTGAGCGAGGAGGTGAAGGCGCGAGCGTTCGTGTCCGCCGACGTCTACGTCGCACCCAACACGGGCGGAGAGAGCTTCGGCATCGTGCTGCTCGAGGCCATGGCATCGGGGACGCCGGTGCTGGCCAGCGACATCGAGGCCTTCCGCCGGGTCGTCGCCGACGGGCACGCGGGGGCTACCTTCGTGAACGAGGACCCCGCGGATCTCGCCCGCGTCGCCATCGCCCTGCTGGACGACGCGGCGGAGAGAGAGCGTCTCTCCGCCGCCGGTCTCGCCCGGGCGCAGGAGTTCGACTGGGTGAGTGTCGCCAAGAGGGTGGTCGAGGTCTACGACGCCGTGACGGTCACCGGCGAGAAGGTCAGCGAGGACTTCCGGGGCCAGCTCGTGGGGCGGCTGTCCCGGTTCGACCGCGACGAGCGGGGGGAGTGACGCATGGACCGCCTCAGCCAGTTCCTGATCGTCGCCGTCGTGATCGGTGGGATCGTCGTCTACCTCGCGTCGATGGCGGGTCGGCTCGACCGGCTCCACCACCGGATCGAGACCACGCACGCGGCCCTCGACGCGCAGCTCCTGCGCCGCGGCGCGGCCGTGCAGGACCTCGCCTCCTCAGGCTTCCTCGACCCCGCCTCATCCATCCTGCTGTCGGCCTCGGCCCAGGAGACCCTGGTCGTCGATCCCGACGACGACACCCGTCGCTACCTCGTCGAGAGCGAGCTGACGCGCACGCTGGGCGCCGTGCTCGACACGCGGCAGGACGTCGACGAGATCCGGGCCGACGCCGAGCCCGACGGCGAGCTGGCCGACCAGCTGCTCGCGGAGCTGGCCGTGGCCTGCCGGCGGGTCGAGCTCGCGCGCCGCTTCCACAACGACGTCGTCCGCAGCTGCCTGCAGCTGCGGAGCAAGCGGGTCGTGCGCTGGTTCCGGTTGGCCGGCTACACCGCGCTGCCGACGACGGCCGACTTCGACGACACGCCTCCGGCGGGCCTCGCCGGTCGCTGAGGACACGGCGCTTAGGCTCGCCGGAGGTCCTCTCACGGGGGAGGTCCCGGAGGAGGACGACGTGCACGCGCCACGGCACCACCGCACCGCCGCGATCGCCGGACTGGGCGTGCTCGCCCTGGCCCTCGCGGCCTGCTCCGGCTCGGGCGGGTCGACGAGCGCGGCTCCCTCGGGCTCGACCTCGACCTCGTCGGCGATCCCGTCCGGGACCTCGCCGTCGTCGAGCCCGACGCCCACGGACACGGTGGGCATCCCGGAGGGCGCGTCGCCGTTCTCCGGTCGTCCGGGTGGCGCAGCCAAGCCGGTGCTGGTGGTCAAGTTCGACAACACGCCCAACGCCCAGCCGCACACCGGCCTGAAGTCCGCCGACATCGTGTACGTGGAGGAGGTCGAGTTCGGGCTCACCCGGATCGCGGCGGTGTTCTCCTCCACGCAGCCGCGCACGGTGGGTCCGATCCGCAGCGCCCGCATCTCGGACGTCGACCTGCTGGCCCAGTTCGGTCGGCCCGCGTTCGCCTACTCCGGTGCGCAGCACAAGATGCGTCCCGTCCTCGCGAACGCGTCGATCTACGACGTCTCCGGCGACAAGGGCCCCGCGGGCTACTACCGCGACCCGCGGCGCAAGGCGCCGTACAACTTCTTCGGGACGCCGTCGCGGCTGCTCGCCCGGGCGCCGAAGGCCTCCGTGTCCAAGGACATCGGCTTCGTGTTCTCGCTGCAGCCCCCGGCCGGAGGACGCGCCGCGAAGTCCGTCACCGCCGCCTACCCCTCCTCGCAGGCCAAGTTCGTGTGGAACGCGCGGGCCCACGCCTTCGACGTGCTGCTGAACAAGAGGCCGGCGCGCGCCACGGAGGGCGGCACCCAGCGCGCCACGACGGTGGTGATCCAGTACGTCCGTCAGCACGACTCCGGGTTCGGCGACAAGTTCGGTGGCAAGACGCCGATGCTCGAGACGGTCGGGACGGGCCAGGGCTGGGTGCTGCGCGACGGAAAGGCCTACGCCATCACCTGGACGCGCTCCGCCGCGACCTCCGGCACCACGTTCACCGGTACCGACGGGCAGCTCGTGCCCTTCGCGGCCGGTCAGATCTGGGTCGTGCTGGTGAACAACAAGACGAAGGCCGTCATCGCCTGAGTTCGGGCGTCGTCGGGCCAACCCGGCAGGCATGGGTATCCTTCGTGGTAGTCGCCGGGATCCCGGCGCGCCCCAGTCCTGTGTTCGCCCAACCCTGCGTCTCCCGAGGTCCTGATGTCCGCGCAGCCCGAGTCCACCGCCAGCACTCCTGAGATCGGCACCGGCCGCGTCAAGCGCGGCATGGCCGAGATGCTCAAGGGCGGCGTCATCATGGACGTCGTCACGGCCGAGCAGGCCAAGATCGCCGAGGACGCCGGCGCCGTCGCCGTCATGGCGCTCGAGCGGGTCCCCGCCGACATCCGCGCCCAGGGCGGCGTGTCCCGGATGAGCGACCCGGACATGATCGACGGCATCATCGCCACGGTCTCGATCCCGGTCATGGCCAAGGCGCGCATCGGCCACTTCGCCGAGGCGCAGGTGCTGCAGTCCCTCGGCGTCGACTACATCGACGAGTCGGAGGTGCTCACGCCGGCCGACTACGCCAACCACATCGACAAGTGGCCGTTCACCGTCCCGTTCGTCTGCG
>JADGOZ010000166.1 GCA_017882705.1 Candidatus Nanopelagicales bacterium | reverse complement strand
TCGTTGTCGTGCTCGGGCCGCCAGCCCGCGGCGCGCAGCGCGGTCGACGGCACCACGAGCGGGTGCATGACATAGGCGAGCTCGCTCGCCGGGGCGGGCGTGACGCCCACCCGGTGCAGCCGCTCCGCGGTGGCGTAGGCGAGCGTCGCCGGCACCTCGACCCGCTTCATGCCGGACAGGTCCTCGAGGCGCTGCTGGTCGAGGTAGCCGTCGCAGCCGACCGTGACCGCGCCGGTGACTCCCCCGAGCGACGCGACGACGAGCGCGGCGGCGAGGTCCTCGACGTGGCAGAACTGCCAGGTGGGCGCGGTGTCCTTGATGCAGAGCAGCCGCGGCGAGGCGAAGTGCCGGGTGACGATCGTGTCGACGCCGGGGCCCACGAGCGCCGCCGGGCGCACGACGGTGACGGACAGGCCCGGGTGCACGCGGCGGGCGTCGTCGGCCACCCGCTCGATCTCGAGCAGGTCCGCGACGATGCCCTCCGGCGGCGCCCGGAGGGGGGCGTCCTCGGCGAGGGGTGTGGGGTTGTCCTCGAGCGCGCCGTAGACCGCGGCCGACGTGACGAGCACCACCCGCGGGATCCCGGCCGCCGCGGCCGCGGTGACCACGGTCTGCGTGCCGCGCACGTTGAGCGCGGAGCGCTCGGCGGGCGCAGCCTGCAGCGACCAGTCGACGGCCAGGTGCACGACGGCGTCGGCGCCCGCGAGCCGCTGCGCGACGACCGGGTCGCGCACGTCGCCGACCTTCCAGACCGGTCCCTCGACCGGGCCGCGGCGTACGTCGATGGCCACGACCTTCGCCACGTCGGGGTGCGCGACGAGCAGGCGGAGCAGCTCGGTGCCGATCACGCCCGCGGCGCCGGTGACCGCGACCGTCGCGCCCGCCTTCTTCCTCGGCGTACGGCGCGTGCTGCGCGGTTTCGCCGCAGGCGTAGGGCTCGCGCCGTCGGCGGTCGTCACGCGCGGCCGCCCGTGGTTACCGTGGTGGCCATGACCGCGCGCATGCGAGACATCCTGCCCCAGCGACGCGGCGGAGAGGCACGCGCATGAGCGGCAATCTGCCCTTCGGGTTCAACCCCGGCGACTCCGACGACTCCGGTGACGGCGGCTCCGGCACGCCCAACCCCTTCGGCGCGGGCGGCTTCGACCCGTCGAGCATGGACATGGCGCAGTTCGGCGCCGCGCTGCAGCAGCTCGGCCAGATGCTGCAGTCGGGCGGCACGGCCGACGGCTCGGCCGTCAACTGGGAGCTCGCCCGCGACACCGCGCGCGGCCTCGTCGCCCAGGAGGGCGACCCCTCGGTCTCGGCGATCGAGCGCCGCGAGGTGGAGCAGGCGCTCGACCTCGCCACGCTGTGGCTCGACCCGGTCACGAGCTTCCCCGCCACCGCGTCGGGCGGGGGTGCGTGGAGCCGGAGCGAGTGGATCGAGGCGACCCTGCCGCAGTGGCGCCGCGTCGTGGAGCCGGTCGCGGAGAAGGTCAACGAGTCGATGAGCGGCATGCTCCCGACCGGCGGGCTGCCCGAGGGGATGCCGCCCGAGCTGGCGCAGATGGCCGCGCCGCTGCTCGGCATGGCCCGTCAGATGGGCGCGATGATGTTCGGCGGCCAGCTCGGCCAGGGCCTCGGCACGCTCGCCGGCGAGGTGCTCGGCGCCGCCGACGTCGGCATACCGCTCACCGACGACGGCCGCCCCACCCTCGTGCCGCGCAACGTCGCGGCGTTCGGCGAGGGCCTCGGCGTCGACCCCGAGCAGGTCCGCCTCTACCTCGCGATCCGCGAGGCCGCGTCGCAGCGCCTGTTCGCCCACGTGCCGTGGCTGCGCTCGCAGCTCACTGCCGCCGTCGAGGCCTACGCCGGCGGCATCCACGTCGACCGCGAGCGCATCGAGGAGGCCGCGCGCGACATCGACCTGCAGAACCCGGAGTCGATGCAGGCCGTCATGGCCTCGGGCGTCTTCGTGCCCGACGACACGCCGGAGCAGCTCGCTGCGCTGAGCCGGCTCGAGACCCTGCTCGCCCTCGTCGAGGGCTGGGTCGACGACGTCACGACCGAGGCCGCGTCGAACCGCCTCCCGGCCGCCGACGCGCTGCGCGAGACGATGCGCCGTCGCCGCGCCACCGGCGGCCCGGCCGAGCGTACGTTCGCGACGCTCGTCGGTCTCGAGCTGCGCCCGCGCCGTCTGCGCGAGGCGTGCGCCCTCTTCGACGCCGTCCGCGTCGCTCGCGGGAGCGAGGGACGCGACGCGCTGTGGGAGCACCCCGACTTCCTCCCCACGGCCGACGACCTCGACTCGCCCGAGGCGATCGAGGCGTTCGTCGTACGGTCGGCTCCGCTCGACCTGTCCGGGCTCGATGCCCTGCCCGATGGACCGTCGGGCGGGGACGACGCCCCGACGGACCCCGAGGCGTGACGCTGCGCGACGACGCACGCGCCGTGCTGGCCGGCTGGACGGCGCGCGACGACGAGCCCGAGCAGGTGGCGCTGCGCGAGGATTTCGCCACGTTCGTCGACGAGCACGACGACGCCCTGTGGCGCGAGTGCGTCGACGGTCACGTCACCGGCAGCGTGCTCGTGCTCTCGGCCGACCGTCGCGAGGTGCTGCTGACGCTGCACTCCAAGCAGCACATCTGGCTGCAGATGGGCGGGCACTGCGAGCCGGGCGACGCCACCCTGCGCGACGCCGCGGCCCGCGAGGCGCTCGAGGAGAGCGGGATCGACGGCCTGGTCGTGAGCGAGGAGCCGGTGCGCCTCGACCGGCACCGGGTCGGCTGCCACGGCGGCACCTGGCACCTCGACGTGCAGTACGTCGCGCTCGCCCCGGCCGACGCCGTGGAGCAGATCAGCGACGAGTCCCTCGACCTGCGCTGGTGGTCCGTCGACGCCCTGCCCGACCTCACCGACGACGCCCTGCGCCGCCTCGTCGCCACCGCCCTGCGCTGACCCGGACCTGCGCCGCCCGTCGGTCAGAACAGCGGGTCGGCCCCGGGACCCGGGTCGTGCGGGCGACGCGACCTGGCCGATCGCGAGCGCACGGCGTCGGTGAGGTCGACGTGCGGGGCCCCGACCGGCCGTCCGGCCGGATCGTCGACGACCGTCGCGTCAGGGTCGGAGCCGGAGTCAGGGTCGGAGCCGAGCCCGTGACCGGTGGCGTGGTCGACGCCGGCGAGGAAGGCGCGTGCCTCGGCCAGGTGCGGATAACCCTGCATCCACGCCTCGAACGCCGGGCCGTGGTCGGACACGAGCAGGTGCACGAGCTCGTGGAGCAGGACGTAGTCGACGACGTACTCCGGCATCGCGACGAGTCGGTCGGAGAGGCGGATCGTGGCGTCGGCCGGCGTGCACGACCCCCACCGCCGACGCTGGTTGCCCACCCAGCGGACCGACGAGGGAACCGCACGGCCCTCCAGGTGCCGACGGCTCAGCAGCGCGGCACGGGCGTGCAGCTGCGTGTCGGTGCGACGCCCGCGGCGCTCGCGCTGCGCGAGGCGTCCGACGAGCTCCTCGACGTAGGGCACGATCTCGGCGCGCGACATCCGGTGCGGGACGACGACGACCGTGCGACCGTCCTCGCGGAAGGCCGTCACGCTGCGGCGACGGCGGGTGCTGCGGCGCACCTCGACCCCGTCGGGCAGGCCCGGGATGTCGACGACGGTCTGACTCATCGAGGGCACGGTATCCCGCCGCACCGACGGCGACGCCGTCCCGCGGGACCGGCACGCGGGTCCGGCGTACGCGGTGGACACCCGCCGTTCATCTCCCGCTCGTCCCGCACGCCTCACCTGTCACCGGAGTGCGGTGAGTGTGACGAAGTCGCATCCACAATTTCGTGTCCACACCCGGTGGACACTGTTCGCGCAGGTCAGCGCGGGCGGTCGAGGGATCGCGGCTCCGTCGTCCCCAGCGTCGTCCACCTCGCGTCCACAGCGACGCGCCATGTCGTCCCCAGGTCGTCCCCAGGTGGGTCCACAGGCACGGCCCCCGTGGCGTTGACCTGCGTTCACCGAGGCGCCTAGGTTCCTCACTCGACGGGGCCCCTGAGAGAACGGGTCGCTGTCCGCAAGGGGAAGGCGGACAGGGACTGCGAGACTCGGGGGCCCCTTCTTCACGCCCCCGTCCCTGGCGCCGCTGCCGCATCCGCTGCGGACGGCGCCGCGGCGCGGCAGATGCGGCGGCGAGACCCGATCCGGGTGAGACTGCGGGATGACGTCGACCCGGCTGCGCGCTCTCGTCGATGCCTGCCACCCCGGCCCCACCGCCACCGTCACCGCCGTCGTCACCGCGCTCGCTGCGGCGGCGGGGCGCGACCCCGCGGGCCTCGCGCTGGTCGCGGCCGCCACCCTGACCGGCCAGCTGTCGGTCGGCTGGTGCAACGACGCCTACGACGCCGACCGCGACCGTCGCGCCGCACGCGAGGCCAAGCCCACCGTGCGCGGCCACGTCACGGCGACCGTCCTCTGGCGCGCCGCAGCCCTCGCCCTCGCCGCCAC
This sequence comes from Candidatus Nanopelagicales bacterium, assembly GCA_017882705.1. Taxonomy (GTDB): domain Bacteria; phylum Actinomycetota; class Actinomycetes; order S36-B12; family CAIYMF01; genus Longivirga. The sequence goes on along the minus strand of JADGOZ010000166.1, from coordinate 298 downwards.
GGTCGCGCTCTCCTACCTCGCCGCCGGACCGGTCGGCGGCACCGCGCACGTGCTCGCCGTCCTCTCCGCGTGGACCTACAACCTCGCGCTCAAGACCACCGTCGCGTCGCCGCTGCCCTACGCCGTGTCCTTCGGCCTCGTCCCCGCGTTCGTCACCTACGGCCTCACGCCGCCCTCGCCTCCGGCGGCCTGGCTCGTGGCCACCTGCGCGCTGCTCGGCGTCGGCGCGCACCTGGCCAACGCGATCCCCGACGTCGAGACCGACGAGCAGGTCGGCGCGGGCGGTCTGGTGGCAGCG
>JADGOZ010000023.1 GCA_017882705.1 Candidatus Nanopelagicales bacterium | reverse complement strand
GGCCTGGGTCTCGCTGTCGATCATGTGATCTCCTTCATGTCGGGGGTTCCCAGGGGAACCTCGTGGCCTCACAGTCGTTGCGGTAGATGTGAGATCCATGGCCGCCACGGGGTGCCTCACCTGTGCGGACGTTCTGAGAACCCGTGGCCGTCAGGGAGACTGGGCAGCGTGACCGTGACCGTGAGCACCGGGTCCGTCGCTGCCCCCGCGCGGCGCCGGTCGCCCCTGCGCGTCGTGGTCGGGGCCCTCCTCGCCGTCGTCGCCCTGCTGGTCGTCGTGCTGCCCGCCGCGGCGGGGCTTCAGGTGCTGTGGGCGGCGCGGCAGGACGACCGCACGCCGACGGACGTGGTCGTGGTCCTCGGCGCCGCGCAGTTCAACGGGCACCCGAGCCCGGTGCTGGCGGCCCGGCTCGAGCACGGGGCCGAGCTCCACGCCGCCGGTGTCGCGCCGCACGTCGTGACTGTCGGTGCCAACCAGCCCGGCGACCGCACGACCGAGGCCGCCGTCGGGGCCGCGTGGCTCGCCGCCCAGGGCGTGCCGCAGGCCGACGTCACCGCGGTGCCGGTCGGGCACGACACGCTCTCGAGCCTGACGGCCGTTGCCGCCCTCATGGCCGGGCGCGGCTGGACGAGCGCCACGATCGTCACGGACCCGGCCCACGAGGCGCGCAGCCTCGCGATGGCGCGCGCGCTGGGCATCGCGGCGCACGGCTCGCCGACCCAGCACGGGTCGGGGGCGAGCCTCACGGTCGAGTACGTCGTCCGCGAGACGGGCGGGCTCCTCTACTTCTGGTTCGCCGAGCGCCGCGGCATCGGCGCGGTCGTCGGCACGTGAGACCGGGGCGCCGGGTCGACGCCTGACGGTGGTCCGAGCAGGCGGCTAGGGTCGTCCCGATGGACCTGCACCCGGCGTACGACGACGACCGTCTCTCCGACGGCTACGTCCACGACGACGAGGCCCGATGGGTCGCCGAGGCTCCCAAGCGCGCGGGGCGCACGGCCTTCGCCCGCGACCGCGCTCGCGTGCTGCACTCGGCGGCGCTGCGGCGCCTCGCCGCGAAGACCCAGGTGATCGCGGCGGGGGAGAGCGACTTCCTGCGCACCCGGCTGACCCACTCGCTCGAGTGCGCGCAGGTCGGTCGCGAGCTGGGTCATGCACTCGGCTGCGACCCGGACCTCGTCGAGACCGCGTGCCTCGCGCACGACCTCGGCCACCCGCCCTTCGGCCACAACGGCTAGGACGCGCTCGACGAGGTCGCGGCGTCCATCGGCGGATTCGAGGGCAACGCGCAGTCGCTGCGCATCCTCACCCGGCTCGAGGCGAAGACGTTCAGCCCGGTCGACGGGCCGCGGCCCGACGGACCCGTCGGTCTCAACCTCACGCGCGCCGCGCTCGACGCCGCGACCAAGTACCCCTGGCAGCGTCGCGAAGGGACCCGCAAGTTCGGGGTCTACGCCGACGAGCTCGAGGTCTTCACCTGGCTGCGCGCCGGTGCGCCCGGCACCCGGACCTGCTTCGAGGCGCAGGTGATGGACTGGGCCGACGACGTGGCCTACTCCGTGCACGACGTCGAGGACGCGGTCGTGGCCGGCCACCTCGACATCCGAGCGCTGCCCGGCGCCGGCGGCGCCGACGACCCCGAGGGCCTGCTCGACGTCGCAGCCGCCTACGCCCGCGACGCCGGACGCGCCGAGCTGGGCGCGGCGATCGACCGGCTCACGGCGCTGCCGTTCTGGCCCGCGGCGTACGCCGGTTCGCTGCGCGACCTCGCCGCGCTGAAGAACCTCACGTCGCAGCTGATCGGGCGCTTCTGCACGGCGGCGGAGCTCGAGACCCGCGCCGCCTTCGGCGGCGGCCACCTCACCCGCTACGCCGCCGACCTCGTCGTGCCGCGCGAGCAGCGGCTCGAGGTCGCGGTGCTCAAGGCCGTCGCCAACCGCTGGGTCATGCAGCGCGCAGGTGCCGAACCGGTCTACGCCCGGCAGCGCGAGGTCGTGCAGGAGCTCGTGTCAGCGCTGCGGCTCACCGCGCCCGAGTCCCTCGACCCGGTGCTGCGCGACTCCTATCTCGCCGCCCCCGATGACGCCGCACGCCTGCGCGTCGTCGTCGACCAGGTCGCCAGCCTCACCGACCGCAGCGTCGAGACCTGGCACGCCAAGCTCTGCCGCCGCTGACCCCGTCGTTGGCGATGAAGGACGCCTACGTTGCATAGAAGGCGACAAACTACGCCTTCATCGAGCCGACGAGCTCAGGCGATCGCGGCGCTCACCGCGGCGATCAGGGCCTCGAGGTCGGTGTCGTCGGTGTAGACGTGCGGACTCACCCGCACGAGTCCGCTGACGCCCTGAGCGTCGAAGTCGCGGACGGCGTACTCCCGCGGGGAGTGGCTCACGTTGACGCCGCGCTCCTTGATCCGGCGTACGACGTCGGCCGCGTCCTGACCCTCCACGGAGAACGTGACGATGCCCGTGCGGACCATGCCGCGGTCGCGTACGACGACCCCTGGCAGACCGGCCAGCGCGAGGCGGATCCGGTCCGCGAGCCACGAGATGCGCCGCTGGGTGACGCCGAGCCCGAGCGCGAGCGCGTAGTCGGCCGCGGCGCCCATCCCGAGCATCGCGGCGTAGGACTTCTCCCACGACTCGAAGCGCTTCGCGCCGGGTTGGACCACGTAGTCGTCGACTGAGGTCCAGGTCGCGGAGTCGAGGTCGAGGAGCGCCGGCTCGAGGGTCTGGGCACGGGCGGACGACCACAGGAAGCCGCTGCCGCGCGGACCGCGGAGGAACTTGCGCCCGGTCGCCGACAGGAAGTCGGCGCCGATCGCCGCCGCGTCGAGCGGCACCTGGCCCACCGACTGGCACGCGTCGAGGACGTACCACGCCTGCGGTGCGACCTCGCGGAGCGCGGCGCCGATCGCCTGGGCCGGGTTGAGCAGCCCGTTCTGGCTCGGTGCGTGGCTCACGGCGACGACCCTCACCCGCTCGTCGAGCATCGAGCGCAGGGCGTCGACGTCGAGGACGCCCGTGGCGTCGTCCGGGACGGCCTCGACCGTCGCGCCGACGCGTCGCGCGGCCGACATGACCGCGAGGACGTTGCTGGCGTACTCCGCCTGCGCCACGAGGATGCGATCGCCGCGCTCGAGGGGCACCGACAGGAAGCCGCGCAGCCACGCGTCGGTGGCGCTCGTCGTGAGCGAGATCCCCTCGGGCCCGGAGCCGACGAGCGCGCCGAGGGAGGCGTAGACCGCGTCGAGGCGGTCCTGCGCCTCCGCATGCGCCTCGTAGCCACCGATCTCGGCCTCGCGGCGCAGGTGGTCGACCATCGTGTCGACCACGACCTGCGGCGGCAGCGCGGACCCGGCGTTGTTGAAGTGGTGCCGCGTGAGGCACCCCGGCGTGTCGGCGCGCAGCCGCGCGACGTCGTCGGCGGTCAGGCCGGACGGGTCGGCGGCGGCGGGCGCGGGGATCAGCACACTCATGACGCCGATCCCACCACAGGCCGGCGACGACGTAACTGGCGGTGTGGCTGCTTCCGGGTCGGGAAGCAGCCACACCACCAGTTACACGCGGGTGATGCTGCGGGCAGCGCGGGGCGGGCGGTTGGACGGGGTCCGTAGGATCAGCGCGTGGCTGGCCGGATCCGGGACGAGGACGTCGTCCTCGTGCGCGAGCGGGCCCGGATCGACGAGGTCGTCCGCGACTACGTCACGCTCAAGGCCGCCGGCGGCGGCAGCCTCAAGGGCCTGTGCCCGTTCCACGACGAGCGCAGCCCGTCGTTCAACGTCAGCCCCGCCAAGGGTGCCTGGTACTGCTTCGGGTGCGGCGAGGGCGGCGACGTCATCGGCTTCCTGCGCAAGGTCGATCACCTGTCGTTCAGCGAGGCCGTCGAGAAGCTCGCCGGTCGCTACGGCGTGACCCTGCGCTACACCGAGGGGTCGTCGGCTCCGGGACGGCAGGCCGGCAACCGCAGCCGCCTCATCGAGGCGCACAGGGCGGCGGCCGCCTTCTACGTCGAGCGTCTCGCGAGCCCGGAGGCCGAGACGGGGCGCACGTTCCTCACCGACCGCGGCTTCGACCCCGCGGCGGCCGCCCACTTCGGCGTCGGCTACGCCCCCAAGGGCTGGGACGCGCTGCTCACCCACCTGCGCGGCAAGGGCTTCACCGACGACCAGCTCGTCGAGGGCGGCCTGGTCGCCCGCGGCGGTCAGCGCGGCGTCTACGACCGCTTCCGCGGCCGTCTCGTCTGGCCGATCCGCGACACCTCCGGCGACGTCGTCGGCTTCGGCGCCCGCAGGCTCTACGACGACGACGAGGGCCCGAAGTACCTCAACACCCCGGAGACCCCGCTCTACAAGAAGAGCCAGGTGCTCTACGGCATCGACCTCGCGCGCAAGGACATCGCGAAGAACAAGCAGGCCGTGATCGTCGAGGGCTACACCGACGTGATGGCGGCGCACCTGTCCGGCGTCACGACCGCCGTCGCCACCTGCGGCACGTCTTTCGGCAGCGACCACATCAGCGTGCTGCGCCGCCTGCTCATGGACGACGGCGTCTTCACTGGCGAGGTGGTCTTCACCTTCGACGGCGATGCCGCGGGCCAGAAGGCCGCGCAGCGGGCGTTCGGCGAGGACCAGCGCTTCACCGCGCAGACCTTCGTGGCCGTCGAGCCGAGCGGGATGGACCCCTGCGAGCTGCGCATCGCGAAGGGCCCGGAAGCCGTGCAGGCGCTGGTGAAGGCGAAGGTCCCGCTGTTCGAGTTCGCCATCCGCACCGAGCTCAAGGGCTTCGACCTCGACCACGCCGAGGGCCGGGTCGCCGGCCTGCGCGCGGCCGCGCCCGTCGTCGCGCGGATCCGCGACGAGGCCCTGCGCCCGGAGTACGTCCGCAAGGTGTCCGGCTGGCTCGGCATGCCCGACGACGAGGTACGCCGTGCCGTGCAGGCGGCGAGCCGCGCGCAGCCCGCGGCCGCGCGCCGACCGGCCGACCCCGACGCGCCGACCGTCGCGCAGGAGGCCGGCGCCGTGCCCCGCCTTCCCCGCCCCGACCCGCGCGACAAGGTCGCCTCGGTCGAGCGCGAGGCGCTCAAGGTGGTGCTGCAGGTGCCGCAGGTCGCGGGGTCGTGGGCCGATGCCCTCGAGACCCCGGCCTTCCGGTCGCCCGCCTACATCGCCGCGCACGAGGCCGTCGTCGCCGCCGGTGGCGCCGCCGCGGGCCTGACCGACCGCGCGTGGCTCGACGCCGTCCTCGCCGCCTGTCCGGACGACTCCGTCCGCGCCGTCGTGCACGAGCTCGCGGTGGACCCGCTGCCGACCGACGAGGCCGACGCGCGCTACGCCCAGTCGGTGATCGCCCGGCTGCTGGAGATCGACGCGGCACGGCGTATCGCCGACATCAAGGCGCGGCTGCAGCGCGTCGAGCCGGCGACCGATCCCGACACCTACCAGGCGCTGTTCGCCGACGTGCTCGCCCTCGAGAGCTACCGTCGCGGTCTCCGCGAGCAGGTTGCCGGCGGCGCGACATGAGACGGGTGGCGTCATGAAGTTCCGGACGCCCGCCGAGGTGCGCGAGCGCGTCCCCGGCGAGCGGGTCCTCGCCTGGATGGCCGTGGGGGAGTCCTCGCTCGTCGCGACCGACACCGCGCTCGTGCTGCCCGAGGACGACGGAGTACGCCGCCCTGCCGGTGACCACCTCCGCGTGCCGTGGGACCGCGTGCTGCGGGCCTCGTGGGAGCCCGAGATCGTCGAGGTCACCGCGCAGCCGGAGTCGGGCGGACGACCGGTCGTCCACCGGGTGCGGATCGCGGGGGAGCCGGGCGTGCTGCCCGAGGTGGTGCGCGAGCGGGTGACGTCGAGCATCGTCGTGCAGCACCACGCGGTGCTCGACGGCGAGCGCGGCGCCCGCTTCATCGCCCGTCGCGTGCCCGGCTCGACCGACCTGCGCTGGTCGGTCGTCTTCGACGTCGGCCTCGACCCGTCCGCCCCCGCCCTGCGCGCGGCCGCCGACGAGATCCTGGCCGGCCTCCGCACCAGCCTCGGCATCTGACCGCCAGGTCCAAGATCACGAGTTGTGGACAACCTCGTGCAAGAAACTGCTCTTGATCGTCCCTAAGGGATGATCAAGAGCAGTCGATGGGGAGGGTGGTCGTCGATTTCGGCGGGCGTCCGGCGCTTGCTATCCTTCCTTGGCGCTCCCGCTCGGCGGGACGTGATCGATCCCGCGTAGCTCAACGGCAGAGCTCCCGACTGTTAATCGGGCGGTTTCTGGTTCGAATCCAGACGCGGGAGCAAGGCACGAGGCCGCACCCTCCGGTGCGGCTTTCGTCGTTCTCCGGCGACGCGATCCCGGACTACGACGGGTCCGCGTCGAAGACGGTGTCGATGCGCTCGACGCGGATCCGCTCCTGCTCGCGCGCCAGGAACAGCAGGGCGCGGCGGTCGGCGTCGGTCGGGTTGAGGGTGTCGAGGGCGCGCGGCCAGAGCCGGCGGCGGCGCACGATCGCGATCTCGGCGGCGTAGACCACGACCTGGCTCACGAGGTAGAGCAGGGTGAACAGGCCGGCCACGGTCGCGAAGCTGCCGAACACCGGGCCGGCCTTCGCGACCAGCCGCGGCAGCACCAGGGCACCGAACGTCAGCAGCCCGGTGATGGCGAGCGATCCCACGAGCGCGGCCGGCCAGACGATGTGGAACCGCGCGCGGTGCGGCAGGAGCAGGCCGGTCGAGGCCCACAGCAGCAGGAACACGATCGCCGTCGTGCCGACGGTCGCCGCCACCCTCGACAGCTGCGGCAGGTCGGGCAGCGCACCGACCACGACCGTGAACGCTCCGATGCCGAGCACACCGGCGATGAGCACGAGCAGCATCGCGAGGATACGGGCGTAGCGCGGGACGAACTCCAGGCGGCTGCGGTGCGGGACCGCGGCGAGGTGGTTGAGCGTCTGGTACGTCGAGAACACGATGCCCATCCCCGCGAAGAGCAGGCCGACGAGTGCGAACACCAGCGGGAGCCCGCTCGTCGGCAGCGTGAGCAGGTCGGTGTCGACGACGTCCTGCAGGTTCGCCGGGATGATCGCGTCGAGCACCTTCTGGCGCAGCTCCGCGTTGCCCTGCAGGACGGCGCTGACGATCACGACGACGAGCAGCAGCAGCGGGAAGATCGACAGGAAGCCGTAGTAGGTGAGCAGCGCCGCGTGTCGTCCGCCCTCGTCGTCGCCGTACTTCTTGACCACGGCGTAGGGGAAGCCGAGCACGGTGTGGCGGCGCTGGAGCTCGTCGGCCCAGTCGCGGATCGCGTTCACGCGCCCGCCGATGCCCCCGGGGCCGGTCGGCACGTCCATCGCCGGGTCGCTCACGGGGTCACTCTGCCGCACCGCACGGCCGCAGCCGCGCCGACCCGTCGGGTCAGCGGGCGATCCGGATCCGCGTCGAGGGTCGGTTCTCGATCCACGGCGGGCCGTCGGACAGCCACCCGGCGAGCGTCGGCCCGTCCACGGCGGGGGAGAACAGGTAGCCCTGGGCGACGTCGATGCCCTCCGCGATCACCTCGGCGAGCTCCCGCTCGGTCTCCACGCCCTCGGCGGTGACGGCCAGCCCGAGCCGGTGACCGAGCGCGGCGACGCTCGCCACGAGCGCGGCGTCGGCGGCGTCGCGGTTCATGCCCTGCACGAACGTGCTGTCGATCTTCAGCCCGTCGAGGGGGAGAGTGCGGATCAGCGACAGCGAGGAGTAGCCCGTGCCCACGTCGTCGAGCACGACCGCCATGCCGCGCGACCGGGCCCGCTGGAGCGCCACGGACGCAGCCGTGGGATCGGCGATGATCGCCTGCTCGGTGATCTCGATCCCGAGCCCGGCGAGGGGCACGCCGTCGAGGTCGGCGTCGGCCACCTGCCGGTCGATGATCTCCTCGAGCGGGTCGGTGTCGGCGCTGACATTGACATAGACACGGAACGATCGCGGTGCGAGACCGGTGAGGCGCTTGCGGAAGGCCCGCGCCTGGCGGCTGATCTCGCGGTCGAGGTCGCGGGTCAGACCGCACTCGGCCATGAGCGGCAGGAACACGCCAGGCGCGAGCATGCCCCGCTCGGGGTGGTGCCAGCGCGCGAGCGCCTCGACCCCGACGATCCGTCGGCTGACCGGGTCGACGAGGGGCTGGTACCACGCCTCGAACTCGTGGTCCACGAGCGCCTGGCGCAGGGCGCTCTCGCGCTCGAGCTTGCTCGACAGCGACGACCGCATCGAGTCGTCGAAGAGGACCACGCGGTTGCGTCCGGCTCCCTTCGCCTCGTAGAGGGCGGCATCGGCGTAGCGCATGAGGTCGGTGGCGCTGATGCCGCGATGGCTCAGCGCGATGCCGACGGACACCGACACCTGGGTGCGCAGCCCGGCGAGGACGAACGGCGAGTCGAACACCGCGCGGACGCGCTCGCCGAGGCGCAGCGCGCCCTCGGCATCGACGCCCGGGGCCACCACGGTGAACTCGTCGCCGCCGAGCCGGGCGAGCACGTCCTCGCCGCGCACGCAGTTGCGCAGCCGCTCGGCGACATCGCGGAGCAGCTGGTCGCCCTCGACGTGCCCGAGGGAGTCGTTGACGACCTTGAACCGGTCGAGGTCGAGGTAGAGCACCGCTGTCGACGAGCCGCGTGCCTCGCGCGAGGCGAGATGGTGGTCGAGGACGTCGCGGAACAGCGCGCGGTTGGCCAGCCCGGTGAGGTCGTCGTGCGTGGCGCGGTGCACGAGGCGCGCATTGGCCTCGGACAGCTGGGCCGACAGCCCCTCCTCGACGAGGCGGCCGCTGATGGCCTGTGCGACCATCCGGTTCACCGTGAGGAAGCTGGTGTAGAGCATGGCGAAGAGCACGAGCGACATGACCGCGAGCGGCGCCGGCACGTCCGGCTCGAGCCGTCCCGTGCCGATCATCCAGGTCGTCGGCACCAGCATCCCGAGCACGAGCACCAGGAAGAAGGGCCCGTGGGCGGCGCTGGCGGTGAGCGACATCACCATGGCGGCGATCACGAAGTAGAGGATCAGGTACGTCTGCGCCGTCGAGCGCGGCTGCAGCACGACGAGCGCGAGCGGCCAGACGAGACCGGGCATCACCAGCCCCACGACCGCGGCGCGCGCCGCCGAGCGGGAGTCGACCGACGGGTGCTGCAGCACGCGCAGCAGGTGCGTGAGGGAGCCGGTGGCCAGCAGGGCGAAGGCCACGACCAGCGCGACGTACAGGAGTCGGCTCCAGGTCGAGGCGTGGTCCACGAGCAGCGCCAGGGTCAGGGCCGCGGGGATGCCGATGAGGACGAGGGCCCGGCTGGACAGGGCAGCCCGGCGGAGCATCTCGGCGTGGACGCTGGACGTCTGCCGAGCGACCGGACCTTGGGACGTCGGCGCCTCCCCCATCACGGCATGAGGCTAGGACCGCCACCCACATGGTTGCGCGCTGAGACGACTCCGACACGCAGAGTGACGAGTAGTCCGATCATGCGCTGTCGGGTGGTCAGCTCGGGCTACCAGGCGTAGGCCTCCGGTGCCGTGCCGCCGGGTCCGGGGAAGATCTCGTCGATGCGGGCGAGCGCCGCCTCGTCGAGCGTGATGCCCAGTGCCCGCAGACCGCCCTCGAGCTGGTCGATGTTCCGCGGCCCGACGATCGGCGCGGTGACCGCCGGCTGGTGCAGGAGCCACGCGAGGGCGACGTCGCCGGGGTTCTCACCGCGGTCGGCGCAGAACGCCTCCCAGGCCTCGACGGCCGGGCGGTGCTTCTCGAGCGCATCCGCAGATCGGCCGCTCGTGCTGCGCCCGGTCGCGCCGTCCTCGATCTTGCGCAGGATGCCGCCGAGCAGGCCGCCGTGGAGCGGAGACCACGGGATGACTCCCAGGCCGTACGCCTGCGCGGCAGGCAGCACCTCGAGCTCGACCGTGCGCTCCACGAGGTTGTAGATCGACTGCTCGCTCACGAGGCCGGGCGTGCCGCGTCGGCGCGCCGCCTCCTGCCCCTGCGCAATGTGCCAGCCGGCGAAGTTCGAGGATCCGACGTAGAGGATCTTGCCCTGCTGGCGCAGGACCTCCATCGCCTCCCAGATCTCGTCCCACGGCGTCGCGCGGTCGACGTGGTGCATCTGGTAGACGTCGATGTAGTCCGTCTGCAGGCGCGACAGCGAGGCGTCGCAGGCGCGGCGGATGTTGAGAGCGGAGAGCTTGCCCTCGTTGGGCCAGTCGCCCATGTCGCCGTAGAGCTTGGTCGCGAGCACTGTGCGCTCGCGACGTCCGCCGCCCTGGGCGAACCACTCGCCGACGATGCGCTCGGTCCAGCCGCGGTTCTCGCCCCAGCCGTAGACGTTGGCGCTGTCGAAGTAGTTGATGCCCTCCGCGTGCGCGCGATCCATGATGGCGTACGAGTCCTCGGGCGTGGTGACGGGACCGAAGTTCATCGTGCCGAGGCAGAGGCGGCTCACGCGGAGACCGGTGCGGCCGAGGTGCACGTAGTCCATAGGTCCTCCAGGTGCGGGTGCGGACCTTCGACGCTAGCCCTCTCCGGGCGTTCGCGCGAAGGACGGCCGCGCGGGCTAGCGTGGTGGTGGGCCGGATGGTCCGGCTGGGAGCAGGTCCGTGGACACGACGACGACGGCCGGGACCTCGCTGCGGACCGTGGCGGCGCTCGGTGTCGACGACGCGCTCACGGCTCTGGCGACGACGTCGGGCGGGCTGTCCTCGGCCGCGGCGGCGGAGCGGCTGGCAGCTGTCGGCCCGAACGCCGTGCGCACCCACCACGTCGGTGCCTGGTCGGTCCTGCTGGCGCAGCTGAAGTCGCCGCTGCTCCTGCTGCTCGGCGGCACCGCCGCGCTGTCGGCGTTCTTCGGCCAGGGGACCGACGCCGTCATCATCGGCGTGATCCTCGCCGGGTCCATCGGGCTCGGCTTCGTCAACGAGTACCGCGCCGCTCGCGCCGCACAGGCCCTGCACTCCCAGCTGCGCCACTCCTGCACGGTGCACCGCGACGGGCACGCGACGTCGGTCGACGTCGCCGACCTCGTGCCCGGCGACGTGGTCGAGCTCGAGCTCGGCGAGGTCGTGCCGGCCGACCTCCGGCTGCTGACCGTGACGCAGTTCGAGTGCGACGAGTCGGTGCTCACAGGCGAGTCCGAGGCCGTCACGAAGTCGGGCGACCCGGTCGCTGACGGTGCCGCACTCGGTGACCTGACGTCGTGCGCGCTCATGGGCACGGTGGTCCGCTCCGGCTCGGCGCGCGGCGTCGTCGTCGCGACCGGCAGTCGCGCGGAGTTCGGGCAGGTCGCGCTCGCGCTCGGCGAGCGCGAGCCGGAGACGGAGTTCCAGCGCGGGCTCCGCGAGTTCTCGATGCTGCTCGTGAAGGTCGCGGCCGTCCTCTGCGCGGGGATCCTGGTCGTCAACATCGCGCTGCAGCGTCCGATCCTCGAGGCCGTGCTGTTCTCGCTCGCGATCGCCGTCGGCATCTCGCCGCAGCTGCTGCCCGCCGTCGTGTCGACGAGTCTCGCCGCGGGGTCCCGCGCGCTTGCGAAGCAGAAGGTGCTCGTCAAGCGGCTGGTCAGCATCGAGGACCTCGGCGACATCGAGGTCCTCTTCACCGACAAGACCGGCACGCTGACCGACGGTCGGGTCCGCTTCATGCGGTCGATCGGCGCCGACGGCGCTCCCTCGGTCGAGCCGCTCCGCGCAGGCCTGGTGTGCAACGAGGCGGTGGTCGAGGATGGCGTCGCGGTCGGCGGGAACTCGCTCGACGTCGCGCTGTGGGACTCGCCCGCGGCGGAGCCCTTCGGGGACGACGTACGCCGGTGGCAGGTGCTCGACCTCGATCCGTTCGACCACGTGAGCCGCACGGTCACCGCTCTCGTGCGTGATGGCTCGGGTGCGACGGCGCTGCTGGTGAAAGGGGCGCCGGAGAGCCTGCTCGTGCGCTGCGTCGACGTGGAGGCCGCCGCACGCACGGCGCTCGACGGCGAGTTCGCGGCAGGCAACCGCGTGGTCGCGGTCGCGCGCGCGGACGTCGACACGTCCGTCACGACCGTCGCGGGTGCGAGCGACGTAGCCCTGCGGCTGCTGGGGTTCCTCGTGTTCCTCGACCCGCCGAAGGCGAGTGCCGGGCCTGCGTTGAAGCGCCTCGCGGACCTCGGGGTCACGGTGAAGGTCATCACCGGCGACAACGCGGTCGTCGCCGAGCGGGTGTGCAGCGAGCTCGGCCTCCCGCCCGGAGGCACGCTCACCGGCGCGGACATCGACGAGCTCGACGACGAGGCGCTCACGGCGGCTATCCCGGGCACCAGCGTGTTCGCACGGGTGAGCCCGGAGCACAAGGCGCGCGTCGTGCGCCTGCACCGCCTGGCCGGCAGCGGCGTCGCGTTCCTCGGCGACGGCGTCAACGACGCGGTCGCTCTGCACGCCGCCGACGTCGGCATCTCGGTCGACTCCGCGACCGATGTCGCAAAGGACGCGGCCGACGTGATCCTGCTCGAGAAGGACCTCGACGTGCTCGCCGCCGGCGTCGTCGAGGGGCGGCGGGTGTTCGCGAACACCATCAAGTACGTGCTCATGGGCACGTCGAGCAACTTCGGGAACATGTTCAGCGCCGCGGGCGCCTCGATCTTCCTGACCTTCCTGCCGATGCTGCCGTCGCAGATCCTGCTCAACAACCTGCTCTACGACACCAGCCAGCTCGCGATCCCCACGGACAACGTCGACCCCGACCAGCTGCTCCGCCCGTCGCACTGGGACATCGCGATGATCCGACGCTTCATGTTCTTCTTCGGGCCGATCAGCTCGATCTTCGACTTCGCGACGTTCGGCATCATGCTGTGGGTCTTCGACGCCTCGCCGCCGGAGTTCCGCGCCGGCTGGTTCGTGGAGTCGCTCGCCACGCAGACGCTCGTCATCTTCGCGATCCGCACGCGCCGCGTGCCGTTCTTCCGCAGTCGCCCGAGCCGCGCGCTGCTCCTCGCGGCGATCACCGTCGTCGCGATCGGCGCGATCATCCCGGCGTCGCCGTTGTCGGCGACCCTCGGGTTCGCACCGCTCCCCATGCCGTTCTTCGCGACGCTCGTCGTGATGGTCGTGGTCTACCTCGTGCTCATCGACCTCGCGAAGCGGTGGTTCTTCGCGCACCTGCCGGCACCGACGCGCGTGCGTCCGCCGGCCCCGAACCGTCGGCTCTCGCGGCGCGCTGCACGCTTCAGCACCCACCGCCCGCTGCCCTCGTCCGGCTGACCGTCCCGGCGGATACGCTGGCGCCGCGCACGGGGCGGTAGCTCAGCTGGTCAGAGCAGCGGACTCATAATCCGTCAGGTCGT
>JADGOZ010000165.1 GCA_017882705.1 Candidatus Nanopelagicales bacterium | reverse complement strand
GGACGGGCGGTCGTCGCGCTGGTCGCGCTCCTGCTCGGTCTGGGCGTGCTGGCGCACGCGGGGATGGGTGGCCTGCTCACCGGCCCGTGGTATGCCAACGGAGACCGAATCGTTGCCCAGGCCGCTGCGCTCTTGCCCGTCCTCCTCGGCGCGGGGCTCGAGCTGCTGATGCCCCGGATCCGCCGGGGCGGTGCGGCCGCGGTGATGGCGGTCGCCGTGGGCCTGTGCGTCGCCGGCGCGCTCGTGCAGTCGGTGGCCGTCGCCCAGCAGGGACTGGGCCGGTTCTCGGTGGTCTCGCCGGACGACAGGCTGGCCTTCTCGTGGCTCGCCGCGCACGTACGACCCGGAGAGCGGGTGCTCAACGACCACCGCGACGGCTCCGTCTGGATGGTGGAGGCCACCGGCGGGGTCGACCTGCCGCTGTTCGGTGCGAAGCCGGGCGGCGGCTTCGAGGCCGATCCGGACTGGGCCGACCGCGTCTACCTGCGCGACCACGTCGCGGAGATCGTGACCGATCCTCGTGCTCGAGCCGTGGCCGAGCAGTGGAAGGTGCGCTACGTGTTCTCCGGGGAACGCACGTTCGCCGATGCGCCGCGGCTCGTCGACGCGGACGCCCTGGCCACCACGGCCGGGGTGACCGAGGTGTTCCGGAGCGGTGGCGTCCGCGTCTTCGAGCTGCCCGCGTCCTGACGCCCCGCCGGATCTGGCAGGGTCGGCGTCGTGACCCCTCCTGCCGCGACGCACGTGACCCCGGACGGCCGTCGGGTCGTCGTCGCGGCCGCCGTGGAGCGCGGCGGCCGGCTGCTCGCCGCGCGACGCACCCGACCGGAGTCCCTCGTCGGTCGCTGGGAGCTGCCCGGCGGCAAGATTGAGCCGGGCGAGGAACCCTCCGCAGCGCTCGTGCGCGAGCTCCGCGAGGAGCTCGCGGTCGACGTCGAGGTCGTGGGTCGCGTGCCCGGCCCGCTCGGCGGCGACTGGCCGCTCGACGACTCCTCGGTCCTGCGCGTGCTGCGCGTCCGGATCGAGCGGGGCGAGCCCGATCCCGCTCTCGCGCACGACGAGATCCGCTGGCTCGGCCCGCGCGAGACGCGTGACGTCGACTGGCTCGACGCCGACAGCGCGCCGGCCGCCGCCGCCGGCGCCCGGCTCGACACGTGGGTGGACTTCCCGGCCGGGGCGGTCGAGGGAAGCGGTGTCGTCACGGTCGTCGCCCCGATGGCCGACGACCGGGTCGCCGTGGTCGTCGACCGCACGCCCTTCCACCCGCTCGACCACGGCTGGCCCGACCAACCCGGCGACACCGGGCTGCTCGACGGCCGACCCGTGCTCGACAGCCTCACCGGCGCGCTCGACGACGAGGGGCGCCTGCTCGTGGATGCCGAGATCGACGTGCGGCGGGGTGATCCTGGTCGCACCTGGGTCGTGGCCCACGTGCTCGCGACCGCGGACGCACCGGCGGTCGGCGACGTCGTGGCCCTGTCGGTCGACCGGGATCGGCGTACGTCGTTCTCCCGGGGGCACTCGGCCTGCCACCTGGCAGCGCTCGCCCTCAACGAGACGACCGCCCGCTTCTGGTCCAAGGAGCCGTCGCGGCGCGACTCGCGCGGGTTCCCCTTCCTCGACCAGATCGCCATCCAGGTGTCGCGCATCGAGCCGGACGGTGCCTACGACGCCTACCGGGCCGGGAAGTCGTTGCGCAAGGCGGGATTCGACGCCGCGGCGTTCCTCGCCGAGCGCGAAGCGATCGCGGCGGAGGCCAACGCCCTGCTCGCCGCCTGGGTCGCGCGCGGTGCGGTCAGCCGCGTCGACACCGGCGGCGACCCCACGCTCACCGCGCGGCGCACCTGGTTCTGCGACGTGCCGGGCGGCCCTGCGGTGATCCCGTGCGGCGGCACCCACGTGGCCGACATCGCCTCCCTCGGACCAGTCCGGGTGGCCTACCAGCCCTCGGACGAGGGCTTCGAGGTGCTCACGAGCGTGGGCTGAGGGCCTCCGCAGGGCCGTGGCCCCGTGCTCGGACGGTCGGGACGGCGGCCTCCGGCCGGTAGACTCAGGGGACTCCCCGTTCTCGACCCTGAGGTTCCCCATGCCTGCCCACGGCTCCGCCGTCCGGAACGACCTGCGCAACGTCGCGATCATCGCGCACGTCGACCACGGCAAGACCACGCTCGTCGACGCCATGCTCTGGCAGTCGGGCGCGTTCACCGCGCACCAGGCCGACGAGGGGTCTGTCAAGGAGCGGGTCATGGACTCGATGGACCTCGAGCGCGAGAAGGGCATCACGATCCTCGCGAAGAACACGACGGTCCGCTACGTCGGCGACGGCGCCCCCGAGGGCGGGGTGCTCTTCAACATCATCGACACCCCCGGCCACGCCGACTTCGGCGGCGAGGTCGAGCGCGGGCTCGAGATGGTCGACGCCGTGCTCCTGCTCGTCGACGCGAGCGAGGGCCCGCTCCCGCAGACCCGCTTCGTGCTGCGCAAGGCGCTGCAGAAGAACCTCCCCGTGATCCTCCTGGTGAACAAGGTCGACCGCCCCGACGCTCGCATCGCGGAGATCGTCGACGAGACCTACGAGCTGTTCTTCGACCTCGACGCGACCGAGGAGCAGATCAACTTCCCGATCGTCTACGCCTCCGCCAAGGCCGGTCGCGCCTCGATGAATCGCCCCGAGGACGGCGGGATGCCGGACAGCGAGAACCTCGTGCCGCTGTTCAAGACGCTGCTCGAGACGGTCCCGGCTCCGTCGTACGACCCGGAGACCCCGCTGCAGGCGCACGTCACCAACCTCGACTCCTCGCCCTACCTCGGTCGTCTCGCCCTGTGCCGCGTCCACTCGGGCACGATCCGCAAGGGCCAGCAGGTCGCCTGGGCCCGCCACGACGGCACGATCGAGCGGGTCAAGGTCGTCGAGCTGCTCACGACCGTCGCGCTCGACCGCGTGCCCGCGGAGAGCGCCGGACCCGGCGAGATCGTCGCGATCGCAGGCATTCCCGAGATCACCATCGGTGAGACCCTCACCGACATCGACGACCCGCGCCCGCTGCCGCTCATCACGGTCGACGAGCCGTCGATCTCGATGACCATCGGCATCAACACGTCGCCGCTGGCGGGGCAGAGCGGCAAGAAGCTCACCGCCCGCCTGGTGAAGAACCGCCTCGACGCGGAGCTGGTCGGCAACGTCTCGATCCGCGTGCTGCCGACCGAGCGCCCGGACACCTGGGAGGTCCAGGGCCGCGGCGAGCTGCAGCTCGCGATCCTCGTCGAGATCATGCGCCGCGAGGGCTTCGAGCTCACCGTCGGCAAGCCGCAGGTCGTCACGCGCGTGGTCGACGGCAAGGTGCACGAGCCGATGGAGCACCTCACCATCGACATCCCGGAGGACTACCTCGGCGTGGTCACCCAGCTCATGGCCCTGCGCAAGGGCCGCATGGAGCAGATGGTCAACCACGGCACGGGCTGGGTCCGGCTGGAGTACCTCGTGCCCGCCCGCGGCCTCATCGGCTTCCGGACCGAGTTCCTCACGGACACCCGGGGTACCGGCCTGATCCACCACGTGTTCGAGCGGTACGAGCCGTGGCACGGCGAGCTGCGGACCCGGCCCACGGGCT
>JADGOZ010000164.1 GCA_017882705.1 Candidatus Nanopelagicales bacterium | reverse complement strand
GCCTCCCGGCTACGTCGGCTACGAGGAGGGCGGCCAGCTCACCGAGAAGGTGCGCCGCAAGCCGTTCTCGGTCGTGCTCTTCGACGAGGTCGAGAAGGCGCACCCGGACATCTTCAACTCGCTGCTGCAGATCCTCGAGGACGGTCGCCTGACCGACTCGCAGGGCCGGGTCGTCGACTTCAAGAACACCGTGATCATCATGACGACGAACCTCGGCACGAGGGACATCGCCAAGGGTCAGAACCTCGGCTTCTCCAACTCGGAGGACACCAAGTCGACCTACGAGCGGATGAAGAACAAGGTCAACGACGAGCTCAAGCAGCACTTCCGTCCGGAGTTCCTCAACCGCGTCGACGACATCGTCGTGTTCCACCAGCTCACCGAGGACGAGATCGTCACGATCGTCGACCTCATGCTGGCCAAGCTCGACCAGCGGCTGCGCGACAAGGACATGGGCATCGAGCTCACCCGGGCCGCGAAGGACCTGCTCGCGAAGAAGGGCTACGACCCCGTCCTCGGAGCGCGTCCGCTGCGCCGCACGATCCAGCGGGAGATCGAGGACGTCCTGTCCGAGAAGATCCTGTTCGGCGAGCTGCGTCCGGGCTCGATCGTGGTGGTCGACGTCGAGGGCGAGGGCGACACGCGCGCCTTCACCTTCCGCGGCGAGACCAAGTCCGAGGTCCCGGCGATCGACGAGATCGTCGAGGCCGTCGGCTCCGGCGCCCCCGAGGAGCTCCCCGGCGACGCCGGAGCAGCGGGCATCGCCTAGCACCGAGCACCGAACGAACGACGAGGGCGGCCCCCACCCGGGGAGCCGCCCTCGCCGTTCGTTGGCGATGAAGGACGCCTGCATCGCATAGAGGGCAACAAACGCCGCCTTCATCGGGCCAGCGCGCTCACGGGTGAGCCGACCCTCATCGGGTCGTGGGGCCATCAGGCCATCACGACTTGGTCGCTCGCGGCCACGCAGGCCTGCGCTGTGCTGGGATTCCGTCGCCGCGCAGGTCGCCGCCGACTGGGTCGCCGGCTGACTCCGGCGCACTCGCTGGCCGTCGCTGCTCAGGGCGCAACGAACGGGGCTTCATCGAGTCACGCGGCCTCCAGCCGGCGAACGGCTACTTCCCCGCGGGCACGCAGCTGACGCCGCCGTCGGCGCTCGCCGTGCAGTGCTGGTCGACGGCGGCCGCGCGGACCGACGCGGGGACCGCGTCGACGAGCGTCCGGGACCAGGTCGCCGTCCCGATGACCGTGCCCGCGGGGATGCCGTCGAGACCCTCGACCGCCAGGTAGCGCTCACCGACGAGCTCGCCGTCGCTCGGGTCGACGACGATCTCCTGCCGCGTCCCGTCGGTCGCCTCGTAGTACGCGAGGCCGACGCCGGTGCCGGCTCCGAGCTGCACCTCGCTCGAGGTGATCTCCACGCCGGGGACGGTCGCGAGCACGCGGAAGAGGGCGGCTCGCAGGTCGGCGGGTACGACGCCGGAGCGGAGCAGGTCGGCGACGTAGACGACGGCCTCGCCGTCGGTGGACCTGCCCTGACCGGCGGAGTCGGCGTAGAGCCGGTCGCGCAGCGCTGCGGTGTCGCGCGGGAGCGACGCGAGCCACGCCGGCGAGGGCGACTGCCAGGAGGCCGGGACGTCGGCCGGCGCGAGGCCGGTCGTCCAGGTCTCGGTCGAGGTGCCGAACGTCGGGGGCTCGACCGACGCGGGACCGCTGAGCTTGCGCACCAGGTGGCTGGGGGAGTCGACGACGACCGACGGGCGGGATCCGTCCACGGCGGCGTACTGCGTCCGGCTGCTGTCGACCAGCCACGACGAGTAGACCGGGTCCGGCGAGCTCTTGTCGTTACCGGCCGCCTGCATCAGGTTCGTGCCGTGCGACTCGATCCGCCACCACTGTCCTGGCGCCGCGACCGGGTCGGTCGCGTGGATCGCGTCGGCGGCGCGGGTGAGCAGCGACGCTGCCTCGGCCGACGCCGTCGGGGCGCGCAGGGCCGACGGGAGCACGACGACGGCCGCGGTCACCGCCGCCACGAGGCTGGCGGCCACGAGGACGCGACGCCGTCCACGGCGACGCGGCACGGACGCGGTGCCGAGGTCCTCGACCGAGGACTCGGCGCCGACGGTCGCGACGGCCTGGTCGACCGCGGCCACGGAGACGGGGGGCACGGCGCCGGACGCCTGCACGGCGTCCCAGCCCGGGAGGTCGGCGTAGGCGGCGAGGACGTCGTGGTCGGTGACGAGGTCGAGAGTCGGGTCGGTCATGAGGACACCCCTCGGGTCGGGTCGGATGCGACGACTCCCACTTGCGGCTGGGCCTCGAGGCGTTCGCGGATGCGCTGGCGGGCGCGGAAGAGCCGGGTGCGCGCGGTCGGTGCGGGGATGCCGACGACCGCGGCCGCCTCGGTCGGAGTGAGGCCGTCCCAGGCCACGAGCAGGAGCAGCTCCCGCTCGACGGCAGGCAGGTCGGCGATCGCGGCACGGAGGGCGGGTGCGACGGCGGCGGCCGCGAGGCGGTCGTCGACGTCGGGCCAGGGGTCCGAGGTCTCCTCGTGGGCGGCCGTGTCGTGCGGGAGGTCGACGACGCGCCGCCAGTGGGCGAGGAGCACGTGCCGGGCGACGCCGAAGGACCAGACCCGGACGCTGCCTCGCGCGGCGTCGTAGCTGCGCCTCGCGGCGTAGGCCCGCAGCCACGTCTCGGCGAGAAGGTCGTCGGCATCGGCGCCGGCCCGGCGGGCGAGGTAGGCGTGCAGAGGAGGACTGAGGGCGCGTACGACGTCGGCGAAGGCCTCCGGCTCGTGGCACGACCGCGCGAGCCGTGCCGCGAGGTCGTCGTCGTACACCGGGGCTCCCACGTCTGTCTCTTGTCACGATCGTGCCCGAGCGTTCGCGATGAAGGCGGAGTTTGTTGCCCTCTATGCGATGCAGGCGTCCTTCATCGCCTATCCCGGAAGGGCGTAGGTGCCGTCGGGCCTCGGGTCGGCGAGGCCGTCGGACACCAGGGCGTCGAGGGCTCGCTCGCGCTGGATCTCGTCGGGCCAGACGGCGTCGAGCTGCGCCTTCCCGACCGGGGCGTGGGCCTCGCGGAGGACGGCCATGAGCAGGCCGCGGACCTGGCGGTCGGTGCCGGCGAAGCGCTGGACGGGGCGGGCCGGGCCGTCGTACGCCGGTCGGCCCGCGGCCACCCACGCGCACTGCGCCGACACGGGGCACGCCCCGCACGCCGGCGCGGACGACGTGCAGACGAGCGCGCCGAGCTCCATCACCGCGACCGACCAGGTCGCGGCGGTCGCGTCGTCGTCGGGCAGCACCGCCTCGGCGCCGGCCCGCTCGGCGACGGTGACCGACGGGCGCGGCAGTGCAGCGCCGGCGAGGAGGCGGGCCAGGACCCGACGTACGTTCGTGTCGAGCACGACCGCGCGCCGCCCGTACGCGAACGCCAGCACCGCGGCGGCCGTGTAGTCGCCCACGCCCGGAAGCGACCGGAGCTCCTCGTACGCCGACGGCACGCGACCGTCGAACCTGGCCACGCACTCGGTCGCGGCGGCATGCAGGCGCAGCGCCCGTCGGGGGTAGCCGAGGCGTCCCCACATGCGCACCGCCTCGCCGACGGGGTCCGCCGCCAGCGCCGCGGGCGCGGGCCAGCGCGCGAGCCACGCCTCCCACACCGGGACGACGCGGTCGACCGGCGTCTGCTGGAGCATCACCTCGCTGACGAGGACGCCCCAGCCGTCGCAGCCGGGAGCTCGCCAGGGCAGGTCGCGCCGCTCGGTGGAGTACCAGGCGAGCACGGGTGCATGCAGCGGGGAGGCGGGCATCTCGCCGGAATCCTCGCACCCGTCGCCGCGCGCCGCCCGCCGCGGTCGGGCACGCATCTCGGAGTGCTCGCACCGGCGCGCCCGCGGCCCGGTACGGTCGGGCCGTGAGCACGGTGATCCACCCGACGGGGCCGCAGTCGCCCGGCGTCTACTGGTTCCGGCGTGCCGTCGTGCTCCTCGTCCTGGTCGTGCTCCTGCTCGGCGTGCGCTGGCTGCTCACCGGCCGTGGCGGCGACGGCACGCCGGTGGCCTCGCCCTCGGGCTCCTCGAGCGCCTCCTCGACGCCGACCGCGACGTCCTCCTCGGCCAAGCCGACCGCGACCACCGCCTCGCCCAAGCCGTCCGCCACGACGGCCTCGGCCAAGCCCTCGAGCACCGCGGCCGCGGCCTGCGCGAAGTCCGACATCTCGGTCACGGCGTCGACCGATGCCGCCAGCTACCCCACCGGGTCGACCCCGCGGCTGCGGATGAAGATCGAGAACACGTCGTCCAAGTCCTGCACGCGCGACATCGGCGCCCCGCAGAACGAGCTGCTCATCACCTCGGGCGCGGTCCGGGTGTGGTCCTCGGACGACTGCAACCCCGGCGGCACCGCGCAGGTCGTCACGATGGCGCCGGGCCAGTCCTACTCCGTGTCGGTGACCTGGCTCGGCCACCTGTCGCAGAAGGGCTGCCCGGCCAACCAGCCGATCGCCGGCAAGGGCACCTACAAGCTCACCGGGCGCAACGGCGACGTCACGTCGGCGCCCGCCACCTTCGCCCTGACCTGACCCCGTAGCGCGACCGGTCGCCACGTCGACCTCAAGGTTCCCTCAGAACGCGCCGACGACCCAACCACGGGCAGCGTGTGCCTGGCATGCCGCCGTACGGGTTCGGGGTGGGAGCAGCGCGTGACGTCGTCGTCGATGCAGGACGCGGGTCTGCCGGCGGAGCCGGCACGCCCCGTGACCGTCGTCGTCGTGGCGAGCACGCACGTACGCATCGACCGGCTCCGGCACCTGCTCGCGACCGTCGGCATCGAGGTCGTGGCCGCGGTCCGGACCGTCGCCGAGGGCGTCGACGCCGTCTCCGAGCACGAGCCCGACACCGTCCTGCTCGACCTGCCGATGCCCACCGGCGGCCTCGAGCTCGTGGAACGCGTCATGGCTCGCCAGCCCACACCGATCGTGCTCACCGGGGCCGCTGCCGAGGGCGCCGCCACCGCGATGGCCGCCGGTGCGGTCGACCTCATCACGCCCGGCACCGAGGGACTCGGTCCCGTGGTCTACGCCCGAGCGCTCGCCCGGCACCTCGGCGTCGCGAGCCGCGTCCGCGTGATCACCCACCCGCGCGGACGGCTGCGCGAGCGGGGCCTCGACACTGGCGCCGCGGCCGACGGCTCGCCCTCACGGCACCGCGCGTCGACCGACGGCCGTTCGCACCGTCCGACCGTGGTGGTCATCGGCGCCTCGACCGGTGGGCCTCCCGCGCTCGCCTCGATCCTCGCGGCCCTCCCCGCCGACCTCGACGTGCCCGTCGTCGTCGTGCAGCACATGGCCGAGGGCTTCGTGGAGGGACTCGCCAGCTGGCTCGACGGGATCGTCGCGCGGCCGGTGTCGGTCGCGCTCAACGGCGACCGGCTGCGTCCGGGGCACGTCGTCCTCGCGCCGAGCGACGGCAACCTCGTCGTGGAGCCGGGCCTGCGCCTGTCGATCGAGGACCCGCGCCCCGGGCAGTTCCACGTGCCGGAGATCGACCGCACGCTCCAGTCCGTCGCCGAGGTCTGCCGCGACCGCGCCGTGGGTGTCCTGCTCACGGGCATGGGTCGTGACGGGGCCGCGGGCATGCTCGCGCTGCGCCGCGTCGGGGCCTTCACCATCGGCCAGGACGAGGGCACAAGCGCGGTGTGGGGCATGCCCGCGGCCGCGGCCGCCCTCGGCGGGCTCGACGTCGAGCTGCCTCTGCCCGAGATCGCCGCCGCGCTCACCGACGCCGTCCGGCGCCTCCACATCCACGAGGCGGTGTGACGTGACTGCCGCCGCAGCAGCCGTCCGGGTCCGGTCCGCCGTCACCGACGCGGAGTACGCCGCTCTCGCGGGGTTCCTCGCGCAGCAGGCCGGTCTCGTGTTCGACCAGACCCGACGTCCCGCGCTCGCGGCCATCGTCGCCGACCGGATCGCCGCGACCGGTGCGGCGGACCTCGGGGCCTACCTCGCCCGGATCAGCGCGCCGGCGGGCGTCGAGGAGCGCCAGCGCCTGCTCGACGAGGTGACCATCCCCGAGACGCACTTCTTCCGGAACCCGCCGCAGATGGAGGCGCTGCGCCGTCGCCTCCTGCCCGAGCTGATGCGCCGCGCCGTGGCCCGTGGCCGCACCCTCACGATCTGGAGCGCCGGCTGCTCGACGGGGGAGGAGCCGTACTCGCTGGCGATGCTCGCCGCGGAGGTCGCGGCCACCCTGCCCGAGGCGCCGAGGGTCCGCGTCGTCGCGACCGACCTGTCGACGCAGGCCGTCGCCGCCACCGAGCGGGCACGCTACGCCGGACGGTCGCTCGCGCTCGTCGACGCCCGGTCCTTCGAGCGCTGGTTCGACGAGCACGACGACGGGTCCTTCTCCGTCGTGCCCGAGGTGCGCGGGATGGTCGACGTACGCCTGCACAACCTGGTGACCGACGAGCCGCCGTTCGAGCCCGGCGAGGTCGACCTCGTGGTGTGCCGCAACGTGACCATCTACTTCTCGCGCGAGACGATGCGCGACCTCGTGGGCCGCTTCCAGGCCGTGCTCGGTGCGGGCGGCTATCTCGTGGTCGGGCACGCGGAGACGCTGTGGCAGGTGACCGACGCGTTCACCCTCGTGACCCTCGGCGACGCGTTCGCCTACCGCAAGGACCTGCCGGCGGCGCCCGAGCCCGTCGTCGACGCCCCCGAACCGGTCGCGCACACTGCGCCGCGCCGCGAGGTCCGGCGTACCCCGTTGCAGCGGGCGCGCGAGTCGTGGCCCGAGGCTCCGGCCGTCGCGCACCGCAGCGCCGACGGCGTCCCCGACCCGGACCACGCGACCGACCTGCTCCGTCTCGCCCGCGAGGCGCTCGCCCAGACGAGGTACGCCGAGGCTGCGCGCCTCGCCGCCGCCGCGGCGGCGGCGAGCCCGTTCGAGGTCGACGCCTACATCGTCGAGGGCCGTGCCCGAGCGACGGTCGGCGACGACGAGGGCGCGCTCGTCGCGCTGCGCAAGGCCGTCTACCTCGCTCCGCGTGCCGGCCACGCCCGCTTCCAGCTCGCCGGGGCGCTCGCGCGCTGCGGTGAGCGCGCCGCCGCGGCGCGCGAGTACCGCGCCGCCGCTGTCGCGCTCCCGCAGACCGACCAGGCCGAGCTCGACGACCTGCTCGACGGCTGCGACGTGCAGCAGCTCGTCGTGCTGTGCCGCAGGCTCGCCGACGAGTGCGACCGCCGCGTCGCGCAGGACGTGCCATGACCGCCGTCTTCGTGCCCGAGAAGCCGTCGCGCTTCGTCAAGACCGAGGCTCCTGAGGGTGTCGGGTCCGTGCCGGAGGACAGGCGCTCCGCGCCCGAGCCGACGCCCACGCCCACGCCCGCGGCTCCGGTGCGCCGTCGGCGTACGCCGTCCTTCGCCGCTGCCGACCCGGTGGTCCCGGCACCCACCGCGAGCGAGTCCGACACCGACACCGGCACCGGCTCTGCCGCGGCGACCGCGGTCGAGGGCTTCGTGCTCTTCGCGGTCGGCGGCACGACGTTCGCCGTGGGCGTGGGGGAGGTCCGCGAGATCGTGCGCGCGGCGCGGCTCGAGCTGCTGCCGCAGTCGCACGTCGACTACGGGCACGGCGTCGCGATCGTCGACGTCCGCGGCCGGGCCATCCCCGTGGTGGACCTGCGCTCGGACCGGGTGGCGCACGGCGACGTGCTCCTCCCGATGTGGCGCCACCAGGTCGGGCTCGTGGTCGACCACGTCGTGGCCGTGCAGTCCCCGCGCGAGCTCGTCCGCGAGCACGACGACGTCCCCGCCGCGCTCCCGTCGTACGCGCGCGGCATCCTGCGTCCGGTCGAGGGCGGCGCCCCGGTGCTGCTCATCGCGATGCCCGACGCGGCCGAGCTCGAGGCGGACGCCGTTCGCACTGAGGGGCCGCGGCTCGGCGACGACGTCCTGGCCGACCTCGGCCTCGACGGTCTGCAGGTCCTCGCACCGGACGCCGACTGACCGGTCGGCCGACGGCGGGGCCTAGCCTGGGCGCGTGAGCGACACCCTCCCCCCGTGCCCCGAGTGCTCGAGCGCCTACGCCTACGAGATGGGCGCGCTGCTCGTCTGCCCGGAGTGCGCGCACGAGTGGAGCCCGGCGGGTGACGAGGCCGGGTCGACCGCCCTCGTCGTGCGTGACGCGGTCGGCAACGTGCTCGCCGACGGCGACACGGTGACCGTGGTCAAGGACCTCAAGGTCAAGGGCAGCGCCACGGCGATCAAGGTCGGCACGAAGGTCCGCAACATCCGGCTGATCGACGCGGTCGACGGCCACGACATCGACTGCAAGGTGGGCGGCTTCGGCCCGATGCAGCTCAAGTCGAGCGTGGTCAAGAAGGTCTGACCCGGTCTGCGGTCGACGGTGGCGACGCCGGGTCGTGGCCGAGAGCGGATGACACCCACGCCCGTGCTGAGCAGGATGGGTGCATGGCAGTCATCAGGTCACGGGCGGCACTGGCGGTGCAGCACGAGTCGCTCGGCGCGGCCCACGTGTCCGAGGTCCTCGGCATCGAGCCGACGGAGTCCTTCGAGATCGGCGACCCCTTCGCCCGCGGGACTCGGACCCGCGAGCATTCCCACTGGGCGCTCGACAGTCCCGTCGACGGCGACCTCGACGCGCAGCTGCGCGCGCTGCTCAACCGCCTTGATCCGCTGCACCTCGCCCTGCGCGACCTGCGCGACGAGGGCTACCGCCTCACCTGGACCTGCTACTGCGAGGAGGGGGACGGCGACGGCGCGATCAGCCTCAGCGCCGGCCTGCTCAACGACCTCGGCACCTTCCCGGCCGACCTCTGGATCGACGCCTTCACCGACGCCGAGCCGTCCGCCTGACCATGTCATGACACGCGCGCTCGCCGCGACGCGTGCACGTCATGACGTGGGAGAGGGTTCGGGTCAGCCGCGGGTGACCATGCCGAGGGCGGCTGCGATCCCCAGGACGGATCTCGGGGCGTAGGCGCTGCGCCAGAGACCGCCGTGCGCGGCCTGGCGGCTCCACGCGTCGTCCGGGTGCGCGAGGTCGGCGTCGGGACGCGCGTACGACGACTCCGAGCGCAGGTCGTGCACGAGCAGCGCCGCCATGAGGGTGTTCGACGTCGACGGCTCGAAGACCTCGACGCCGAAGCGGTGCGCACCGGCGTAGGCCGCGGCCAGCGCCCGGTTCTTCACGACCGAGCGGGTGCGTGTTGCGGGCGCGATGTTGAGCGAGGCCCACACGCCGTCGCGACGCGACTGGGTCGCGCGCCAGCGCTGGAGCCGCTTCGCGAGGGCGTAGCTCGGACCCTGCTGCAGCACGAGGCAGTCGGCGATGCCGACCTCGCCACGCTCGGCGTGGACCGTGTCGGCGTAGTTCGGGGCGAACCTCCCGACCGCGCGCAGCGGCAGCTGCGCGAGGCCTGACAGGCCGCGTGCGTCCCAGCGGCGACGCGACTCCTCGACCGCGCCGGCCGGCACGGCGTAGACGTCCGTGGGCGTCGCGAGGAAGGCCAGGCCGACGTCGGACCGCTCGGCCAGCAGCGCGTGGGCCAGCGCGTCGGCCGCGAGCGCGACCCGCACGTGGGTCGCGCCGTCGGCGTACGTGTAGGTCCCGAGGATGAACGGCCCCTCGAGCTGCGCCACCCACGTGTGCAGCTCGGGCAGCTGACGGATCAGGTCGATGCCCGCGACGGCCGCGAGCGCATCGTCGTCCTTCGGGTCGGATCCGAGGGGCACCGGAACGGTGAGCGTGCCCGACGACGAACGAGCCATCCGGATCACGCGCGACCAGATCTCCGGTCTCGGCAGGTCGACCGCCACGACGTGCGCGCCCCAGCGCAGCAGCGAGCGCAGCGGGCCCATCTCGGCGCCTGCACCGAGGACGACGACGGTGACGTCGGAGAGGTCGAGCCACTCCGGGTGGTCGATCAGCGTGTGGATCGACGTCGCGAACCCGCGCTCGACGACGCCTTCCGCGACCCAGGCGTCGAGCCGGCGGCGTACCTCGGGGCCGAAGAGCCGCTTGCCGTGGAACGGGACCGACAGCCCGACGTCGCGACCCGCGGCACCTTCGATCGTCACCGACGCGAACGCCGGCGCGGTCCAGGCCGAGGTCGCCTGCAGCAGGGGTACGGCGTCCCCGCGGTGGAACGTGGAGCGTGCGTGCAGCTCGGCGAGCCCCGTCCTCGCCACGGCGTCGGCCGCGTCGGCGTCGCGCGTACCCGCCACGACGAGGTCGCGGTAGGGCGCGAGGTAGTGCCTGCGCCACTCACGGACCGAGGCGGCGCGCAGGGCGGCCCCGGGGTCGACCGTCTCGAGGGCCGCCGCCACGACCGCCTGGGCGACCGCCGGCGTGCTGGGTCGCCCCGAGTCCATGACGGAGGCGAGGTCGACCCCGCGGTCCGGGTCGGGACCGGACGGGCGCTCGGGCCCCCTGTCGGCGGTGACGGTCACGGCGCACATCCCACCATGTCGGCGCGGGGTGCGGCCACGGTCAGCGCGACGTCTCGGCGAGCACGATGCCGGCGAGCACGACCACGCCGCCGACGATCTGCACCGGGGTGAGGATCTCGCCGAGGAATACCCACGCGATGACCGACGCGATCACCGGCTCGGTCATGCCCACGACCGACGCCTGCGTGGCGCGCAGGTGCCGCAGCGACTGCAGCACGAGGGCGAACGGCACCACAGTCCCGAGCACGACCATGTAGGAGAGGTAGACCCACGACGGCAGGACGGGACCGCCCTCGCCGAACGCCTGGGCGAAGGACAGCTGGTCGAACGGGAAGCTCCACCACGGGCACACGATCGCCCAGAACAGGGTCGCGGCGCCGAAGCCCCACATCGTCACCGACACGGGGTCGCGGTCGACGACCAGCTTCTCGCCCTCGACGTAGTAGAACGCCAGCGCCGCCGCGGCGGCGAGGGCGGCGGCGAGCCCGACGGCGTCGAGCGACATCCCCTGCCATGCCTGCGCCACCATCGCGAGGCCCACGAGGGCCAGCACGAGCGCGGCGAACACGCGGTCGCGCACCGGCTCCCGCAGCACGAAGCGGAACCAGAGCGCCACCATGATCGGCGCGGTGAACTCGAAGAGCAGCGAGACACCGACGGGCAACCGCAGGATCGCGACGAAGTAGAGCGACTGCGTCACCGCCACTCCGAGGATGCCGTACGCCGCGATCCGCCCGATCTCGTTGCGCCGCAGGCGAAGCGCGCGACGGTTCGTCACGGCGACCACGAGCAGGAGGATCACGAACGCGGCCGAGACCCGCAGCTGGGAGAGGCGGTACCACGGCACGCCCTCGAGCAGGACGTACTTGCTCACCGTGCCGTTGAGGGCGAACAGCGTCGCCGCGACGAGGTACGTCGCGTAGCCGAGCAGCGGCCGCCGGTCGACCTGCTCGACCTGCGGGGTCTCGAAGACGGTCACGGGGCGAGAGCGCCCGGTACCGCCCCCGCGGCCAGATACACCTCGACGGTCTTCTGGGCGACGACCTGCCACCCGAAGTGCTGCACCGCGCGCTCGCGGCCGCGGTCGCCCATCTCGCGGGCCTTCGCCGGATCGGCCGCGAGGCCGTTCACCGCGGTGGCGAACCGGCGCTCGAAGTCGTCGGTGTCGTCCGGCGTGTAGGGCACGACGATGCCGGTCTCGCCGTCGGACACCACCTCGGGGATGCCGCCGACGTCGGAGGAGACCACGGCCGTGTGGCAGGCCATCGCCTCGAGGTTGACGATGCCGAGCGGCTCGTAGACCGAGGGGCAGAGGAAGGCGAGCGCGTGGCTGAGCAGCTGCTGCACGACGTTGCGCGGGGCGTGCTCCTGGATCCAGACGACCTTGCGCGTCTCCTGGAGCTTCGCGATCTGCACCTTCGTCTCGGCGGCGATCTCCGGGGTGTCGGGGGCAGAGGCGCAGAACACGAGCTGCAGGTCGGGGTCGAACTGGGCCGCGGAGCGGAGCAGGTGGGCGATGCCCTTCTGCCTCGTGATGCGCCCGACGAAGACGACGTAGGGCCGGTTCACGTCGACGCCGTACTGCTCCAGCAGGTCGGCGGACTCCTGCGGCTGCCACTTCACGGTGTCGATGCCGTTGCGGACGACGTGGACCAGGTCGGGGTCGATGAACGGGTAGGCGTCGAGGACGTCGAGGCGCATGCCGTCGGACACGGCGATGATCCCGGCCGCCTCGCGGTAGGCCGAGGACTCCAGCCACGACGAGATGCGGTAGCCGCCGCCGAGCTGCTCGGCCTTCCACGGCCGGCGCGGCTCGAGGGAGTGCGCGGTCAGCACGTGCGGCACGCCGAGGAGCTCGGCGGAGAGGTGCCCGGACAGGTTGGTGTACCAGGTGTGCGAGTGCACGACGTCGACGTGGTCGAGCGCCCGGACCATGTCGAGGTCGACCGCGATGGTCTGGAGGACCGCGTTGACGTTCTCGTAGCCGGGCGGGACGACGTGCCCGTGAGCGCCCGTCCGCGTGGGTCCGAACGCGTGGACGCGGACGTCGGCGAGCGGGCGCAGCTCGCGCACCAGCTCCTCGACGTGGACGCCGGCACCGCCGTATACGTCGGGCGGCCATTCCTTGGTGAGGATTCCTACTCGCAACACAGGCGCCAGCGTAGGCCCACGGCTACGGTGAGCACGTGGCCAACCGTGATGTGCTCGGAATCGTGCTCGCCGGCGGCGAGGGCAAGCGGCTGATGCCCCTGACGGCCGACCGGGCGAAACCCGCCGTGCCGTTCGGCGGGGCCTACCGACTCGTCGACTTCGTGCTGTCGAACCTGGTGAACGCCGGCTACCTGCGCATCTGCGTGCTGACCCAGTACAAGAGCCACTCGCTCGACCGCCACATCACCACCACGTGGCGCATGTCGACCTTGCTGGGCAACTACATCACGCCCGTCCCGGCCCAGCAGCGGCTCGGCCCGCGCTGGTACACCGGCAGCGCCGACGCGATCTTCCAGAGCCTCAACCTGGTCTACGACGAGAGCCCGAGCTACGTCGTCGTGTTCGGCGCCGACCACGTCTACCGCATGGACCCGCAGCAGATGGTCGACCAGCACAAGGCGTCCGGCGCCGGCGTGACGGTCGCGGGCATCCGGGTGCCCAAGGAGCAGGCGGACCAGTTCGGCGTCATCGAGACCGGTCCGGACGGTCGGACGATCACCCGGTTCGTGGAGAAGCCGAAGGACCCGCCCACGATCCCGGGCGACCCGGACCACATCTACGCCTCGATGGGCAACTACGTCTTCACCACCGACGTCCTCGTCGAGGCGCTGCGCATCGACGCCGGCGACGACGGCTCCGTGCACGACATGGGCGGCAACATCATCCCGATGATGACCGCGCAGGGCATGGCCGAGGTCTACGACTTCGACAACAACCTCGTGCCCGGTTCCACCGACCGCGACAAGGGCTACTGGCGCGATGTCGGGACCCTCGACGCCTACCACGACGCCCACATGGACCTCGTGTCCGTGCACCCGATCTTCAACCTCTACAACCGGCACTGGCCGATCCTCAGCCACCTCCCGCCGCTGCCTCCCGCGAAGTTCGTCGAGGGCGGCAACAGCCACGAGTCGATGGTCGGGGCGGGCTCGATCATCGCCGGCGCCCACGTGCGCAACTCGGTCCTCTCCTACGACGTCAACATCCGTGAGGGCGCCTACGTCGAGGGCGCGGTGATCATGCCGGGCGTGAAGATCGGGCGAGGAGCCGTCGTACGCCGGGCCATCCTCGACAAGAACGTGCAGGTGCCCGACGGCGCGCAGATCGGTGTCAACCTCGAGCTCGACCGCGAGCGCTACACGGTGAGCGACAGCGGCATCATCGTGGTGGGCAAGGGCCAGAAGGTCGAGCCCGCGTGACCCGTCCGGTCGCCGTGGTGACCGGTGCGGCGGGCGGGCTCGGGCAGGTGCTCGTCGCGCGGCTCGACCGCGCGGGCTACTCCGTCGTCGGCGTCGACCTCCACGGCACCGACCGCCTCCTCGACGTGACCGACCCCGCAGCCTGCCGTGCGCTCGCCGACGAGCTGCGGCCGCGCGTGTGGGTCAACAACGCCGGCGTCCTCGGCGCCGGTGATGCGGCCACCCAGCCCGACGAGGTCATCGAGCGCGTCGTGCGGGTGAACCTGCTCGGCGTCATCCACGGCACCCGTGCCGCGGTCGCGTCGATGCGCGCGCACGGCGGCGGTCACGTCGTCACGATCGCCTCGCTCGCGTCGTGGATCCCCGTGCCGGGCGAGGCCGTCTACGCCGCCACCAAGGCCGGGGTCCTGTCGTTCACCCTCGGCCTGCAGGCCGAGCTCACCGCCGTCGGCGTTCGCGACGTGCGGCTGACGGCCATCTGCCCCGACGGCATGCTCACGCCGATGCTGGCCGACGTGCTCGACGAGGACGGCCTCGCGCTGTCCTTCTCCGCCCCGCGGCTCGTCGAGCCGACGGAGGTCGCCGAGCGGGTGGTCGGGGTGCTCGAGCGTCCGCGGCTGGTGAGCAGCGTGCCGCGCTGGCGTGGTGCCCAGGTGCGGCTGATGGCCGGGGTGCCGGACCTCGCGCTGCGCGCGGCTCCGCTGTTCGCCCGGACCGGCATGCGCAACCTCGCGAAGGTGCGGGCTCAGGCGTCGGCGCGGTCGGGCAGTGCCGGGACCTGCGGCGGCGGAGCGACTGGCTCCGACGACGGAGCGACCGGCTCCGCCGAGAGCGCCGTGCCGTCGGCGTAGAGCAGGGCATGGTCGCGGGCCTCGGCCCGCGCGGTCGCCCGGTTGCGACGCCCGGCGCTCTGCCAGCCGCACGAGCACACGGCGGTCGTGAAGCGGCCGTCCTCGATGCGGACCTCGTGACCGGGTGTCGGAGGCACCATGGGCTCGAGGTGGTCGCGGGGGCGGGGGAAGCTCACCCGACCACGGTAACCGGCCCGCGGCTCCGCCGTCAGGGGGAGGGCGGGATTCCTGATGTCGGCGCGCGGTGGGGGCAGCGGGCGGTCAGGACTCGAAGTCGACGACGGTCTTCGCGGCGAGCAGCGGGACGACCCAGGCGGCGAAGTCCTGGTGCACGGGGTGCTCCTGGTAGGCGCGCAGGCCCGCGAGGTCGTCGTGGGTCGTGATGAGGACCAGGTGCGAGGCGCCCGGGTCGCCGACGGCGTCGAGGCCGGTCGTGAGCGAGCGGATCGCGTCGATGTAGGGCGGCAGGGCCTCGAGACGGGCCTGCGCCTCGTGCCGGTCCTCGGCCTCGGTGAACGTGAACGAGACGACGTGGGTGAGCACGAGGAGGCTCCGATCGGCGACGGCCGGGCGGTCCGGCGTGGGCCGAAGCCTAGGCAGCCGCGGTCGGGTCAGCCGAACCGGCCCGAGATGTAGTCCTCGGTGGCCTGCTGGGTGGGGTTGGAGAACATCATCTCGGTGGAGGCGATCTCGACGAGCTTGCCGGGCTTGCCGACACCGGCGAGGTTGAAGAACGCGGTGGTCTCCGAGACGCGTGCCGCCTGCTGCATGTTGTGCGTGACGATCACGATCGTGAAGCGCTCCTTGAGCTCCTCGATCAGGTCCTCGATCGCGAGGGTCGAGATCGGGTCGAGCGCGGAGCACGGCTCGTCCATGAGCAGCACCTGAGGCTCGACGGCGATCGCGCGGGCGATGCAGAGGCGCTGCTGCTGGCCGCCGGACAGGCCGGCGCCGGGGCGGTCGAGGCGGTCCTTGACCTCCTCCCACAGGTTCGCGCCGCGCAGCGACTTCTCGACGATCCCCTCGAGCTCGGACTTGGGGCGCTTCTTCCCGTCGAGCTTGAGCCCGGCGAGCACGTTCTCCTTGATCGACATCGTCGGGAACGGGTTCGGGCGCTGGAACACCATGCCGATGGTGCGGCGCACGTTGACCGGGTCGATGTCGGCGCCGTAGATGTCCTCGCCGTCGAGCAGGACCGTGCCCTCGGCGTAGGCGCCGGGGATGACCTCGTGCATGCGGTTGAGGGTGCGCAGCACCGTGGACTTGCCGCAGCCGGACGGGCCGATGAGCGCGGTGACGGAACGCGGCTCCACCGAGAACGTCACGCCCTCGACGGCCTTGAACGAGCCGTAGAAGACGTCGAGGTCGGTGACGTCGATGCGCTTGGCCATGGTGGGGGTCAGTCTCTCTCGTGGTGCGCGGTCAGGAGCTCTTCACGCCGGTGAAGCGCGAGATCAGCTTGGCGGTGGCGTACAGGACCATGACGAGCACGATGAGCACGAGGGCTGCGCCCCACGCGCGGTTCACCGAGACGTCGGTGCCGTTGGTGAACTGGTCCCAGATGAAGGTGGGCAGGGCGGCCTGCGGCCCCTTGAACGGGTTGGTGTTGATCGACTGCGAGATGAACGTCGTGAGCAGCAGGGGCGCGGTCTCGCCGGCGACGCGCGCGATGGCAAGCATCGCGCCGGTGATGATGCCGCTCATGGCGGTCGGCAGCACGATCTTGAGGATCGTGCGCCACTTCGGGATGCCCAGGGCGTACGACGCCTCGCGCAGCTCTCGCGGCACGATGCGCAGCATCTCCTCGGTGGAGCGCACGACGACGGGCAGCATGAGGATGGTCAGAGCGATCGACGCGGCGATGCCGGAGCGCTCGAGTCCGAGCGTCAGCACGAACGCGGTGTAGACGAAGAGGCCGACGACGACGGACGGGACACCGGTCATGACGTCGACGAAGAAGCTGATCGAGTGCGCCAGGCGTCGCGTACGCATCGACGGGGCGTACTCCACGAGATAGATCGCGGTGAGGATGCCGAGGGGGACGCCGAACAGAGCCGCGATGCCGACCTGCTCCAGCGTGCCGATCAGCGCGTGGTAGATCCCGCCGCCCTCGGAGGTCGGGGTGGCGTACCGCATCGAGGTGGTGAGGAACTCGACCGAGATGACCTCGGCGCCCTTGACCACGACCGTGCCGAGCACGGCGATGAGCGGCACGACGGCGATCACGAACGTGGCGTAGACGAACGTGGTCGCGAGCCGGTCGATCGCGTGCCGCCGCCCCTCCACCACGAAGCTCCAGGCGGTCTGCCCGACCAGGAAGACCAGCATCGCCACGACGGCGGTCCCGGCGACGCCGTCGACCCCGGTGGTGAGGTTGAGCAGGAAGGCGACGGCGACAGAGGCGGCGGCGACGCCCAGGGCGCTCCAGCGCGGCAGGTGCCCGCCGGCGAGCGCCTCGTGGAGCAGCGCCTCGGACTCGTCGTGCTCCCGCCTGGTCAGGTCGGCCATCAGTTGGCCCCCGAGAACTCGGAGCGCCGCGCGATGATCAGGCGGGCGCCCATGTTGACCGCGAGGGTGATGACGAAGAGCACGAGACCGCTGGCGACGAGGGCGGAGAGCCCGATCGTGCCCGCCTCGTTCCACTTGAGCGCGATGTTGGCGGCGAACGTGATGCCGCCCGGCTCGGTGATGTGCCAGTTGATCTCGTAGGTGGCGCTCAGCAGGAGGGCCACGGCGATCGTCTCGCCGAGGGCACGGCCGAGGCCGAGCATCGACGCGGAGATCATGCCGGGACGTGCGAACGGGAAGATCGCCATCCGCACCATCTCCCAGCGCGTGGCGCCGAGGGCGAGCGCGGCCTCGATGTGGGTGCGCGGAGTCTGGACGAAGACCTCGCGGCTGATCGCGGAGATGGTCGGCAGCACCATGATCGCGAGGACGATGCCGGCGATGAGGATCGACCGGGTGTAGATGCCGAGGTCGTTCTGGAAGATCGGGATCCAGCCGAAGTAGGTGGTGAGCCACTGCAGGAAGCCCTGCAGCTGCGGGGTCAGGAACTGGATGCCCCACATGCCGAAGATGATCGAGGGCACGGCGGCGAGCAGGTCGGTCACGAAGCCGAGGGTCGAGGCCAGCCGGCGCGACGCGTAGTGCGCGATGAACAGCGCGATCCCGATGCCGACGGGGACGGCGAGCAGCATCGCGATGAGCGCGGTCATCAGCGTGCCGAAGAGCAGTGCCGCGATGCCGAAGACGACGGGCTTCGCGTCCGGGGACCACTCGCTCGTGGTGAAGAAGTTGGCGGTGTTGGCCTGCAGCGACGGGATCGACTTCCAGATCAGGAAGACGGCGATCGCCGCCATCGTGACCAGGATGAGGATGCCGGCGCCGCGCGAGAGACCGACGAAGACACGGTCGCCGCGGCGGACCGCGGCGCCCCGGATGTCGGGCGTGCCGGTGGCGGGCGCCGCAGCGCCCGGGGGCTCGAGGGTGGTGCTCATCTGCTCAGTCCACCGGGTGGGTCGGGAGCGGCTGCAGGGGTGGCAGGACGAGTCCCACCACCCCTGCAGACACTAGCGTTACGAGATCGACGCCACCGAGGCGCGGACCTTGGTGAGCACGTCGCCGGTGATGGGGACGTAGCCGGTGGTGCTGAGGGTGGCCTGCGCCGCGTCGCTCGCCGTGTAGGTGAGGAACGACTTGGTCAGCGGGACGAGAGCGGCGTCGCCGCCCTTCTCGCAGGTGATCTCGTAGGTGACGAGGACGGCCGGGTAGCCCGTGGTCGTCTTGTAGTCGAGCGTCAGGACGATGTCGTTGCCCGAGCCGCCGACCGTCGCGGCGGCGATGGTCTTCGCGGCGTTCGCCGACGTCGGCTCGATGGCGCCGGCGCCGTTGTCGACCCAGGCGGTGGCGAGCTTGTTGTTCAGAGCGAACGAGAGCTCGACGTAGCCGATGGAGTTCGGGGTGGACTTGATCGCCGCACCGACGCCGTCGTTGCCCTTGGCTCCCTGGCCGCCCGGGGCCTTCCAGTCCTTCGCGTGGTCGAAGGTCCACGCCGAGCCGCCGGCCGCGGCGAGGTACTTCGTCCAGTTGTCGGTGGTGCCGGACGAGTCGCTGCGGTGGAACTGCGCGATCGTCGCGTCGGGGAGCGTCACGCCGGAGTTCGCCGCGGCGATCTTCGGGTCGTTCCACTTGGTGATCGTGTTCGAGAAGATGCCCGAGAGGATCTCCGGGGTGAGCACGAGCTTGTCGACGCCCGAGACGTTGTAGGCCGCCACGATCGCGCCGCCCACCATGGGGAGGTCGATGGCGGGGCCGGCCGCGCAGCGCGCGTCGGCGTCGGTCTTGTCCTGGTCCTTGAGCGCGGAGTCCGAGCCGGCGAAGGCGGTCTGCTTGTTGATGAAGTCCTTGATGCCGGCGCCGGAGCCGTTGGCCTGGTAGTCGATCGTCGCGCCGTTGCACGACTTCTGGTAGCTGTTGATCCACTCGGCCATCGCGTTCTTCTGCGCGGTGGAGCCGGAGGCCTTGATCGAGCCGCTGACGCAGTTGGTGCTGCTCGAGCCGCTGGCGGACGTCCCGGCGGACGAGCCGCCGTCCGAGCCGCAGGCGGCGAGCGCGAGCGCGGCGGTGATGGCGACGGCTGCGAAGGCCGTCTTCCCCGTGATGTTCACCCTGGTCCTCCAGGAGGTAAGTGACGTGCTGACGTCCCCGACGTTAGGAAGGCGGGTTGACCGGCCCGGGGGACGGACGTGAACGACGGGTGAACGACAGCCGTACAGATGGGGCGTAGACGCGGCGATGGCGAGAACGCGCTGGACGCGACGCCTGCCGGCTGTCGGGTCAGGCGTCGACGCGGTCGACCGCCACGAGGACCCCGGCCCCGTCGCGGTGCAGCACGATCGCGGCGCCCGGGTGCAGCCGTGGGTCGAGCCCGCCGGCGAACGGGGACCGGGCGAGGTCGACCCCGAGCCCGGCGGCGACCGCCGCCAGCACGGTCGGGAGCACGGGACGGTGCGTGCACCACACCGCCGGGTCGTCGATCCCGAGGAGCGCGGTGACGACGGCGGTCGTGGCGGCCGGGTCGTCCTCGCACCCCTCCTCGCTCAGTGCGTGCTCGAGGTGCATGCTCAGGTGCGAGTGCGAGGCGTAGGGCTCGACCGTGGCGCGGCACCGTCGCGCGTCCGAGGACACGACGAACCGCGGCCCGTACGCCGCGAGGATGTCGACGAGGTCGTAGGCGTGGCGGACCCCGGCGTCGTTGAGCGGCCGCACCGAGTCGGTGTCGGCGAGCGGGTCGCCCGACTCCTGCCACGTGAGGCGTTTCATGGCCTCCGCGTGGCGCAGCACGATCGTGGCACGGGTGTCGGGGAGCGCGAGGGCGACGTCGACCAGCTGACGGTCGTCGTCGTAGCTGAGCAGCTCCTTCGCCGCCTTGCGCCGCAGCCAGCGCACCTCGTCGATCTCGGCGTCGGCGTCGCGCAGCACGCTGTCGTGGACGGTCGCGCGCCAGTAGCGCACCCGTTTGGGTGCCCCCTCGACCTCGTAGCGGCGGTGACCGAGGGACGGCCCGAGGATGCAACGGACGCCGGTCTCCTCGAAGGTCTCGCGCACCGCAGCCACGTCGTGGCGCTCGCCTGCCTCGAGCTTGCCCTTGGGCAGCGACCAGTCCGACCGGTGCGGCCGGTGCACCACGGCGACCTCGGGCCCGTGCTCGGCCGGGCGGACGAGCACGACGCCGGCGGCCTCGATCAGCGGGGGCACGCGCTACCTCCCCAGTGCCTTGCGCAGCCGCTTGTGCTCGTCGCGCGACGCCCTCCACACCTCACGGGCGCGGCGGTGGCAGGCGACCTCGCGGTCGTGGGTGGACGCGACGTAGACCCCGCACACGAAGGCCTCGCCCGCCGACAGCGGCACGGAGGAGTCGTCGACCCGGTCGAGCACGAGGGCGCGCTGGATCACGGCGTCCTGGGCGTCGCCCAACGGCTCGGTCAGCGTCGACCAGAGCCGGGCGAGCGCGTCGCACGCCATGCCGAGGACCGGCGCGCCCACCTCGGCGGCGTAGCGCGCGCGCTTCGCGGTGATGCGGGCGGCGTGCCAGGAGTCGGAGTCGTCGGCCGGTCGCAGCTGCTCGAGCAGGCGGGCAGCGCGCTCGTCGGCGCGCAGCACGCGCGGGGCGAGGACCTTGGGCGCCCTGCGAGCCGCCTCCGCGGTGAAGGAGGGGGCTCGCGCGACCGAGACGAGGGAGCGGCGCAGGGCACCGGCGCGGGGGGAGCGGGCCGCGTCCAGCGCGGCCGCCTGCGCGAGACCCTGGCGGCGGTGGACCCAGGGGAGCAGGGCGTCACCGAACCCGTGGACGTCGTCGGTGGCGTCGGCGAGGGAGGCGGCGAAGACCTCGAGGTCGCGGACCGGGGAGAGCGCACCGGCGTACCAGGCGAGCTCGGGCCGCAGCTGCGCCGCGACGTCGTCGCGCAGCAGGTCGCCGTAGACCCGGAGCCCGGAGCGCAGCCGGCGCGCTGCCACGCGGGCCGCGTGCACCGAGCCGGGGGCGTCGGTGTCGAGGCCGGCGTCGGCGGCGAGCAAGGCGCCCGTCTGGCGGCGCAGGTGCGCCATGACGGCCACGCCCGCGGTCGAGTCGCGGCTCACCGGGGTTGGCGGGGGGGAGGTGAGGTCAGGGTCGACCGGGACACGAGCAGTCCCGGTCCCCTCGTCGCCCGACGTCGGCGTCATGACGCCGCGCTCGACCGCCGCGTCTGACGAGCGATGAGCGTGGCCTGGAGGTCGGCGAGCGGCGTGCCGTCGGCGGCGAGGTGGACACGGGCCCACCGACCGTCTGGCCCGAGGTGCCAGGTGCTGGTGCCCGGGTCGAAGGCGAGGTCGAAGAGCGCCCCCAGGTGCGCGGTGTGCGCCGCGGACCCGAGTCGCGCGAGGACCTCGATACGCCGGTCCAGGTTGCGGTGCATGAGGTCGGCCGACCCGAACCACAGCTCCGGCTCGCCGCCGTTCGCGAACTCGAAGAGCCGCGAGTGCTCGAGGAACCGGCCCAGGACGCTGCGGACCCGGATCGTCTCGGACATGTCGGGCACCCCCGGGCGCAGGGCGCAGATGCCCCTGACCCAGACGTCGATCGGCAGGCCCGCCTGCGACGCGCGGTAGAGCGCGTCGATCGTTGCCTCGTCGACGATGGAGTTGCACTTGATCCGCACGCGCGCGGGGATGCCTCGGCGGTGGTTCTCGACCTCCCGCTCGATCCGCTCGACCAGCCCGGAGCGCACCGAGTGCGGTGCGACGAGCAGGCGGTTGTACTCCGTCTCCATCGAGTAGCCCGAGAGCACGTTGAACAGGCGGGCGACGTCGTCACCGACCTCCTCGTCGGTGGTCAGCAGACCGACGTCCTCGTAGAGCCGCGCGGTCTTGGGGTGGTAGTTGCCGGTGCCGAGGTGGACGTAGCGGCGCAGCCGGTCGCCGTCGTCGCGCACGACCATCGAGAGCTTGCAGTGGGTCTTGAGGCCGACGAGGCCGTAGACCACGTGGCAGCCGGCCTCCTCGAGCTTGCGCGCCCAGTCGATGTTGGCCTGCTCGTCGAAGCGGGCCTTGATCTCGACGATCGCGAGGACCTGCTTGCCCTGCTCCGCCGCCGCGACGAGTGCGTCGACGATGGGGGAGTCGCCGCTCGTGCGGTAGAGCGTCTGCTTGATCGCGAGGACCTTCGGGTCGGTCGCGGCCTGCTCGAGGAAGCGCTGCACGCTCGTCGAGAACGCGTCGTAGGGGTGGTGCAGCAGGACCTCGTGGTCGCGCATCGACTCGAGGACGTCGGGCGGCGACGAGGTCTCGACGTCGGAGAGGTCGCGGCTCGTGCGCGGCAGGAACGCCGGGAGCTTGAGGTCGTCGCGCGGCATGCGGTCGAACGCCCAGAGCGCCGTGAGGTCGAGGAGGCCGGGGATGCGTACGACCTCCTCGCTGCCGATGCCGAGCTCGCGGACGAGCAGGTCCAGGACGTGCGGGTCGATGGTCTGCTCGACCTCGAGCCGCACCGGCGGCCCGAACCGGCGGCGCATGAGCTCGCGCTCGAGCGCCAGCAGGAGGTTCTCCGCGTCGTCCTCCTCGACCTCGAGGTCCTCGTTGCGGGTCACGCGGAACGCGTGGTGCTGGAGGATGTCCATGCCCGGGAAGAGGTCGCTGAGGTGGGCGGCGATGACGTCCTCGAGCGGGACGAACCGCTGCGGGCCGACGGACACGAGGCGCTGGAGGATCGGAGGCACCTTGACGCGCGCGAAGAGCTCGGTGCCGCTGCTCGGGTTGCGCACGACCACGGCGAGGTTGAGCGACAGCCCGCTGATGTAGGGGAACGGGTGAGCCGGGTCGACCGCGAGCGGCGTCAGGACCGGGAAGACCTTGGTGCGGAAGAAGTGGCTCAGCTGGTCGCGCTCGGCGGTCGAGGCCTCCTCCCAGCGCAGCAGGTGGATGTCCTGGGCCTCGAGCGCCGGAAGGATCTCGCCGTGGAAGACGGCACCCTGGCGCTGCATGAGCTCCGAGCTGCGTGTGTAGATGCCCTCGAGCACCTCGCGCGGCATGAGCCCGCTGGCGGCGCGTACGGCGATCCCGGTCGCGATGCGCCGCTTGAGGCCGGCGACGCGGACCATGAAGAACTCGTCGAGGTTGCTGGCGAAGATCGCGAGGAACTTCGAGCGCTCGAGGAGGGGCTGGTCACGGTCCTCGGCGAGCTCGAGCACGCGCTCGTTGAATGCCAGCCAGGACAGCTCGCGGTCGAGGAAGCGGTCCTCGGGCAGGGGGTCCGGGACGGGCAGGAGCCCGCTCGGGCTGGTCGCGTCGTCCTGCGCACCGGCCGCGGCGGCGTCGCCGGGCGAGGACACCTCCGTGGTCATGGGCTCAACCTTGCCAGACCCGGGAGCGTCTCGCCCCGACTCGGTCCGCTCAAGGAGCGCTGAACTCCACGTCGACGTCCCAGGTCGTGAAGCCCAGGCTGGTGTAGAGGGCGATCGCGGAGGTGTTCTCGGCGTCGACGTAGAGCATCGCGTCGCGCAGGCCGCGGGCCTTGAGGTGGTGAAGGCCGGCGAGGGTGAGGGCGCGGCCGAGGCCGCGACCCTGCGCCGCGGGGTCGATGCCGACGACGTAGACCTCGCCGATCGGCTCGTGACCGTGGCCGTGGTGATGCGCGTGCGCATGCGGCTCCTCCGAGCCCTCGTGCTCGTGCGGCTCGTCGTGCTCGTCGTCGTGCTCGTGGCGGTCCTCGCCGGCGCCGTGAACCTTGGTCCAGTGGAAGCCGACCATCCGGTCGCCGTCCGGACCGGTCTCCTCGGCCACGAGGAACCCCTCCGGGTCGAACCAGGGCTCGCGCATCCGCAGGTGCAGGTCGTGCAGCGTCCAGCCGCCCTGGTCGGGGAGGTCGACGAAAGCTGCGGCGTTGAGCGCCACCCACTCCTCGTCGTCGAGCCCGGGGAGGAAGGAGCGCAGGCGTACGCCGTCCGGCCAGACAGGATCCGGCAGCGCGGCGTACAGCGACCGGCGCAGTCGGAGCAGGGTGCGCGAGCGGCGGAAGCCGAGCGAGGCGGCCAGCGGCGCTGCTCCGCTCTGCTCGCCGTGCGACCACAGCCGCAGGCGCGCGTCAGGGCTCTCCTCGAGCAGGTGCTGAACGAGCCGGTGTCCCACTCCCTGGCGGCGGTACGCCGGTGCCACGGCGAGCTCGGCGCTGGGACCCGAGACCTGGTCGGTCACGTCGAGGTGGCCGTAGGCGACGAGGCTCGGGCCGTCGCGACCGAGCACGTGGCGCACGTCGACGTCGCCGCCGTAGCGCAGGTGCAGCATCACGTGCTCGGAGAGCGGCCGGACGCCGTCGGTCTCGGTGACCTGCTCGACGAGCAGCGAGACGTCGGCGACGTCGGAGTCCTCGAGGCGCCGCAGCACCTCCCACTGCACGCGGGGGGACTCCGTGCCGGGACCGCTGCTCATGCCGCGACCCTAAACCGTGCGGGTCGGGCGCCTCAGCCGACGGGCGCGGGGGCGAGCTCGGGGATCGACTCGTCGACGCGCGGCGGCGTCACGACGAAGCGGTAGCCGACGTTGCGCACGGTGCCGATGACCGACTCGTGCTCGGGCCCGAGCTTGGCGCGCAGGCGGCGGACGTGGACGTCCACCGTGCGCGTGCCGCCGAAGTAGTCGTAGCCCCAGACCTCCTGCAGCAGCTGGGCGCGGGAGAAGACGCGACCCGGGTGCTGGGCGAGGAACTTGAGCAGCTCGAACTCCTTGAAGGTCAGGTCCAGCGTGCGACCGCGGACGCGCGCGGTGTAGGTGGCCTCGTCGATGCTCACGTCGCCCGAGCGGATCTCGTCCGGCACGCCGTCGTCGACGGTGCGGGCGAGCTTGCCGACCGCGAGACGCAGTCGGGCGTCCACCTCGGCCGGACCTGCGGTGTCG
Source organism: Candidatus Nanopelagicales bacterium (assembly GCA_017882705.1). Lineage (GTDB taxonomy): Bacteria > Actinomycetota > Actinomycetes > S36-B12 > CAIYMF01 > Longivirga. The sequence goes on along the minus strand of JADGOZ010000164.1, from coordinate 8,428 downwards.
AGCACGACGTCGTCGACGCCCCACTCGGCGTTGACGCCCACGAGGCCGCCCTCGGTCGTGACCAGCAGCACCGGGACGTCGACGCCCGTGGTGCGCAGCAGGCGCGTGAAGCTGCGGACCTGCGGCAGGTCGCGCCGGCCGTCCACGAGGATCGCGTCGCACTGCGGGGCGTCGAGCAGGGCGGTGGCCTCCGCCGGCAGGACCCGCACCTGGTGCGAGAGCAGTCCGAGGGCGGGAAGCACCTCGGACGACGGCAGCAGGGCGTTCGTGAGGAGCAGGAGCGTCGGCACGGGGCCTCCCTCGTGTGTGTTCCAGGTCGGGATCACCGCCCTGGAAGCGCGGAAGGACCCGGAGGCGTCATCGCCCGGGTCCTACAGGAGGCAGGATAGCGAATGTGGATCTGCGTCCGTCATCCAGGCACTCCGGAGGGCCCTCACCGGCCCGGACCGGCACCGTGCTGAGCGCCGACGGCGAGCGGATCTCGGTGGCCTACGACGCGCCTGCAGCCCCGTCGCCGCTGGTCTTCGTCGTCGCGCACGGGTTCACCGGCGGCTGGCGCCGCCCCGACAACAGGGCCATCGCTGCGCTGCTGTCGGAGTTCGGCGGTGTCGTCTCCTACGACAGCCGCGGGCACGGCGAGTCGTCCGGTGTCACCACGCTCGGCGACGACGAGGTCCTCGACCTCGACGCCGCGATCGGGTGGGCCCGTTGGCTCGGCGCCGCCGACGTCGTCACGGTCGGGTTCTCGATGGGCGGCTCGGTCGTGCTGCGGCAGGCCGCCCTGGCGGGACCTCGCGACCGCGAGACGCCGCAGGCCGTCGTGTCGGTGAGCGCGGCCGGGTTCTGGTTCTACAAGGGCACGCCGCCGACGCGCCTGCTGCACCGCGCGGTCGAGACGTCGCAGGGCCGCAGCATCCTGCGGTGGGGCTTCCACACCCGGGTCACCGACCGCGAGTGGGAGCACCCCTACCCGCTCTCGCCGTCGGAGGCGGCCGAGCTCATCGCGCCGCTGCCGCTCCTCGTCGTGCACGGAGACCAGGACCCGTACTTCCCGGTGGAGCACGCGCGCTCCCTCGTCGCCGCGGCCGCCGCCGGTGCCGCGCGGCGCGGCGTGCAGGACCGCACCGTCGGGTGGATCGAGCCCGGCTTCGGCCACGCGGAGTCCGCGGCGTCGCTCGCGGCCGACGTCGTCACCCGCATCGGTGCCTGGGCCGCCGACACCGTGTCGCTCGGGTCGGGGCGCGCATGAGCGACCCGGAGCAGGTGGTGGTCCGCTACTGGGCCGCGGCGAAGGCTGCCGCCGGGCTGGCCGAGGAGCGCTTCGACGCACCCGCCGACCTCGAGGCGCTGCTCGACGCCGTCCGCGCACGGCACGGCGCCGGCTCCCGGCTCGCCGACGTGCTCCGACGCTGCTCCTACCTCGTCGACGAGGTGAGCCCCGGACGCCGGTCGCCGGCCGACGTCGCCCTCGCGCCGGGTGCGGTCGTCGACGTGCTCCCGCCGTTCGCCGGCGGCAGCGGCGCCGCCGACGTCGACCCTGCGGGAACAGCGAGCGTCGCCCCGCGGTTGGGGCACGCATGACCGGAGTCGTCGTGGTGCTCGTCGTCCTGGCCGGGGCGACGGCGTTCGGCCTCTACCGCCGTGCCACCGACGGCGCGCTCAAGGCCGTCGAGATCCCGGCCGACACCACCGACGCCCTGCCGGTTCCCGGAGCGCACAAGGGATCCGGGCACGCGCACGAGGGCGATCGCCTCACCGCAGCGGACATCGGCGTCGAGCTGGGCGAGAAGGCCACGCTCGTGCAGTTCTCGAGCGCGTTCTGCGCTCCGTGCCGCGCGACGAAGCTCGTGCTCGACGAGGTCACCGGCATGGTCGAGGGCGTGACGCACGTGGAGGTCGACGCCGAGTCTCACCTCGATCTCGTGCGTCGCCTCGACGTCCGGCGTACGCCGACGGTCCTCGTGCTCGACGCCGAGGGGCTGGTCCGGGTCCGCGCCGCCGGGGCGCCGCGCAAGGCCGACGTCATCGCCGCACTCGGCACCGTCGTCTGACGGCGGGCGAGACTCATGTCTCAGCATTCGGACTGCCGTGGTTCCGTCGCAGGTCAGGGGCTTACCATTCTCGACATGCAGACGGTGGTTCTCACCAAGCGACGCGCAGTGGACTTCTGCCGCGTCGGCTCCTGCGCGTGTCTGATCCCCTGACCGGACCTCGTGAGCCGGCCTCGACCTGAGGCCCCCCGACGTCCGGACGCCGCACCCCCACCCGTGCCGCTTCCCAGGAGATCCCATGACCAGGCTCGCCACCCAGGCCACCCCGACCACCGCACCCGCCGGGTCCATCGACGCCCGCGGCCCGCGCTTCGGCGCGGTGATCACCACCGTCGTGCTGGCGCTCGTCCTGCTGACGATCCCGTCGACGCTCTCGCTCGTGCTGCTTGCGCTGCAGGCGGTCGCGTTCGGGCTCGGCGCTGTCGTCGGCCTGCACGCGCAGCCCTACGGCATCCTCTTCCGCAACGTCGTGCGCCCGCGCCTCGCACCGCCGACGCAGTTCGAGGCTCCCGAGCCGCCGCGCTTCTCCCAGGTGGTCGGCCTCCTGTTCGCCCTGGTGGGCTTGATCGGCCTCCTGACCGGACTGACCGCGCTGGCCTACGTCGCGGTCGGCTTCGCGCTCGCGGCGGCGTTCCTCAACGCGGCGTTCGACTTCTGCCTCGGCTGCGAGATGTACCTCATCGGCAAGCGCCTCGTCGCCGGCCGCGCCGCAGCCTGACCAACTGACCCCCGTTTGCCGGGCCATGAACGGGTTGATGGGCGCGGTCGCGTCGGGGGTCGTGCGGGAGCAGACTGGGCGCTGAGGAGCGGTCGCGCTGGCTGTCGGCTCCGTGGGCGCTCGCGCACGTCCCGCCCTCGCGGAGGTGTGCGATGTCCACGTCCCTGAAGCCGCTCGTCGTCGTCGGTGTCGACGGATCACCGAGCTCCGTGCTAGCCGTCGACTGGGCCGCCGCGGAGGCCGGACGCCGCGGCGCGCGGCTCGAGCTGCTCTACGCCGAGGTCCCGACCCCTCCCGTCGTCGGGCTCGAGCCGGCGCCGGTCGCGCCGCTCGCCTCGGACCCGGTGCCGCACTTCCTCGAGGAAGCGCGCAAGCGCGTCGTCGTCGCGTGGCCCGACCTCGAGGTCGGTCTCTGGCCGACCGTCGGCGGACCCGCGTCGTCGCTCATCGAGCGGAGCAGGAACGCCGACGTCGTGGTGGTCGGGGCGCACGGACGGTCCATGCTCGGGCGGCTGTTCCTCGGCTCGGTGAGCCAGCACGTCGCCGCGCACGCCCGGTGCCTCGCCGTCGTGGTCCGCGGTCGGCTGCCGGAGGCCGCGGCACCCGTCGCGGTGGGCGTCGACGACTCGCCGACGGCCCGTCTCGCCCTCGAGGTCGCCTTCGACGAGGCGCTCGCTCGCCGGGTGCCGCTCGTGGTGTTCCACGCCTGGCAGGACCTGCCGGCGGCCGGATACGGGGTCTGGGCACCTCCTCCGGGCCTCGCCGAGGAGCTGCGGGCCGAGGCCGAGATCCTCCTGGCCGACACGCTGCGCGGCTGGCCGGAGAAGTACCCCGACGTCGAGCTGCACGCCCGGGTCGAGCACAGCCACCCGATGACGGCCGTCGTCACCGAGTCCGAGCAGGCTCAGCTCGTCGTGCTGGGCGCCCACGGCCGTGGGCACTTCGCCGGGATGTCGGTCGGCAGCGTTCCGTCCGCGGCGGTGCGCGAGGCGGCCTGTCCGGTGATGGTCGTCCACCCCGGAGACGGGGGCAAGGTCGACGCCCAGCAGAGGTGATCGGCAGACGCGATCAGTAGACGAGCGCCTGCACGTCGTCGGCGAGGACCTCCTCGAGGAACGACGCGGCTCCCGCGACACGCACGCCGGAGGCGACGTCGTCGGTCGTGATGCCGCGACGCGCGGCGCACTGCGTGCACACCGTCGTACGCCCGCCGGCGAGCACGGACTCGACGAGGCTCGACAGCGGTGCTGCGCCCTCGAGCCCGAGGTCGGGCACGCGCCCCGGCACTGCGAGCCAGGTGGCGTCGCCCGTGAGCCAGAGGGATACGTCGATGCCGGACGCGACGGCGGTCGCGGCGACCGTGAGCGCCTGCGAGAGCTTCTCGGCGTCGTCCGCGCCGCAGGTCACCTTGAGGACGAGTCGGCGGGCCATGACCCTCAGCCTAGGTGCGCGCGCGGATAGGATCTCGGCGTGATCCCGGATCAGCTCGTCCCGCTGTCGTGGCTCATCGGCACGTGGGTCGGGGTCGGCGTCGTCGGCTATCCGACGCACGAGGACATGCAGTACGGCCAGGAGCTCACGTTCGCGACCGACGGACGCCCGTTCCTGTCCTACTGGAGCCGCACCTGGCTGCTCGACGAGGCCGGCGAGCGGGTGCGTCCGCTCGCGACCGAGGCCGGGTTCTGGCGCCCTCGTCCCGACAACAGGGTCGAGCTCCTGCTCGCCCACCCGACGGGCTACGCCGAGGTCTGGGTCGGAGACGTGACGGTCACCGGCATCGTCGACGCGGTCATCACCGGCGCGCGCGTGGAACTGCAGACCGACGTCGTCGCGCGCACCGAGTCGGCGAAGGAGTACACCGGCGGCACCCGCCTCTACGGCCTCGTCGAGGGCGACCTCCTCTACCGCTACGACATGGCCGCGGTCGGACAGCCGCTGTCCGCCCACCTGTCCGCGCGGTTGAAGAAGGCCTGACGCCGTGGCGTCCGCCGAGTGGGAGACCACCCTGCGCCGCGGCGGCTACCGCATCACCCCGCAGCGCCAGCTCGTCCTCGAGTCGGTCGAGCGCCTCGGCCACGGCACCCCGGAGGAGATCCTCACCGAGGTGCAGCGCACGGCCACCGGCGTCAACCTCTCGACGGTCTACCGCAACCTCGAGGTCCTCGAGGAGGTCGGACTCGTCACGCACGCGCACATCGGGCACGGCGCGCCGACCTACCACTCCGTCGGCGAGCACGTGCACATCCATCTCGTGTGCGACCACTGCGGCAGCGTCGAGAGCGTCGACGCCGGGGTGGCCGACCCGTTCCTCGACGAGCTGCGGTCGAGGTCCGGGTTCGTCACCGACGTGAGCCACGTCGCGCTGCACGGGGCCTGCCGCGGCTGCAGCACGGCCTCGTCGTGAGACTCCGATGCAGCCCGGGAAGCATCCACGAGCCGCACGGGTTGCAGACGTCGTGACCACCGTGACCGCGAGCCCGCTGCTCGACCTACCCGGCGCGTGCCCCGCGCCGGAGGGCTCCGTCGACACCGGCGTGCCGTGGCACTACGGCGACCCGCACGGCGAGCAGCGCCTGCTGCTGCGCGGCGAGGGCTGGGTCGATCTCTCGCACCGCGGCGTCGTCACGATCACCGGGCCGGACCGGCTCGGCTGGCTGCACTCGCTCACGACGCAGCACGTCGAGGCCCTCGCGCCCGGTGACTCCGCTCTCGACCTGATCCTGTCGCCGCACGGGCACGTCGAGCACGAGCTGCACGTGGTGGACGACGGCACCACGACCTGGATCACGGTGGAGCCGGGCGCCGTCGACACCCTCGTGCCCTATCTCGAGAAGATGCGCTTCCTGCTGCGCGTCGAGGTCGCCGACGTCAGCGATGCGTTCGCCGTGGTCGGGGAGCCGGTCGCGGCGCCCGTCGACGGACGTCCGACCTACGTCGCTCCCCGCCAGTTCGCCGCGCTCGAGGCCGATGACGCCGCGTCGCAGAAGTACGTGCCGGTGCGTCCCGACGTGCTCGTCGCGCGCGAGGTGATCGTGCCGCGCGCGGAGCTCCTCGACTACGTCGCGGGTCGTCCGGGCGCAGGCACCTGGGCCTGGGAGGCGCTGCGGGTCGCCGCCGGCGTGCCCCGGATGGGGTTCGAGACCGACCACCGCACGATCCCGCAGGAGGTCGGCTGGGTGCCGTCCGCCGTACACCTCGACAAGGGCTGCTACCGCGGGCAGGAGACGGTCGCGCGGGTGCACAACCTCGGCCGTCCGCCACGGCGCCTCGTCCTGCTGCACCTCGACGGCAGCGCCGCCCGGACGCCGGCCACCGGCGACCCCGTGCTGCACGACGGCCGCGAGGTCGGAGCGCTGACGTCCGTGGCGCTGCACGCCGAGCTCGGACCGATCGCGCTCGCCGTGGTGAAGCGGTCCGTGCCGGTCGGCGTCGTCCTGCTGATCGGGCCGCAGGACGCAGGCGTCGTCGCGGCCGCGCAGGAGATTGTCGTCACCGCCTGACGGTCTCCGGGTCGACGTTGGCATGCTGTACCCCGAACGCGACGACGGCGTCGCGTCGACGACCGGACGAGGGTGCGCATGAGCGGCGGAGTCGTGACCAAGGCCGTCATCCCGGCCGCGGGTCTGGGAACGCGGTTCCTTCCCGCGACCAAGGCCACGCCTAAGGAGATGCTGCCGGTCGTCGACACGCCGGCGATCCAGCTCGTGGTCGAGGAGGCTGCGGCGGCCGGGCTCGACGACGTGCTCATGGTGACCGGTCGCAACAAGCGCCCGCTCGAGGACCACTTCGACCACGCCGGCGAGCTCGAGGCGATGCTCGCGGCGAAGGGTGACACCGAGAAGCTCGCGCTCGTGACCCACAGCAGCAACCTCGCCACCGTGCACTACGTCCGGCAGGGCGAGCCGCGCGGGCTCGGCCACGCGGTCGGCTGCGCAGCGAAGCACGTCGGCGACAGCCCGTTCGCGGTGCTCCTCGGCGACGATCTCATCGACCCTCGTGATCCCTTGCTGCAGAAGATGATCGCGCTGCGCGGCTCGCGCGGCGGGAGCGTCGTCGCGCTGCTCGAGGTGCCGCGCGACCAGATCCACCTCTACGGCTGTGCCGCCGTCGAGGCGATCGACGGGGGCGACGACCCGGACGTCGTGCGCATCACCGACCTCGTCGAGAAGCCGTCCGTCGAGGAGGCGCCGAGCTCCTACGCCGTGATCGGTCGCTACGTGCTCGACCCGGCCGTGTTCGGCGTGCTCGAGACCACCGAGCCCGGCCGTGGCGGCGAGATCCAGCTGACCGACGCGCTGCGCACGCTGGCCCGCGACATCGATCCCGCGGACGGTGGCGGTGTGACCGGCGTGGTGTTCCGCGGCCGGCGCTACGACACCGGCGACCGGCTGTCCTACCTCCAGGCCGTCGTCCGGCTCGCCTGCGAGCGCGAGGATCTCGGGCCGGACCTCATCCCGTGGCTCAAGGACTTCGTCGCCACGCTCTGAGTTGCGTGCGTCCGGTCAGCCGTCGACGTCGATCACGAGCGTGATCGGCCCGTCGTTCGTGAGCTCGACGAGCATGTCGGCGCCGAACACGCCCGTGCCGACCACCGCGCCGCGCCCGCGCAGCGCCGCCACGACCGCGTCCACGAGCGGTTCTGCGACCGGTCCCGGGGCTGCCGCCGTCCATGTCGGGCGGCGTCCCTTGCGGGTGTCGCCGTAGAGCGTGAACTGGCTGACGACGATGACGGGCAGCCCGAGCTCGTACGCCGACAGCTCGCGTCGGCCGTCCTCGAGGGCCACGGTCGCGTGGCGCGGCTCGAAGATCCGCAGCTCGTGCACCTTCGCGGCCAGGCGCCGCGCCCGATCGACCGTGTCGTCGTGGGTGACGCCGACCAGGACGACGAGCCCGGGACCGTCGAAGGTCGCCACGGTCTCGGACCCGACCTCGACCCGGGCGCCGGACGCCCGCTGCACCACCGCTCGCACGCGGTGATCGTCGCAGACGGCGCCGCGCGGACGCACGGGCCGGGCCCTAGCGGCCGAAGAAGCCCTTCTTCTTCTTGCCACCCTTGTCCGGTGCCGCCGTGACCGGGCGGGTCACCACGTTGCTCGGGGCGGTGCCGCTCCCGGATCCCGGCTCCGCGTCGAACGCGCCCCCGAGGCTCGACAGCTCGCGCAGCAGCGCGGCCATGTCGGTGCCCTCCGGGCGGACCCCGCCACCGGCCAGGACCGACTCGAGCTCCGGCTCGTAGTGGTGCGACTCCGACGAGCCGAAGTCCGGGCGGTACGACGCGACCGCAGCGGGCGGCTCCTCGTCCAGGTCGAACGACGGCGGCTCGATCGCGACGGGCGCCGACGTCGGCGGGTCGAGCGACAACGCGGTGAACTCGGCGTTGACGGCATGCAGGTCCATGCCGGCGCGAGGCAGCTCGTCCTCGTCCTCGGCCGCCTCCGCCTCGGCCCGCTCGGCTTCGAGACGCTCCTGCTCGAGGCGCTCGGCTTCGAGGCGTGCGGCCTCTTCAGCGGCGAGGCGCTCCTGCTCGAGGCGCTCGGCTTCGAGGCGTGCGGCTTCCTCGGCGGCGATCCGCTCGGTTTCGAGACGCTCCTGCTCGAGGCGCTCGGCTTCGAGGCGTGCGGCCTCTTCAGCGGCGAGGCGCTCCTGCTCGAGGCGCTCG
>JADGOZ010000163.1 GCA_017882705.1 Candidatus Nanopelagicales bacterium | reverse complement strand
GACCGACGATGTCTCGGCCGATGCGCACGGCGTCGGGCTCGTCGGCGGCGAGGTAGTCGGCGAGGCCGCTGACCCGCGCGTGCATCTCGGCGCCGCCGAGCGACTCCTCGTCGGCGTCCTCGTCGATCGCCATCTTCACGAGCGGGGGTCCGCCGAGGTAGACCCGAGCGGCGTCCTTCTGCAGGACGACGTAGTCGCTCATGCCCGGCACGTAGGCGCCGCCCGCGGTCGACGAGCCGAACACCAGCGTGATGGTCGGGATCCCCGCGGCCGACAGCCGCGTGAGGTTCTTGAAGGAGGCGCCGCCGGGCACGAAGATCTCGGCCTGCTTGGGCAGGTCGGCGCCGGCCGACTCGGTGAGCGACACGAGCGGCAGCCGGTTGACCCGCGCGATCTCCATCGCGCGCAGCCCCTTGGCGACGCTGGTCGGGCCCTGGGCACCGCCCTTGACGGTCGGGTCGTTGGCCGAGATCACGCACTCGACGCCGTTGATGCGACCGATTCCGGTGACCATGCCGCCGCCGAGCGGGTCGTCGGTGCCCCAGCCCGCGAGCGGCGAGAGCTCGAGGAACGCCGACCCGCGGTCGACGAGCAGTCCGATGCGCTCGCGCGGCAGGAGCTTGCCGCGTCCGCGCAGCTTCGCGACCGACGCCGCGTCCTTCGCCTCGTTGCCCGAGCCGCCACCGCGGACGACGGCGCCCTGGAGCGCCTGGATCTCGGTCAGGGCCTCGAGCATGGCCGCGCGGTTCCCGGCGTAGGCCTCGGACCGGGTGTCGACCCGGCTGGTGATCCGACCCACGGCAGACCTCCCGGGCGACGACGTTCGGGCGCAGCAACACGCTGCGGGCGAGTGACCTGACGCTAGTGTCAACTTGACGCCAGCGTCAAGAGGGGGCGGGCCACTGCGCTCGGAACCCGACGACCCACCGCCCGCACAACCCGACACGCGGGTCCACGTCGAGGCCGCCTCCCCTGCTCAATCCGCGGTTTCCAGGCTTGAACCCGCGGATCCGGGCGGTGCAACGGGCGCGCGGCGTCGCGGCCATGACTGCCGGTTCCTTCTCGGGCTGGAGCAGCTGAGCGCTGGTACGCCTCGACCGACGGAATGCTGCAACCCGCCGCCCCTCGCGAGGCGGTCTGCGGCACATCAGCCGAAGCCGCGCGGGTGGGGGCGGCGGGTCGGGGGGCGCACGGGAGGCGGGGCGGGGAAGATCGACCTGTGAGCGAGCTGACCCCGTGGGCCCGGGCCCGGCGCGCGGCCCGCGAGGCCGCCGGGCCGCTGCCGGTCGTGCAGGTGCCCCTGCCCGTCTCGGTCGGCGCCGTGCTCGCCGCACCGCTCGTCGCCACCACGCCGCTTCCGCCCTTCGACGTCGCCGCGATGGACGGGTGGGCCGTCGCCGGCCCCGGCCCGTGGACGGTCGTGGGGGAGCTGCTCGCCGGCCAGGTGCTCGACCATCTCATCGACGGCGCGGCGGTCGCGATCGCCACCGGGACCGCGCTGCCCGAGGGTGCCGACGCCGTGCTGCGCCGCGAGCACGGTCTCCTCGAGGCCGGCGGCGTGCACGGCAGCCAGCTGTGGGTCGGCGACCCGGTGCGCGGCCTCACCGCACCTCACCCCGGCTACGTCGAGCCCGGGTCCGACATCCGTCCGCGCGGCGCCGAGTGCGCGGCGGGCGAGCACCTGCTCGAGGCGGGTGGCGTCGTCACCCCGGCCGTCGCCGGCATGGCGGCTGCCGCCGGCTACGACACGCTGCCCGTCGTCCGCCCGCCGGACGTCGCGATCCTCGTGCTCGGCGACGAGCTGCTGCAGCGCGGTCCCGCGCGCGACGGCCGCGTGCGCGACGCCCTCGGCCCGATGGTCCCGGGGTGGATCGCCTGGCTCGGCGGCCGCGCGTTCCCGCCGGTGCACGTCCCCGACACCCTCGAGGCGCTGCTCGAGGCGCTCGAGGACGCCAACGCGGACCTCATCCTGACGACGGGCTCGACCGCCGCAGGTCCCGCCGACCACCTGCACACCGCGCTCAACCGGCTCGGCGCGCACTGGGTCGTCGACGGCGTGTCCGTCCGCCCCGGCACGCCGATGCTGCTCGCGACGCTGCCGGACGGCCGCCACGTGCTCGGCCTGCCGGGCAACCCGCTGGCCGCCGTCTCCGCGATCCTCACCCTCGCCGCCCCGCTCGTCGCGGCGCTGCGCGGCGAGGTCGGCGCCGACGAGGCCCGCATCGAGCAGGCCGTGCTCACCGTCGACGTCACGCCGCACCCCGAGCACGTACGGCTGCTGCCGGTCTCGCGCCGGCGCGGCGCCCTGGGGGTCGAGGCGACCCCCACCCTCCATGCCGGACCGGCGATGCTGCGCGGGATCTCCCTCGCCGACGGCGTCGCCGTCATCCCGCCCGGCACCGGCGCGCGCGGCACGGGTGTCGCCGTGCTCCCGCTGCCCTGACGCCCCGCGCTACGGTCGTCCGGTGAGCATCACCGGGGCCATCGCGCTGCCCGCGCGGCGGCGCGGCCCGCTGGGCTCGTTCGCCATCCGCATCGGCATCGCCGTCGCGTGCGTGGTCATCACGACCGTGCTCGTCTACGTCGAGCGCGACGGCTACAAGGACGCCAACGGCACGCCCATCTCCTGGCTCGACGCTCTCTACTACGCCACCGTCACCCTCTCCACGACGGGCTACGGCGACATCGTCCCGGCCACGGAGCAGGCGCGGCTGGCCAACATCCTCATCATCACGCCGCTCCGCTTCGTCTTCCTCATCACGCTGGTGGGGACGACCGTCGAGGTGCTCACACAACGCAGCCGGGACGAGTTCCGCATCAAGCGCTGGAGGCAGACCGTGCAGGACCACACCGTGGTCGTCGGCTTCGGGGTCAAAGGGCGCAGCGCCTTCACCGCGCTCGTCGAGCAGGGCTCCGCGCCGCAGGCGATCGTCGTCGTGTCCTCCAACGCCGTCGAGATCGACGAGGCCACCGCGCTCGGGGCCGTCGGCGTCGTCGGGGACGCGACCCGTGAGGACGTCCTGCGCACCGCGTCGGTGCAGACCGCGGCGCGCATCGTCGTCGCCACCGACCGCGACGACACCTCGGTGCTCGTCACGCTCACCGCGCGGCGGCTGGCCCCGGGCGCCACGCTCGTCGCGTCCGCGAGGGAGAGCCAGAACATCCCGGTGCTGCGGCAGAGCGGCGCCGACGTGGTCATCCCCACGGCGGAGTCCGCCGGGCGGCTGCTCGGACTGTCGCTGACGTCGCCGGTCGCCGGTCACCTCGTCGAGGACCTGCTCGAGCCGAACCACGGCCTCGAGATCGTCGAGCGTCCGATCACCCCGGCCGAGCTCGGGGTCGCTCCGGAGTCGCTCTCCGCGCGCAGCGTCATCGTGCTCGCCGTCGTGCGAGACGGCGTCGTGCACCGCTTCGACGAGCGGTCCGTGACGGTGCTGCAGCCCGGCGACCGCGTCGTCGTCATCGCCCCCGCGGGGAGGTCCTGACCGTGCGCGCGATCACCGTCCCGGTCCCCGGTGGGCCCGATGCCCTCGTCTGGGGCGAGGTCCCCGATCCCGTCGCCGGTCCGGGCGAGGTCGTCGTCGACGTCGCGGCATCGGCGGTCAACCGCGCGGACCTCCTGCAACGACAGGGCTTCTACCCGCCGCCGCCCGGTGCGTCCGGTGTGCTCGGCCTCGAGTGCAGCGGCACGATCTCCGAGCTCGGCGAGGGGGTCGCGGGCTGGTCGGTCGGAGACACGTGCGTGGCCCTGCTCGCCGGCGGCGGCTATGCCGAGCGGGTCGCCGTACCCGTCGGCCAGCTCATGCGGGTGCCGCGCGGTGTCGGACTCGTCACCGCGGCGGCACTGCCCGAGGTGGCGTGCACCGTGTGGTCCAACGTCGTGCTCCTCGCGCGGCTCACCGCCGGTGAGACCTTCCTCGTGCACGGGGGTGCCGGCGGCATCGGGACGTTCGCGATCCAGGCTGCCGTCGCCCTCGGCGCACGCGTGGCGGTCACCGCAGGCTCGCCGGAGAAGCTCGAGCGCTGCCGCGAGCTCGGCGCGGAGATCCTCGTGGACTACACCGTCGGCGACTTCGTCGAGCGGGTGACGGGGGCGACCGACGGTCGCGGCGCCGACGTCGTCCTCGACAACATGGGCGCGAAGTACCTCGCTCGCAACGTCGAGGTGCTCGCGACCGGCGGGCGGCTCGTCGTGATCGGCCTCCAGGGCGGCACCAAGGCCGAGCTCGACCTCGGCCGGATGCTGAGCAAGCGCCTCGCGCTGTTCGCCACCACGCTGCGCTCCCGCCCGCTCGCGGAGAAGGCCGCGATCTGCGCAGCCGTCGTCACCGACGCGTGGCCGCTCGTGGAGTCCGGCGCGATCGAAGCGGTCGTCGACCGCGTGCTGCCGATGAGCCATGCCGCGGAGGCGCACCGCGTCGTCGAGGCGAGCGCCCACGTCGGCAAGGTCCTCCTCACGACCTAGGTCAGGGGAGGCGGGGGTCGGTGCTGGGGCGGCCGAAGAGGTAGCCCTGGCCCTGCGGCCAGGCGTGCAGGCGCAGGATGTCGGCCTGCTCCTCGGTCTCGACGCCCTCGGCGACGCCGCGCAGGTGCAGGCTGCGCGCGAGCGCGGCGAGACCGGACGACAGCGCGTTGGCCTGGCTGTCGTCGGCCGTCAGCGCAGACACGAACGAGCGGTCGAGCTTGAGCCCGGTCACCGGCAGGTCGCGCAGCAGCGCGATGGAGGAGTAGCCGGTGCCGAAGTCGTCGACGTGCAGCCCCACCCCCAGTCCGCGCAGCGCGACGAGGTCGTCGTGCACGGAATCGAGCAGCGAGAGCACGGCCGTCTCCGAGCGCGACGCCGATCGACGCGGTCGTCACCACGGTGTCGAGCTCGTCGCCGGCGAGGACGGGGAGCGACACCGAGCAGGCGATGCCGTGCTGGCGCACATGGGCGATCCACGGCTCGTAGTCGGCGTCGGCGTCGAGGTGGTTGCGCACCTGGGTCGTACTCGTGCGGATCGCGACGCCGGTCGGGCCGTGGCCGAGCGGGCCGTCCCCATAGCCGTCGCCGAGCTCGGCGCGGCTCTCGTCGAGCAGGCAGATCGCGGCGTCCACCCCGTCGACCGTGAGCAGCCACCAGCCCTCGGGGTCG